>NZ_JACHDC010000008.1:0-306744 GCF_014200875.1 Paraburkholderia sp. HC6.4b
GTGGTTCGTCGTCTCCGGCGGCTACGCCGCCTCCGACTCCTCACCACCGGCCAAAACAATCGTCAACGACCGGCCAAGATAATTGTCGCCGCCCAGGCACTGAACCGGAAACTGTCTCTGTGATGATTCGCTGCTTTGCTACTGTGAACCCGGCTGCTTCGATTTCTTGTACTTGATTGTCCGTCGTCTGATCGACGGTAGAAACACGGCAATAGCAAAATAGTCGAGTCATCCGCACCTCATGTGTCCGTAAAGGAGGTACGAATCGTACCAGGTGTACGCAACGTATACAAGCTATTTTTCGGACACATCGAAAAGGTGTGTACGCAAGTGCTCGGTTTCGGACATTGCGTACAAAAGGTAGTGCACTACCTTTTGTACGCTTCGCGGATCATCGGACTTGGCTTGCATTCGGCACGCTCAATGCAATAGTCCTCCGCCTGACGTCGCGGGCAACCTTGGCTGTGGAGAAGCATTGCGCCGTCCCTGCGCACCTGGCCTGAGCAACAGGCACGGCGGACAAAAGGGTGGTACGCCTTTTTGTCCCATGAGGTGCGCGGTCTAAGTATCGCCATTTCCCCCAGACAAAAAATTCGCCCTGAGTAGGCTGTCGGATTCGAATCGATTGTTTATTCAGTTGGATGTCATTGCGCAAAGCAAGCACGACAGAAGGCTTCTTTTGGGAACTTGCAGTTATTCAGCACCCTGAGGAAAATGTTCGCATTAACCAGAGGAGATCAATCATGGGCGAATCATCCAACTCAAATGTCGATTACCTATCGAATCGATTCGAACGCATTTTGCGGACCAAACATTCGAAAATGCGTTGCCAGCAACGTGGAATCCCGGATGCTTGCATTCCCCTTATCGTGGATTTTGGAGACCACGAACACGATGGCCGTGGAGCGATTCGGATAACAATGACACGGCGTGCGATGCGACAGCTATATCGCACCTATGGGCGCACGTCGCGATTCGAGCAACTGGAAAACGTCTATATTGTCATATCCGCGCATGACCACGCAGTTATAACCGTAGGTCGCCTTTACCACTGAGGTTTATGCAGTCGCGTTCGATACCTTACGTCTTCCAGAATTTGCGGTCCTTTCCACGATTCTCAGCCCCACATGCAGACAAAAAATAGTCAAATACATAGGGCGGTTATGCGTACAAGTGCTCCCACTCCTCGCCACACGCATATCGGAGTGCAGATAGCTTGCCGTTCAAATTTTCCAGATCGATGTCGTCGATAACCACCAGGTTTTCCGCACCAATCTCCTCTTCGATCTTTTGCGCAGCCCTCTGCGCACTGGCCCATCTTTCGTCAGAGATGTAGTCCAGATTTTCTGGATATTTAATTGCATGCCACTCGGTGTCGCTGAGGACCTGTATTTCGCCTTCTTTGATCGATTCTCGAAGGTTCAGGTAATTCACGTTATACCAAATCTGCTTTCGAAGCATTTTAATGACTTCAGAAATCTCGGCCAAAGAGCGAGGCTTCTTTTCGAAAGGCCCGTCGTTGTTGTCGTTATCTTCGCCACAATATTCTTCGCAATTGGGGCTGACGACAGCGTTGATAGGAAAGCCTTCGGTGGCAGGCTTATTTTCAGCGGGAAGGTCGCTGTTTGAGTCTTCGCCGAAAAGGGCTTCGTACATCGGGGAAGTTACAGCAATGATTTTCTTTCGTTTCATGGTTGGTTATTTGGATTTTGTTGGGCTGTACGCCCGTCATGGATTAATAAGTGACAACAGGCGCGACGTATGGCGACCAGCCGGTTGTAAGCGGATTCAGGGTACCAGCCCCGTTAATTGTTGAATGCGGGCGACGAAGGAGATAAAGGAGACAATTCCGACCAAGTCACTTCAGTTATTAAAGATTAGCTAATAAATTTTCTGAAGGACTTAGTTTTATCTCCTTTACCTCCTACATCTCCTTTTACGACCCGCCTACTACACGCCAAGTGCGCCCGTTCTTATTGTCGCTGGCGACCTTCAGTGACAGACCATCGCAGATGCGATCACGCCGGTACTTCAGCAGCCTTCCGATTCCAGAGGTGGTGAGCTTCGGATTTGGTGATACTGCAAGTACGGCTTCGTCCAACCTTGTATCGGTTGTATCGAACGAAGATGCACGACCACAAGCCGAAAAAATTTCCTTCGCTGTAAATGTACGGCTGCCGAAGGACGCCTGCAATGCGCATAGCAGATCGCGCAGTCCATCACGTTCAGGGTCTTCGGACTGATTCTGCTTCAGTAGGTCCATTACATCGCCGAACTGGTTCGGTGCGAGTGTCTGCGCGATGAAAATGACCGTCTGACGCACGAACTTGTCCCACTCTTCGAATGAAGCAACGCGTCCTCTTGCAGGCTTGAACTCAGCGGATGTCAGGCAGAAACGGATCAACGTCAGCGCTGCGACAATCATTTCGAGACGGTGCGTCTGGCAGTATGGAAGCGGGTCTACATCGAAAGATCGTCCAAAAGGAGTTTCGACGTTTGCATCGATGCGGCAGACAACGACGCGCCTCGCCATGTCGCCAGACAGGACCATGTTGTTGCCGGTCAGCAGAACGACCGCGTTGTTCGGTACGCTAGAAACTTCAGACTTCGAGAGAACACGATCTTTGAACTGCTCTGTCGTAAGCATGGCCGCCATTGACGCGCTGTCGAACGTGCCAACAATGTTATCCAGCACAATCGCGCGATCACCTGCCAGCAATGCTGCAAACAGACGCTTTCGCATTTCAGCATCGTCATAGACGGGCGGGTAAAGCTCCGGTTCAATACCCGTTGTCAGCAAGGCGGCACACTGTGCAAGCAACGTCTTTCCGCTACCTTGCGTTGGCGCGTCATAACCGAATGCCGGAACGGCTGGCACAGCAGGTCGAACGGCTGCGGTCAACAGCGCCGCGAGATGCGCCGAACGTCCGAGATGGTCCACGAAGGGAAATTGCCGGAATGGATACCACAGCTTTTCCAGCGCCTTCCGTGCCTGTTCTTCAGTCGGGAACATCGGAACAGTGATGTCAAATTCGTGATCTACTTGAAGGAGCAGTCCAGTCTTAACATCGTAGCCGGGTTCGATCAGCAGACTGCCATCTGGCCGCAATGTCGGCGCCGAAATCACCGCCTTCAACCGCTTGAAGTTACGTGGAACGCCCGGCGACAGGATCATTTTGAACAGCTTGTCTGATGGGTCTTCCAGAACCTCGACCTGATGACCGTTCGAGGACACCAGACGATAGAACTGGACCATACCACCGAGCCAGTAACGAAGAGAATTCTCATTGAGCGCGACAGGCTTGCCATCGATGACGCGTACTACCGAATTTCCGAATTCGTAAATTTCCGGGTGATCGCGCATGATCTTCATGACATGGTCGGCCATCTCGCGTTCATAGCCTTTGCGCTTCTCGATTTTCACTACCTTGTTGCACAGCGCGAAGCTGACGCCACCGTGGGCGAAACTAAACAGGTTCTGGCGACCGGACAGGAACAGCTTACCGACGACACGTCCGCCGTCGTAGTCGGGTTCCAGTGGATCAAGGGTCAGCATTCCGTCATAACGCTGCGGGTCAGCCAAGACTTCGCCAACAGTCACTGGTTGATGATTGCCTTCAGGATCGACCACGGTGATCGACCAGTCAGCCATGAGCTGCTTACGCTGTGGATCGACAGCGTAATCCAGCATGCGCGTGACTAAGTCCGAAGGCATGGTCGGATTTGACTTCGTAAATTGTTCGAACCGTGCTTCGCGCCATTCGTCGAGCTTCTGTGCTGCTATGGTTGCCACAGCGATCCTCGCGGCGGCCTTGTACTTGTCAGCAACGGCGACGACTTCCGGGGGCGCAGTCGGAATCACGGTCTTCGTATCGACGGTACGCTTTGCGGCTATCTGGACCAACGGGTGACGGCGTTGTTCCAACGGAGGTTTACAGTCGGCGCCACCGGCGAAATCGATGCGATTTGTCTGCCATACCGTCGAGTCGAAAACACCCCGTTCCAGCAGCGAACCGCTCGATGACACTTCGACGTGGCCGTGGCCCGCCGCCCACAGGTGAACCAGCAACTCTTTGCCTGCGCGTGGAATATCAGCCGCGTCTTCGACGATGAAATAGATGCGTTGCCCTTTAATTCCGGCAAGGCATTCGCCAGTATCAGCGTTGTAGATTTCTGAGGACGTGCTTGGCATCCACACGGAATCGCACTCTGCAAGCACCGGGCAGACAGAATGAAGTAAATCAAAAAGATCGTTGCGATCCAGCGGTTCCGAACCGTCCTTCGGTGCATCATAGTCCAGCATGAGGACGCCGAGACCAGCAGGCCACGCAAATGCGGATGCTTTACGCGGTATCGCGTGCTTAGGACGCCCAGCACTTTGCCACACTGCCTCAGTCATCAATTCCATTTCAGGATGGGGCGCGACGCCGTAGATGCAGCACTGCTGTGGCGTCAGAAGTTCAAGCAGTTCGGCAAACTCATCGACGGAATCGAAGTTCTGAAGGAGAAGTTTGCCGGACGAGACGTTGCCGTGTATCTGTTTGTCGAGTTGGCCTTCGGGAGACAATGAAAACGACTTGGTAATAGGTACTGGCGACAACAGGACCGTCAGGCTGACAGGCGGCGGCAGATCGGCCTGCTGTTGTAATGCGGCATTCGTAATGCCGTCGATGCAGTCTTGCGACACCGCTGCGACCGGTGCTTCGTCGGCATTCGCCGACAGGATATTGCCTTCTTGGAACGCGGCGCACGCCGGTTCCGTGTATGTAGATTGTTGTTGATACATGGAATGAATTGTCCCGCGCAGCTTACGCGCGGCCATGACCGTACTTCATCGACCAACGAATTGATTGAATATCAACGCGCGGGCGGTCAGAACGGCTGCTTTATGGAGAAATACGCCCACTCCAATCAAATCCGGTGAGATCACGCGGCACTTTCGTGGAGACGGGCGGACTAGACAATCATATAGACGCGGTGAGCAGAACAAGCCACCGCTTAGGCGGGCTATCGGCACGGTGCCGAATACCCTTCACTTGATACTCATCGCGATGACACTCCATTTCCAAATGCGTTGTCACCGCTGTGAGAATTTGTATTATCTCAAATTCTGCAACCCCCGTCAATAAAGAGTTGCCGCCGCACCCTTTTTGTGGTATCGCGCCAACATTCCAGCTACAGCGTTGTGAACCACCTTGCCTTTATTGACACTCGCATTTTTCCGGTGAGTGCTGAATCGTCAGCACGGATCGCGGGACTAATAGCCCGAAACACCGGTGAGCGCTCACGAATCCGTGATGACTGAAACAGTCGGCCACCGACAGTGACACCGTTCCGCTGAACCATTGAACGGACTGGCACGACTGTCGGGACAGCGAGTTTTCCATCGCCAACAGTCGCGGGTGCAACAGTCGCCAGCAACCTTATCAGTGCAACAACCAATCAATCATCAATCGTTCGACTGCAACACGCAACGGATGACAGTCATTGGCTACTACCATCGGCTACAGTCACCAACCACGATTACCCGTCACCGGCAACCAATATCCATACCGTCACCGCCTACCATCACCGATCACAGGCAACAGGCAACAGGCAACAGGCAACAGGCAACAGGCACAACAATAACGCACCACTGGATCGGGTACCAAGTGCGACAGTCGCGATGGGTGCTATCAGTCCACCGTGCAATTGCCAGCATTGGTAGTCATCAGTCAGCGGCACCAGCCAGTCCATTGTTACCGATGACACCAGTCACGGAACAGACCGCCAAACAGCGCGGCGACCATTGGCACAGTGAGTGCCACCATTGCATGGCAGTGGGCTGATGGTCCGACAGACAGGTACAGTAGTGGTGAACGACGTGTCACCATCACCTGGCAATCCTATACAGTGTGACGCAACTGTAGACCAGTAAAGGATCACTCGGTCCACCATTGCAACGGTGGTGCAGTACAGTTGGTCATTGGAACCTACACCACTGGCTACCATTGACAGACCGTCTACCAATGGTCCCGCATTGGTAATGCGCCCGGTTACCACCACTGTGGTGGCATTGGCCCACTACCATTGGTATGGTTTGTCGCTGCCGTTTGAAACAGTCACCTACAGTACCAATGGCAACAGTCATTGACAGTCGAACAATAAAGTGCAACGGGGCATCAGCCGACAGCAACCGTCATCTCCGAGAACCCGACAGTTCAACAATGCAATGGTGGCGACGGTCCGACTGCTTCCACGAACGCAACAGTCGAAGCAGTACCAATGGTCACGGCGGCATACCATTGCGCTGGGAAAGGGTTGCAGTCAATGACGCGCCGCCCGCAACGGTCGCCAACAGTGCTGAATGACAACGCTACAGTGCTAACCCACTGTTCTCGTAATGGTGCGCCAACGCGGCTTCGCTTGGGCGATTCCGAGGGGCGGATGGAAGGCGCAGTTTCTTCCCATGCAGCGCACCATATTCCGTGGAACGCATCGCTGCGGCGATCATTACGACATTTGCCTTCGGTTCAATCGCCAACAGACCTAGATCAAAGAGCGTGTGGAGGTCCGTGCGCAGCAGAAGACCGTTGCCGACGTGGTTCGTTTGCGGCCCTTGGTAGGGAACAATGTGTGCCGCTTCTAAGATTTCCACTACGCCCGAACCGCTGACTGCGCAGTGCCCTCCGTATGCACGAAGCAGCTTACTTCGGAATCCGCGCTGGCCTTGTCGCTGGACAATAGCGGCGAAGGTCTTCCGTCGTGCGTCTTCGACACTATGAGGATCAAATGCACCCGATGCTTCGGCCTCATCCTGCATGTCGCTCATCTCAACGCTCAACGTCGCGCCGTTTGGCTTCGCGTTTCCCCGTTCGATCCGAAATCCCATCGCTTCGAGTTTTCGCTCGACCGTTGTCGCCCCGCCGTTGAAATCTCGCCAACCTAACGGCCCGAGTTTCGGGAACTGGTGTCCGTGCGCTGCGCCAAAGATCGCCTTGGAGTCGTAGCGCTTGCCGTTGATAAGCAGAAAATAGTCTCTCGCTTTGCCAAAGCCGTATTTTTCGAGGAAAGCGTCCCGACCGGACCGGTCGAACTCTTCCACGGCTTTCAGCACGGCTTCGGGGTCATTGACATCAATGAAGGCCATTTTGTTCTCTTGATAATGAGAGAGTCACGCGTTAAGTCATCCGACCTGACATCGGTCGATCCTCTGCCTGTGAGACAAGGTAGTCCGTCACAAGCCACATACCATTGTCAGTGGGCGCTTCGGGGAAGTTGAGTGGCTTTAGCGGCGACAGGTCTAACACCAAACGAGAAGACGCCGATATAACTGGCGATGAATCAGCAAGTCGGCGAAGGTTGAAGGGGTTGCTGTGGTCGCCCTCTTCGTTCCACACGATCCAGAAACCAAACGGGAAGAACTTGAAGACGTGTCCGTATATTGCCGTTCCGTTCCCACCCAAGAATCCCATAGCCGAGTGCTTCATGACGACCCGTCGTCGATACGGATAGAACCAATAGTAGACGCACACCTCATCCGGCAAACTTGCTGAAGAATCACGCACATACGCCCGAAGCGCGTCATCCAGTGGAATGGCGCGATCCTTCACCGTCACATCGGGAACCGCATTTGCCGCCAAGAGATGTCCAAGTACTGAACGAAGAAAACGGTTCGGCTGGTAGTCGAATAGTTGCGTTCGTGGCAAGGCCAACCGACTAACCGTTGCCCTTCGGAAATAAGCCTCAATGGTGCGAACGGCATCCCTTAAAGCAGGATCATATTCGGTTCCAAGCAGCATGTTATTGCACTGCCCGCATATCGTTCGGAAGTGCGATCCCCCCTGAGACAGAACCGGTTTGCCCGGTTTCTCCGGGCTGCTGCCGTAGACGTGGCTGATTACTGAATCGTTAATATTCCCGCAACCCTTGGGCGGCACGTGATCTTTCGTTAGAGGGCCATGCACCCGGCAGATCGCGCAGTAGCCGACGTTTGGCCCCCGGTTCGTCAACCTTTCAATTATGTTTTTCGAGTAATCGGCCATACTGGATCGCCACTAAAGATTCAGGTTTCCAGACTCACAATTGTCGCGCCACGGAGCGTGGCTTCGGGCAGCGGGGCGGCCCTGAGTCGTCGTTCATTCCCGTCGATCCACACGCGGCATGAAATATCCTTACTGTCCGCGTCTTGCGGATGGATTCGAATGTGCAGGATCGCCGGTCCAGGAATCCGACACGCGTTACCGCCGAAGCTGGCACTAATGGGGCCGACCAAGCCGATGTCCTTGTCGTCCGGGTTCGGCGATTCCCGAGAAAACCAGTAAGCGACAAAGACGCTTTTCTTTGCCTTTGGCGGAAGGTCGAATTTTTCGACGAAGCGCGGGCCGGTTGATCCGTCGTACAGTGGCGCGTTCATCACGTAGGCGGAACAGTCCTTCAGATCTACGTCCGACCGGTTCTGAACGATGGCTGCAACGCTATAGCTGCGAAATTGATCGTTGAATGCGAAATCCGGCGACCGCACGTCGTCGGCAACCGTCACGACAAGCGGCTGCATGTATCGCTGGGTCTTGATGAAACCAGCTACCGCGTAGAAGCCGACACCAATGACAAAGCCGCCCGCTGCCCCGACGACGTTGCTTACGAACGGGTCGCTGGACACATGGACGCCGAACTTTGAAAGGACGAAGCCGCCGAACGAACTGCCGAACAGCGTAAGCCATCCGAATGTCTGCGCGAACGCATCGTGAATCGTGTACCAAAGCCAACGGCGCATGAACAGCCACATTTGCTTCCAGTTCATTCGGCTTTCCCCGAGATCCGCCAATCACGCAGTCAGCGCGTCCGGCGCATCCTTCGATTCCATCAACTGGCCGACAGTTGGTCCAAGCTGCTGGACATCAAGACGCGGCAATGACTTCACGATCTTCATCGTTTCCAGACTGACGGTCACGACCCGCTGAAACAGTTCCAGCGGGTAGCGAGGATTGTTCATCGTTTCCACGGCCCAATCGTTGGCGTCATTGACGATGCCGCTGTCCTTGTCTGTCTTCACGCACTGACGTTCGACGACCCAATCCAATGCCGGTTTGCCGTTCACGACATATTCATATGCTTCCAAGGGAATGCCCTTCGCCGTGATCTTGTCGTTGTAGATCAACATCGTCGGGTCCTTGTCTTTGCCATTCTTGCCGTACCGCATCTTCTCGACACGGTAATCCGCATCGGTCAGCAACAGCCCGCTACCTTCGATCTGCAACGGGTGCTTCTCGACTGTTTCGTAATTGATGTGGAGGTCGGCCAGCTTCCGGCCCGCCTTGGAGAACGCCCAGAAGTCGGCAGCGGCTTTCACGCATGGGATGCGCGGCAACTCCTTTCCGAGATTGTCGGCATAACGTATCCTATAGTCAGGCGAGTGCAGCAAACCATAAACGTAGTAGAAAATGTCTTCCTTGGTGATCTGTTCTCCGGGATAAGAAGGCTGGAAATGAGCAAGCCCTTCGTCGGAGATTGCATCGCGGCACTTACGTTCATGCTTTGCTGGCTGCGAAGCATCAAACAGACCGCCCTGCATCGATTCGGACTTGATTTCATTGCTTGCATCGTCGTAAAGATAGAGTGGGAAGCACTGTGTGCCCCCTATAGTAGCGGCGATACATAGGTCAATCGGGGCATCGGACATCAACGCCGTAAAGCCCGAGACAGAACCCGGACCCGGCGCAGAAATGCAAATCACACGGTTAGTCGCCGTCTGGTCGGGGAAAATACGCGGCATCTGATAGACACGGTTATTAAAAAAACGGTCAAAGTAAAGCCAAGTCTTTGTGAAAGGCCGATACAGGCTCTTTACTAATACCGTCTCACTGTACTTACCTAGACGACCACTTCCCACCCCAAGTTTTTGAGCATGATCCCAACTGATCTTTGCAGGATCGACGTCGATGAAGCTGGCAACCGAACTTTCGCGGGTCTTCTTGTCTGATCCACCATGCGCTTTGCCAAAACGAGTTACCTCGCTGTTATAGAAGTCAATCATCCGCCTCATATTTGAGGACAAGCATTTCAGTGATGCGTTGTAGCACCAAGCGTCACGATTGGTCTTGACCCCACTGGAATAGCTGAGGAACAGCGCACTCGCCTCCTTACTGTCCTTATCACCCATCGCGATGTACTCGCTGAATCGATCATCGCGTTTTTTCAGCCAGTCGCCGTATTTGTCGGGCATGACGACCTGCCAGCCGTTGATGGCCCCAATCCCGGCGATGCTGGTGAACGCGGCGATCTTTTCCAACTTCTCTTCGCGGCTCAGGTAATCCCCGATGTCATGGAAATAAATCTGGCCGTGCTGCGCGGCGTCCGGATTCTTGACCAGAATCGAGACAGCAACCGGAGCGCGACTTCCCATACCGAACACGTTGTCTTTCTCTCTGCGACGCAGTTCCCCTGACGTGCGTGCATTACCACGTAGATGGAATACGTAGATGCTGCTGAACTCGTCAGCCAGACACTTTCGCAAGCCATCGGCAGTGTTTGCTTCAAGAAACCCGGCATTCGTCACGAAACCGATCACACCACTCTTGCCGATCCGGTCGCTGGCCCAGCGAATTGCGCGGATGTAGCTGTCGTAGAGAGCGGTTTTAAGCGTGGCAGACGAGCGTGCCGCATAGGTACCACGTATGCGGCTGTCCAAATGCTGATACGCGATATTCTGGTTATTGTCGTTGGCGCGGGTCTGACCGACCGAATATGGCGGGTTTGCCATGATGACACGAATATCCAGCTTCTTCTGCCGTTTGCGGCGGGCGCTATTTTGGACCAATAGCGCATCCACCATGTCTTCCTTCTCATACATTTGGAAGGTATCGGTGAGGCATATACCCTCGAACGGTTGGTACTCGCCGCCGACGATTCCATGATAGACCGCTTCGATATTGATCGCGGCGATGTAGTAGGCCAGCAGCACGATTTCGTTGGCGTGGATTTCGTGCTTGTACTTGTGCGGCAGTTCTTCCGGCTTAATCAATCCGCTTTGCAGCAACCGCGTGACGAATGTCCCGGTGCCGACGAAGGGATCGACGATGTGGACTCCCTTGCTGCCAAGCGTCTGACCGAACTCGGCTTCCAATATGTGGGCGACGCTATGGATGATGAAGTCCACGACTTCAACCGGCGTGTAGACGATGCCTAACCGCTCGGTCATCTTCGGGAAGGCGTTGCGGAAGAACTTATCGTACAAATCGACGACGATCTTCTGCTTGCCCGCTGCGTTGTCGATGCCTTCAGCACGCATTTTCACGCTTTCATAGAACCGTTCCAGCGTGTCGGCTTCCTTGTTCAGCCGGTGTTCTTGCAACACATCCAGCACGTCCTGCATGGCAAGCGACATCGGATTGTGCTTTGCGAAACTGTAGTCTTCGAACAAGGCGTCGAATACTGGCTTCGTAATCAGGTGCTGCGCCAGCATCTCGATGATTTCGCCATTCGTGATACTGCCGTTCAGGTCATCGCGCAATTCATGTGCAAAGGCATCAAAGGCTTCACGCTCGTTCGCATTGTCTGGGTTTTCGATGATGCCGGTGATGCGGTCGATGTGGGTCCGGGCAATCTTCGCTATGTCGTTGGCCCAATCTTCCCAATGATGGCGGTTGCCGACCTTCTGCACCAGCTTGGCGTAGATCGCCTTCTCGATCTCGCCGATCTCGAATTCAAGTTCGCCTTGGTTAGGTTGGGTCTGTTTCTTGACCACGTCGCCGATACCGAATCTGCCCTTACCCGCAACCTTATTCTTCGTGCCCTTTGTTTTAGGTTGCTTCTTCTGGACCTTGTCGGTGATGGCGATAATCTCCATCTTGCTGGTGTTCCTACCGGTCAGGTCCAGCTTGTTCACCATCGCGTCGAACTTATCGTCATGCGACCTAAGGGCTTGTAGTACCTGCCACACGACCTTGTAAGTCTGATTGTCGTTGAGGGCTTCGTGCGGCTCGACGCCCGCAGGGATGACCACCGGCAAAATGACGTAACCGCGCTTCTTACCGGGCGCATTGCGCATGACGCGTCCGACCGACTGGACCACGTCCACTTGTGAGTTGCGTGGCGTAAGAAAAAGCACGGCGTCGAGGGAGGGGACATCCACGCCTTCGGACAGGCAACGGACATTGCTGAGGATGCGGCACGTGTTTTCGGGCGCATCGGCCTTCAGCCACGCCAGCCTTGCTTCCTTCTGACTAGCATTCATCCCGCCATCAACGTGTTCGGCCTCACAAGTCAGACGGACTGCTTGCTCAAACTCCTCAGTCGCTTCAGCATTCTGATAAGCCTCGACGACCTCCTGGAACATCCCGGCAATCTGCTTCGAACTGACTTTGTGAGATTTGGCACCCTTCGAGATTTCAATAACCTGGCAGAATGCGACTGCGCGTGTCATCGGATCACCGTCGCCGACCAACTCTTCCGCCAATCCTTGCTTCGACATTGCCTTCCAGCAGCCGACAATCTTCGCCGCATCGTCAACCTTTAACTGGTTGTTCTCGTCCTTCAGCAAGTCTTGCAGACGACGGCTTACGTGGGCTTCCTCGACCGCCAGCACAATCACCTTGTAATCGACCAGCAGCCCACGCCTGACTGCTTCGGAGAAGGTTATGACGAACAGTTCGTCGCCATACAAGGCTTTGTCGTCCATCGAACAAAGAGCGACGTTGTCTCGTTCGGCGGTTGCCTTTGCTGTATCCGCATAGATACGCGGGGTCGCCGTCATGTACAGGCGTTTGGCGGCGCGAATGTAACCAGCGTCATGCACACGGACGAAGGTACTTTCATCCTCGCTGTCGAACGTCGCGCCGGTCGTGCGGTGCGCTTCGTCGCACACGATAAGGTCGAAGTCGGCCAGCCCTTGTTCCTTCTGCGCCCGACTGATGACATCAATCGAGTGGTACGTGCTGAATACGACGCTCATATGGTCATCGTCGTGTCGCTTCAGCATCTCCGAAGCCAGTCTTGTGGCATCCGTCGTAGCCGGGTATCGCAGTTCGTGGACGAAGGTCTGAACGGAGTCCTCCTCCTTTTTGCGCTTCTTACCCACATCGCTGTCAGAGCATACGGCAAAGCTGTGAAGCGGCGTCTCCGATTCCTGCGTCCATTCCGTCAAAGTCTGTGACAGTAGGGAAAGACTTGGAACGAGAAACAGCACCCGCTTGCCAGCGCCAGCCAATGTTTCGGCGACTTTCAGGCTGGTGAATGTCTTGCCTGTGCCACAGGCCATTATCAGCTTACCCCGGTCGGCATCGGCCAATCCCGCAATCACGCCATTCAGGGCATTGGTTTGGTGGTCGCGCAGCGACTTCTTCGCCTTGATAATTGGGGCAGTCTTCGGCTGGTACTTGCTCCAATCAATCTGACTGCTTTCCAGAGCGAACAGGTCGATCTTCGACACGGGCGGCTGTTGGTCAAACAAGGCGTGTTCAGCGTGTTCGCTCCACGGCGCGTTAGTTGTTGCGACGATGACCCGCTGTGCGAACGGCTTCTTGCCCGACGCAGTGAAAAAGCTGTCGATGTCGCTTTTCTGTACGCGATATTCCGACGCGTACATCTTGCACTGAATGGCGTGGTATTCGCCGGTACCATGCGTCTTCGCCACAAGATCGATACCGGCGTCTCGCTTGTCCAGTCCTTGCAGGTCCGCCCATTCCGCATACGTCCATACATCGCTGTATAGGTCGCGGTACGTGGCTTCGTTCCGCAGATAACAGACGATCAACTCTTCGAAGTAGGTCCCTTTCTCCCGTTCCGTGACGGCGGCTTGGCGGAAGGTATCGAGCAGTTTTTCGAGGGCGGTCATAGTGTTGGTAATTAGGGAATCGGGCCGAACGGGCCGCAAGGACGACATTATGCCGCCCCAGTCTGGTATATCGGCATCTTTCCGAATCTCCATAATGCGGGAAATACCCGCAGCATGCGGGTTGACTCAATTCAAACTGAGGCCGGAATCATGGCGACAATGAACGAACATGGACACGTCGTTGCAAACTGCCCCACTTGCAGCGGTGCACTGACGTCATTCCTTATCGGCGATCCACAGCGCGGGCCATACGGGCAGATATTCCGTCAAGTTGACGCCGGTCAAACCGAGATATACAGGTTGGCTCGGTGCACGGGATGCGGTGCGGGCGCACTCATCACGCTTTTGGCGTCGAATTTGCACGGGGACCATCCAGAATTAGCCGACTTCTACCCTGAAGCCGAAATTCGTCAAATCTTACGTACCGCCGTTCCAGAAGGTATCGTCAAGGAATTCCGTGAAGGTGAGGAATGCGCCGAAGCGGGATGCTACCGGGCGGCTGCAGCGTTGTTTCGGTCCGTGCTCGACACGACGCTGCGTGCTAACGGATACAAGCTAAAGAAGGGCACGTCGCTTGAACAGCAAATCGACCTCGCCGCCGCTGATGGCGTAATCACTGCTTCGCGCCGCAAGCGTGCGCATGACGAAATTCGGACGTTAGGAAATTACGTGCTGCACGAAAAATGGCGTGAGGTCACGCCAACCGAAGTCCAAACGGCGAAGGAGTATGCAGCACATCTCCTCCACGACTTCTACGACGACCGGGAAACTGTTCTGGCGTTGCTGCGCGAGAAAAATCGAATCGCGGAAGAGGGCCGCCCCATTGACGTTGACGGATAGAGGTGGGACCTGCTGCTAGGACAACGAAGACTGTTGACCGATTGCCAGACGCGGTGCCTTTTGCCTCGACGACGAACAGCCACCACTGTTGACCCCACATCACAGCATGTGTCATCCTCGACTCAGACAGGTAATTGTCCTGTCACCCTCATGTCACCCTCGCGGGGTGTCAAACCAAGTAACGACGGAAGAAATGCGCAAAAAAAATGGCCTAGCCATCGGCTAAGCCATTGATTTTATTGGTGGAGAGGAGGAGGATCGAACTCCCGACCTTCGCATTGCGAACGCGACGCTCTCCCAGCTGAGCTACCCCCCCAACACAAAAATAATTCTAGCACAGCCATTTTCCCTTTTGCCAAGCCTCCAGCCCCGGGAAAACCTCATCTGGACGGCGCGCCCGCGAGCACCCAGTCGACCACCGCGCGGATGTCCGCATCGCTCATTGATTGATGGGCCGGCATCGGAATCATGCCCCATACGCCGGAGCCGCCGTCCTTCACCTTGCGCGCGAGTTTGGCCGGCGCCTGCGCGTCGCCCTTGTACTTCGCGGCGATTTGCTGGAACGACGGACCAACCAGTTTGCGATCGACCGCGTGACAGCCCATGCACGCATTCGCGGCGGCGACCTGCTGGCCGCGCGGCGCCTCGCCCGCGCGAACAACCGACGTCATCGTGCCGGCGAGCGCGCCCACCACCAACGCGAACACGACACCCGCACGCGTCATACCGCGCATCAAGGCACCGCCTTCGGATTACCCGGTCGCACCGACGTCGACGAGTTGACCGGCGCAGGCGCCTGCTGATCGAGCGGCCGCGCGCTCACCGACGAATCGGGAATCGCGCCGACCGTCGGCTCGCTGACCTCGGGCTGCGAGGCGGCCACCGGCGCCGTCGCACCGGCGGCCGCAGCAGCTTCGGCTTCCTGCGGCTGGATGTACTGGAACACCTTGACCACCTCCACGACGCCCGGCACGCGGCTCGTGACGTCGGCGCCGATATTGCCCTCATTCATCGTGACGAGGCCCATCAGATAGACGTTGCCGCGCTCGGCCACGACCTTGAAATTGTTCGCCGAAATGTTCTTCTCGGCGATCAGAGCGGTCTTCACGCGCGTTTCGAGGTAGGTGTCGTTGGTGCGCGACGAGAACGAGCTCGCCGGCGCGATCGCCAGTTCATTGACGATCGTATTCACGTTGTTCATGTTCCGCACAATGCTCTCGGCACGCTGCTTGGACGCCTCGCCCGCGACCTCGCCGGTCAGCAGCACGCGGCGGTTGAACACCGTGACGTTGACGTGCGCGGAGTCCGGCAGATTCTGGCTGATCTGCGACAGCGCCTTCACCTGAATCTCGCGATCCTCGGTCTGCGCGCCGAGCGTGCGGCGGTCGGTCGCCATCAGCGCGCCGCCGCCCGCCGCGGCCCCGACAGCGAGAAAGCAGCCTTGCAGCGTGGCCGACAGACCCGCCGCGAACCCGACCACGAGCACGGTTCTCACCAGTGTCTTCTTGATGCGGAAAACGCTCATCAACTAGCTCTCCTTCGAAATCAGTCTCAGTCTTCGCCGAGCAACATGGCATCGATGCCGTCGCACAGGCAATGGATGGTCAGCAGGTGCACTTCCTGGATGCGCGCCGTGCGGTCGGACGGCACGCACACGTGAATGTCGGTGTCGCTCAGCACCTCCTGCGCGCGTCCGCCGCCCTTGCCGGTCAGCGCAACGACGATCATTTCGCGCTCATGCGCGGCTTCGATCGCGGCGAGCACGTTCGCGGAATTGCCGGATGTGGTGATCGCGAGCAACACGTCGCCGGGCTGACCGAGCGCCCAGACCTGTTTCGCGTAGATCTGTTCGAACGAATAGTCATTGGCGATCGCGGTGAGCACGGAGGTGTCGGTGCTGAGCGCAATGGCCGGCAGACCTGGCCGCTCGCGCTCGAAGCGGCCGATCAGCTCGGCCGCGAAATGCTGCGCGTCGGCGGCCGAACCGCCGTTGCCGCACGCGAGGATGCGATTGCCGTTGGCGAGCGCGGCGAACATCGTGTCGATCGCGGCGGCGATCGGCATCGACAGGGTTTCGAGGGCTTCGAGTTTGACTGCCGCGCTGTCGCGGAAGTGTTGTTGGATGCGTTCGACTGACATCGAGTCTCTATCTTCTACCGCGAATGGACCGCACTGCGCGGCCGTGTTGTGAAGTCATACTGCCAGGCTGTGGCCGCCGATGAGTTCGCGCGGCACGCGAGCGCAAGTTTATCGCACTCACGCGCGTTGTCTGCGCTGTCGGTCAGACTTCGTCGGCGCGAAACGCATCGCGCAACCACACGAGCCTGCCGCTCTCGAACGCGACGACGTCGAAACGGCACGCGGGTTCGTCGCGCGGGCCGCGGTTCGTCGTGGCGCGCGTCGCGAGATAGTGCCGCGCCGCTCGCACGATGCGCTGTCTCTTCTGCCAACCGATGCTCGCAGCCGCACCGCCATAATGCCGCTGCGCACGCGCGCGAACTTCGACGAACACCAGCGCGCCGTCACGATCACTCATCACGAGATCGATCTCGCCGCCCCGACAGGTGACGTTGCGCGCCACGAAGCGCAGACGCTGGCGCTGCAAATATTCTCGCGCGCGTGCTTCGAAAGCCGCGCCGACGGATTTGGACTGGTGAGCGCAGGAAAAGTTGTGGGCGGTTTTTGGACCGGCGTGTATGGGCATCTTTTGCGCAGTGTTCGGCACGGCCTGCTCGCGCAAGCCCACATGGCACAATGTCGGCCTCGTTCCGTCTGTTTGTGTCTTCCGTGTCATGACTCCTCTCTCCGAACTCGCGCAAGGGCAGCAGTACCCCGCCGCCGCGCTGTATGTGGTGGCCACGCCGATCGGCAACATCGCCGACATCACGCTGCGCGCGCTGCACGTGCTCGGACTCGCGGATCGCATCGCCGCCGAGGACACCCGCAACACCGGTCAGTTGCTCGCGCGCTACGGCATCTCGAAGCCGCTCGTCGCCGTGCATCAGCACAACGAGCGCACCGCCGCGCAGCGCGTGATCGAGTATCTGCAGGCCGGCGAGCGCGTGGCCTACGTGTCCGACGCGGGCACGCCGGGCATCTCGGACCCCGGCGCCAAGCTCGTCGATGCCGTGCGCGAGGCCGGCTTCGTCGTGGTCCCGCTGCCCGGCGCGAGTGCGCTCGCCACCGCGCTCAGCGCGACCGGCGACTGGGCCGCGACGTTCTCGTTCCTCGGCTTCCTGCCGCCGAAGCCGAAGGCGCGCGCCGCCGCCTTGCAGGCGCTCGCGCAACATCCTCACGCGATGGTGTTCTACGAAGCGCCGCACCGGATCGTCGAGACGGTGCAGGCGCTCGCCGATGTGTTCGGCGGCACACGCCGTCTGCTGATCGCGCGGGAACTGACGAAGTTACACGAAGCCCTGCACCAGGGCACCCTGGCCGAAGGGCCAACGTGGCTCGCTGCCGACGCGAACCGGCAGCGTGGCGAATTCGTGCTGGTGGTCGAAGGCGCGGCGCCCGAAGCGGCCGGCGAGCACGATCACGACGCGCTGCTCGGCATCCTGCTGGAAGAATTGACGGTGAGCAGCGCGGCGAAGGTCGCGGCGGCGCTCACGGGCGCATCGCGCCACGCGTTGTACGCGCGCGCGCTGGCGCTGAAGGAAGACAAGCCCGAAACGTGAGGGTCGGGCCCGGCGGGTAAAAGGCTGACGGCAACAGAAAAGGGCCGCATGTCGCGGCCCTTCGATTTTCTGCAGACGGTTGGTTCAGCCGACGCGGCATCATCGCCACGTAACGTCACATCACTTGTTCGAATCCGAGTTCGACGCGAGCGTCTCGTTCAGCTCGGCGCGCGCTTCCTGCTGCGTGAGCCCTTCGATCTTGACCCGCGCGGTGCCGGTGTGGCGCATGTCGAGCATGGCGGCGGCCGCCATCGACAGGTCGATCACGCGGCCGCGGGCGTATGGGCCGCGGTCGTTGATCCGTACGATCACCGAGCGCGAATTGGCCGGATTGGTCACGCGCACGTACGAGCCGAGCGGCAGCGTGCGATGCGCGGCCGTCATGGCATGCATGTCGTAACGCTCGCCATTGGCGGTGCGGCGGCCGTGGAAGAAGCGTCCGTACCATGACGCGCGTCCGATCTGATGGAAGTCCGCGACGTCGACGCCGTCGTCGGTGAGCGGCTGCGCGTCAGCCAGCGGCGACGCGGGCGCGTTCGACGCGCTCGGGCTCGAGGCCGGCGCGCTACCGAACGATTGCGGTCCGAAAGAGCTCAGGTGCATGTTCTTTGTACTTTGCGGCGTGTCGTTCGCGGACGTATCGGGCGCGCCCGGAGGCGTGGCACAGCCGGCCAGTACAAAAAAGGCAAAAAGAGTCCCTACACCACGGGTTAGCCGAGTTTTCATAAGACGTGCAATCACATTGTCGAGCCGCGTCACCCGCAAACTGCTGGGTATGTTGCTTGCGGCTCCGGCGGTAGGGACGACAACGCGCCGCGCGAAAATGCGCAGTACGTCAAAGCCCGGATACGGCTCACTCAGCCGCTACCGCACGGTTAATTTTCACGTCTGGCGCAACCTGTCCCCGGCAGCCTGACCAGACCCCACATGCCGCCAACTGAACGTGGCAATGACACGTTCTTGCGCGCGCAACTCAGCGCGCAGGAACGGCGGCGTAGGCCCCACCCAGCGTCACGGAGATTAATTCCGTAGCAGGCGCGCGGCGCCTGGCTGGGCAAGACGTGT
Organism: Paraburkholderia sp. HC6.4b; assembly: GCF_014200875.1. Lineage (NCBI taxonomy): Bacteria > Pseudomonadati > Pseudomonadota > Betaproteobacteria > Burkholderiales > Burkholderiaceae > Paraburkholderia > Paraburkholderia sp. HC6.4b. The sequence goes on from NZ_JACHDC010000008.1 coordinate 19,396, forward strand.
GCATCGAACGCATCGATACTGATGGCCGTCGGTATTCCGACAGCCCTTACTTGAACGGCGAGCGGCATTCCCTTTTTGTGGGAACGCATCGCCTTGTGGCAGCACAATTCCTAGTGCATGGAGTCCATTATACCCAAAACTTTTTTTTGGGATGGTGAGCTGCTCAAAAACTTGATCAATCTTCACATTTATCGCAAAAATGGACATACGAAAGTCCGAGACGGGCCGTGAGCCGGCCCCGTCGCATGGGCGGCGGAGGCTGTCGCGAGGCCCGGTACAATCAACGTTTTCCCAGCGCGTCGTCCAGCCATGAAAGTCACCCTGATCCCCGTCACGCCGTTCCAGCAGAACTGCTCGCTGCTCGTTTGCGAGGCCACCGGGCACGCTGCCGTCGTCGATCCGGGCGGCGACCTCGACATGATCCAGCGCGAGATCGCGCGGCAGAACGTGACCGTCGAAAAGGTCTTGCTGACCCATGGCCACATCGATCACTGCGCCGGCGCGAAGACACTCGCCAGCCACTACGGCGTGCCGATCGAAGGTCCGCATCCCGACGAACGCTTCTGGCTCGACAAGTTGCCGGACCAGAGCACGCGCTTCGGCTTCCCGGCCGCCGACGCCTTCGAGCCGGACCGCTGGCTACAAGACGGCGACACCGTGCATTTCGGCGACGAAACCCTCGAGGTCTACCACTGCCCCGGCCACACGCCGGGCCACGTAGTCTTCTTCAGCCGCGCGCACCGGCTTGCACTAGTTGGCGACGTGCTGTTCGCCGGCTCGATCGGCCGCACGGATTTCCCGCGTGGCAATCATGCGGATCTGATCCGCTCGATCCGCGACAAACTCTGGCCGCTCGGCGACGACGTCACGTTCGTGCCCGGCCACGGCCCGACCTCGACGTTCGGCGCCGAGCGCCGCACGAATCCCTACGTCGCAGACGGAGTGGGCGCATGAGCAGCGAAATCTATGTGAGTACCGACGTCGAAGCGGACGGCCCGATCCCCGGCCCGCATTCGATGCTGAGCTTCGCATCCGCCGCATACACCGAAGACAAGCAGCTGATCGCGACGTTCTCGGCGAATCTCGAACTGCTCGAAGGCGCAGCGCCGCATCCGGTTCAGGAAGCGTGGTGGAAGACCCAGCCGGAAGCATGGGCGGCCTGCCGCCAGGACTTGCAGAAACCCGAGGCCGCCCTGACCGCCTATGTCGAATGGGTCGAGGCGCTGCCGGGCAAGCCGGTGTTCGTCGCGATGCCCGCCGGCTTCGACTTCACCTATATGTTCTGGTACATGATGCGCTTCGTCGGCCGCTGCCCGTTTTCGTGGTCGGCGCTCGACATCAAGACGCTCGCGTTCGCGATGACCGGCCTGCCGTACCGCAAGAACATCAAGCCGCGCTTTCCGAAGCACTGGTTCGACGAGCATCCGCACACGCACGTCGCGCTCGACGACGCGATCGAGCAGGGTGCCCTCTTTTGCAACATGCTGAAGGACTTGCGCGCGCGTCAGCCCGAGCTGCCGGGGGATGGCAAGGATGATGGGGACGGCTCAGGGCAAAACGCCGCTCCCGACCCGGTAAATTAGGCAATCTCGCTCGCGAGAGCCGTTTTACATTGCGTTTCGTTTTCGCGCCCTCTACCATGCGTTGATACGGCGACGCTAACGGAGGCGCAGTTGACACTCGATACGTTCTCACAGAAGATCCTGCGCCTACTGCAGCTCGACGCACGTCGTTCCGTGCAGGAAATCTCCGACCAGGTCGGGCTGTCGAGCACGCCGTGCTGGCGGCGCATCAAGGACATGGAACAGTCGGGCGTGATCCAGCGCTACACGGCGCTGCTCGATCGCGAAAAACTCGGCTTGCATGTGTGCGCGCTCGCGCATATCCATCTGACGCGCCACACCGAAGGCGGCGTCGAGCAGTTCGAGCGGGAAATCGCCACCTGCCCCGAAGTGACCGAGTGCTACAGCACGACCGGTGAATCCGATTACATCCTGAAGATCGTCGCGCCGGACATCAAGGCGTACGACAGCTTCCTGCACGAACGCATTTTCAAGATTCCAGCCGTCGCGCAGGTGCGGACGAGCGTCGTGCTGCGCGAAATCAAGTTCGATACGCAGTTGCCGTTGTGACGCATGCCGCCGCCGCGGGCGGCATGAAGGTTCGCGGCATCGGGTGTCCGAAACTCATCGGACTCAGGCGGCGTTGTGAGGCTCCGTGGCGATTGACCGACCGCCGGGGGCGACGCCGGTCTTGAGTTCCGCCACCGAACCACCTTGCGCGGCCGAGATATCCCGTTGCAGCAGCACGTCTAGCTTGCGCGCGCCGAGACGACGCTTGAGCGCCTCCAGATCGACGCGCCCAAGCGACTGCGCCTCGCTTTCCAGCAGACGCGCGGCCTCTGGGCCGTCTGCAGCGCGCCCTTCAACGGACGCCGCCGCCGGTAACACCACCTCCACGTCGAGCCCGGTGCTCAGGTAGTGCAGATTTATCCCAGCGGCCTGCAAGCCCCAGGCCGCCAGCGCCGCGTCGACCTCGGCGGTCACGCGCTCCCGCGGCGGCAGATCGACCGGTGGATGCGCGAGCGCATCGTTTTCCGGATCGACGTGGATCAGCGCGTCGAGCACGCGCTTGTCGGTCAGCACACGCAGCCGCGCCGACTCCGCGATGTAATGCCCTTCCGATACCGAAATCATCGGATCGACCAGAATGTGCGCGTCGACGAGCGCGAAATCGCCCATCTTGCGCGTACGCATTTCGTGCACGTCACGCACGCCGGGGGTGGACATCAGCAATGCGCGCATGTCGGCCGCGGCGGTTTCGTCGAGCGCGCGGTCCGACAGATCCTGCAGCGCGTCCCAACCGAAGGTCCAGCCCATGCGCGCGACCATGAAACCGACGATGGCCGCCGCGATCGGGTCGAGCAACCGCAAGCCGGCGAGACTGCCGATCACGCCGATCCCCACCACCAGCGACGACGCCGCGTCCGAGCGCGCGTGCCATGCGTTCGCGATCAGCATCGCGGAACGCACGCGCTTCGCCTCGCGCAGCATGTAGCGAAACAGCGCTTCCTTGCTGACCAGCACGAGCGCCGCGACCGCGAGCGCGCTCATGTGGACGGCGGGAATATTTTGCATGTCGGCGAGCCGCGTACCGGCGCGCCACAACATGCCGACGCCGACCGAGATCAGCAGCGCGCCGAGAAATAACGACGCCACCGTCTCATAACGGCTATGCCCGTAATTGTGATCCGCGTCGGGCTTGGCCCCGCTGTGCCGATTGGCAATCAGCACGACAAAATCGGAAATAAGATCGGCAAGGGAATGGATACCGTCGGCAACTAGCGCCTGCGAGTGCGCGATCGTGCCGATGGCGATTTGCAGCGTCATCAACACGCTATTGAGCGCAATACTCGCAAAAGTACTTTTGCGCGCAACGCGTTGTTTCTCGGTGGTTTGGGCGATCGCGGCGGACTGCATGCTGAAAGGCGGAAAGGTCAATTATTGTTATTGTACCCGCCGCGAATCGCGCGTGCAGGGAAAAGCGGAAAAAACCTTTTTAAATCAATCGCTTATCTAAACGAAAAGCATTCGCGTTCCAGTTGCCCTGAAGCGCATGCGACAAAAAGTCGGCGCCGCAAATGACGAAAACCGCGCCCTGAACGGTGCGCGGCTTTTTCAGATTCTGCAGCAGGCTATAAACGCGGTGGATTGCCGCTATTCGTACTACGTGCGGCCAACCCTCACTGCCCGCCTGATCGTGATTACTTCTGGATCAGAAACTTTTCGCGATCAAGACCTGCAATCCAGCGCGGCGGCTTGCCACGACCGGACCATGTGCTGCCGCTTTCCGGATCGCGATATTTAGGAGCGACGCCTGCGCGCGGCCGGCTCGCTTTAGCGCCTTTTGGTGCGCGGCCGCCGCCGAGTTCGCTCAGCGAAATGCCGTAATCCGCCATCTTCTGCTTGATTTCATTCAAGACTTCCGCGTATTCGCGCGACTTCGCTTCTTCAATCTGCTTTTCGAGCTTCTCGCGCTGTGCGAGCAGTTCCTTGTAAGAAGACATAGGTTTCCCTTGTGGTATGGATAAATGACCGCCGGTCTTTTGCCGACTCGCCTTTGAAGGTTTCATGCCTCGGAATTTGACGGCGAGATTAACACAAAATAGAAAGGCTGGATAAGCAACCGGAAAAAATTAATTTAAATTCGTTTCAAAAAGTTTCCTGCGCTGCTTTTGGGTCGGACTACGGCCTTTCTAATCGCTGATTTCGCATGTCGCTAAAAAAGTCCACTCATCTGCATATTTACATGATTTAACTATCAAGAAATGAGACTTGAGCGGTCCATTGCACATCGAACATTTCACGGCATGAAAGCTTTGACTTGGATAAACCGCGCACTATTGAGACAAAGATCAGACCCGTTCGTCGCGACTAGCGCACGCGCGCTTTCTCGATAAACGATAAATACTTAATCCGCATGCCGCTCGATGCAGACTTCGAGCGCGGCGTGCAATGTCCCGGTATCGGACCGGGCGCCATCGAATGCGAAACGGTGGCGCACGCCGTTGCGTTTCAGATCGGCGCCATAACGGTCGACACCCAGCAATTCGACGCCGCCCGCGCCACTCAGCCGGTGACCGAATTCCGCGATCAGCGCGTCCTCCTCGCTGACTGCAAGCGGCGGCAGCGGATCGAGTTCGGCGCCATCGAGCCAGCCCATCGCGCCAAAGCCGCCGATGTAGCGCAGCCGCTCGACCTCCATGATCCAGAACGTGAAATCGCCCAGCATCAGGTAGCGCTCCGCGTCCGGGTGATAGCGCAGGTAGCGCCGCGCCAGTTCCGGGCTCGAGCCGACCGGCTCGAAGCGGCCAAGCAGCGTGACGCGCTGGCCGCCCAGCACGTCGCCGTCGGGTGCGTCGACGGCCAGAAAACCGGCGCGCGGATCGGCGTGCAGGTTGTGCGTGTGCTCCGCGAGCCGGCTCACGAGGATCGTCGGATGATGCCGCGCGTCCGGCGCGAACGGCAGCACCGACGGATACGGAAAGCCCTCGGGCTGGCGAGCGTGCGTGGCGAGCGTGCCGACCGTGGCCGTGTGCAGCAGATGCAGCGGAGCGTGAGCCGGAATGTTCAACTGAGCGTTCCTCGGTGAATTAGGAATGAATGGAAAGCGGCGAGCGGCAGAAAAGCCGCCGCGCACGGCAATGCAAAAACCAACTGCGGCGTGCCATGGCATGACAGCCGGCAATACCGCCAGGTTGCATCCCCTAGCCTATCAATCGTATGCGCCCGATCCCACGGCTCCAAGCATTCGCCACCACGCTTCGATAGAATCGAAGATCCGCTTTCAATGCGCTTTCTCGCGCACTTCGCCTCGAGACCTCCGTGCCCGATCACCAAGCCTCCGAATTCGCCGTCCTGCCCGCCGCGCATCGCAATCTGTCCGTCACCGCACGGCAACGCGCACGCATTGCCACGATGGCGGTATTTTTCATCGCCGGCATGATGTACGCGTCGTGGGGCGTGCACGTGCCGACGGTGCGCGACCGCTTCCATCTGAATCCGGCGATGCTGTCGTTTGCGTTGTTCGCGGTGGCGGGCGGATCGATCGGCGCGATGGTGACCAATGCGTCGTGGATCGCGCGGGTCGGCACGCGCCGCGCCTGCCTGACCGGCGGCCTCGCGATGGCCGCCTGCGCCGCGTTGGTCCTCGTCGTGCCGGCGTACTGGATCCTGCTGGTCGTGCTGGCCGTCTTCGGCGCGGGCATGGCCACGCTCGACGTCGCGATGAACGCCGAAGCGAGCGCCGTCGAAAAGGCGCTCGGCAAGCCGATCATGTCGTCGCTGCACGGGATGTTCAGCCTTGGCGGCATGTTCGGCGCGGCGGTGGGCGGGGCGCTGCTGTCGCGCGGCATGGCGCCGGCTGTGCATCTCGCGCTCGCCGCGGCGGCCAGCGCGCTCGTGCTGGTGCTCGCGTGCCCGTCGGTGCTGCCGCACGTGCCGCACGCCGAGCATCCCGATGCCGCGACGCCGCGCGCGAGCCGCTGGCGCTCGCCGGCGTTGTGGGCGCTCGGCACGATGGCGCTGGTCGCGCTGATCGCCGAAGGCGCGATGTACGACTGGGCAACGGTCTATATGCGCGATGTCGTGCTCTCCACGCCCGCGCTCGCCAGCGCCGCCTACGCGGCGTTTTCCGGCGGCATGGCGGCAGCGCGTTTTGCCGGCGACGCGGTGCGCGCCCGCTTCGGCGCGCCGCAACTCGTGATGATCAGTGCGGCGCTCGCCTGCGCCGGGATGGTCGACGCGCTGCTGCTGCCGAATCCGGTGGCCGCGCTCGCCGGCTTTGCGCTGATCGGCCTGGGCCTCGCGAACATGATGCCGGTGCTGTTCGCGGCGGCCGCGAGCGTGAAGGGCATCCACGCGGCCGAGGGACTGGCGCACGTCGCGGGGCTGGCCTATTTCGGGTTGCTGCTCGGACCGGTGATCATCGGTGCGGTCGCGCAGGTGACCAATCTGACGATCGGGCTGTCGGTCGTCGCCGTGTGCGCCGCGATGATCGCGCTCGTCGGGCCGAAGGTGCTGCGGCGTTTGAAGATCTGACGCAAACGCAACGCCAAAAAGAAGAGGCACGCAAGCCTGACGGCCCACGTGCCTCTTTAGCGGCAAATCGAAGTGCGGCCCGACGCCGCCTTCGACCACACCGAATTTACATCTTCACGACGTCGAGCAGCGTCTTCTTGCCTTGCTTGTAGTTGTACAGCGAGATCACGCCGTGCTGCAGGTCGCCCTTCGAGTCGAACGTCGTTTCGCCGATCACGCCCTTGTAGTCGGTCGTCGGCATCGCTGCCAGGATCTTCGCCGGATCGGTCGAGTTAGCGCGCTTCATCGCGTCGACGATGATGTACACCGCGTCATACGTGAACGGCGCGTAAATCTGGATCGGCTGGCCGAAGCGCTTCTCGTACTTCGTTTCGAACGCCTTGCCGCCCGCCATCTTTTCGAGCGCCATGCCGGCTTCCGAGCAGACGATGTTGTCGGTTGCGTCGCCGGCCAGGTCCGACAGCTTGTCGGTACACACGCCGTCACCTGCCAGCACCTTCGCGCGCAGGCCGAGCTGCTTCGCCTGCTTGGCGAACGGGCCGCCGGTCGCGTCCATGCCGCCGTACATGATCGCGTCGGGATTTTCACCCTTGATCTTCGTCAGAATCGCGCGGAAGTCGACGGCCTTGTCGTTCGTCGCGTCGTGCGACACGACGTTCATACCGAGCGACTTCGCCGTCTTCTCGAATTCGTTCGCGAGACCCTGGCCGTAAGCGGTCGAGTCGTCGACGATCGCGACGCTCTTCACCTTCATGCCCTTCGCCGCGTAGTTCGCGAGAGCCGGGCCTTGCTGCGCGTCGGTCGCGACGACGCGGTAGGTCGTCTTGAAGCCTTGCTGCGTGTAGGCCGGGTTCGTTGCCGACGGCGAGATCTGCACGATGCCCGCATCGCTATAGATCTTCGATGCCGGGATCGAGGTGCCCGAGTTCAGGTGGCCGACCACGGCGACGACCTTGTCGTCGACGAGCTTCTGCGCAACCTGCGTGGCCGTGCGGGGGTCGGCCGCGTCGTCCTGCGCGTCGAGTTGCAGCGTGATCTTCTGGCCGCCGATCGTCAGACCCTTCACGTTGATTTCCTCAATGGCGAGGCGCGCGCCGTTTTCGTTGTCTTTACCCAGGTGAGCGATACCGCCAGTCAACGGCGCGACGTGACCGATCTTCACGACCGTGTCGGCCGCGGCCGATGTTGCCAACGTCGCGAACAGCACCGCCGCAGCGCTGATCGGCAACAGCTTTTGAATCTTGATGTTCATGTAAGTCTCCAGTTTCGGTCAAAACAACGTAATCGCCCTGTGCCCCGCTTCCCCTACTCGTGTCGCTCAGTCCCGTGGACGACCACGCCGGTTGCATCGTTCATGCACTTGGCCAGTACGTTTACCGGACTGTTTGTGACAGTTGGCAAACCGTACTTGCGCGCAAGTGTAGGCCATCAAATTAATTTGCGGGAATTTTTTGAGAAAGTGGGAACAACACTAATAGCGCAGTTCCCGGGCGAACCGCTCGTGGCTTGGGCGAGCGGACCGGAAAGCCCCAGCCCATGCGGGTTTCCGCTAATTAGGAAGTTTCTCCGCGGGCGCGGATTTAGCCATTTTCCGGCTTCTGTCACATATGATTCGAAGGGTTTTTCAACTCAAAAATGTGGCGTGCCGCACAGGATAGTGAGTGCGGTAAAAAACTTGAATCAGCCTTAAATCGGCCATGCAATCAACGCAAGAACGCGGCGATTCGCACGGAGGCCGCCTGCCATTCCTGCTCGAGCTGCGCCATCAGTTCGATCGCGCCGATTGCTTCGGCGCGCGTGTGGCCAAGCGGCGCACCCTGCCCCGCCCACAACGACAGGTAATCGCCGTTCTGCGCACGCGCCGCGTTTTGCCGCAGCTCCTGCGTCAACGCGTTTTGCACCGGATATGGCGCGATGCTGTCCGCCGAGTCGCGCAAACGTTGTATCAACGGATTGCGGATACCGCGCGCGTGGCGACCCGTGATCGCGCGCGTCACGGTGGTCGAGGTATCTGACATGCCGCGCACGCGGGTTTTCCATACCTCGGGGATCGCGCTCTCGCGGGTGGTCAGAAACGCGGTGCCCATCACCGCGGCTTGCGCTCCGAGCGCGAGTGCCGCGACGATGCCGCGACCGTCCATGATGCCGCCGGCCGCGAGCACCGGCAGCCCGGTCGCGTCGACCATTTGCGGCACGAGCGCCATCGTGCCGACCAGCGCATCTTCGAATGCGCCGATGAACGTGCCGCGATGCGCGCCCGCCTCCGCGCCTTGCGCGGCGACGGCATCGGCGCCCGCATCGCGCCACGCGATGCCTTCGGCAACATGCGTCGCAGTCCCAACTACATAGCTGCCGCTCGCGTGCAAACGCTCGACGTCGTCCGCTGCTAGCAGTCCGAACGTAAAGCCGGCGACCGGCACCCGCAATTCGATCAGCGTTTCCAGTTGCGCGCGAAAGTCAGGCGCATAGCGTGCGAGCGGCTGTCCCGGCGGCAAGCCGAGATCGGCTCGCAGCGGATCGATTGCGTCGAGAGCGCGGCGCACGGTGGCTTCATCGGGCGAGACCGGATCGAGCACGAACAGATTCACGCCGAACGGGCGATCGGTCAGCGCGCGAATCGCCGCGACCTCGCTCGCGATCTTCTCGGGTGCGAGCGCCGCCCCCGCGAGAAAACCAAGTCCGCCCGCATTGGATACCGCCGCGACGAGCGCCGGCGTCGTCGCGCCGCCGGCCATCGGCGCCTGCACGACGGGTATCCGCATCTGGAAGTGCTCGGCGAACGGCGTCACGAAACTGCCTTCATTCATGTTCGTTTCCTTCCGGCGCAAAGCCGTCGATGTGCTGATTCATGCGCTCGCCAACATGTTCGCGAGATGCGCTGACACGCGCGAGCCATCACGCGCTGACTTTACCGACACGCGCCATCGCGGAGAAATGAATTATCGAGATCGTTTCAATCGCCTGACGAGAATCGAAGCACGCCGCATCACCCGCGAGGCCCCGTCCCGCCTCCCTGCAAGGCGATTCTTTTGATGGCAAACTAACCGCCCGTTGCAGGGCCTCGTGGCCTTGAGCGTTTCGTACACACCGACCTCGCGCGGCGGTCGCGCGAGTCAATGGAGAACAGCATGAGCACGACTTCCCGATGGATCGACATCCCCGCCGGCAACGACAGTTTCGGCGGCTACCTCGCGCTGCCGAAGGGCGGCAAGGGACCGGCCGTCATCATCATTCAGGAAATCTTCGGCGTGAACGGCCATATCCGCTCGGTCGCGGATCAGTACGCGCAGGACGGCTATGTCGCGCTCGCCCCGGACGTGTTCTGGCGCGTGCAGCCGCGCGTCGAATTGACGTATGACGGCAAGGATCGCGAAAAGGGCATCGAGCTGATGCAGAAAACCAAGGTCGACGACGCGGTCGCCGATCTCGGCGCCGCTGCGGCCGCCTTGCGCGCGCTGCCGGAAGTGACCGGCAAGATCGCGGCGATCGGCTACTGCTTCGGCGGCCGTCTCGCCTATCTGGCCGCGGCGGCCGGTTCGGTCGACGCCGCTGTCGCCTACTACGGCGGCGGCATCCATAACCATCTCGACAAAGCCGCGAACATCAAGGTGCCGATGCAGTTCCACTACGGCGAGCTCGACACGCATATTCTGCCGTCGGACATCGGCCAGATTCAGGAGCGCTTCGCGGGTCGCGGCGACGTGCAATTCAACATCTACCCGAACGCCGACCACGGTTTCAACTGCTCGGAGCGTGCATCGTACAACCAGCACGCGTCGGCATTGGCGCATGGCCGCACGCTGACGTTCCTCGGCGAGCGGATGTAATCCGCGGTTCCGGTATTCGCCGGCCCCGCCGCGTTGCGCATGTGATCGCACGCTCGCGCATTTGAAGTGCGCACTCGGATTCACACGAGTCACGTCGGCGCTCAACTCGGGTACTCTGTGCAAGACGGCGTGTCGGCCGACACGCCGTCTTTTCACATGTGCGACGCCCGAGCGGGGCAACGCGATGCCGAGCGAAACGCCTCAGTCGCGCGTGCATGGCCGGCCACGAATTCGACGCAGCATGCCAACCGACCGCGAGGGCTCAACCGACGTGCAATCAGACTATCTCGCTCATGACGCCATCGGCCTCGCCGAACTCGTGCGCACGCGCCAGGTCAGCGCGCGCGAATTGATCGACGTCGCGATCTCGCGCACCGAGGCCGTCAATCCCGCGATCAACGCGGTCGTTCTGAAGGACTACGATGCGGCCCGCCAACGTGCGTCGCGCGAAGACGCGAATCGCGCGAATACCGTCGACGGCGCGAACGGAACGGACAACTCCGCCGCCCACGCCGCGCTCGCCGGCGTGCCGTTCCTGATCAAGGATCTCGGCGCGCCCGTCGCGGGACTGCCCATGGCAATGGGCAGCCGACACTACCGGCACTTCATTCCGACTCAGGATGCGCCGGTCGTCGCGCTCGCGAAAGCGGCGGGTTTGAATATCTTCGCGAAGACCAGCACGTCCGAGCTCGGCCAGATGCCTTATACGGAGCCCGAACTATTTGGCGCGTGCCGTAATCCGTGGAATATCGATCACACGCCGGGCGGTTCGAGCGGCGGCGCGGCGGCGGCGGTCGCTGCCGGCATCGTACCGCTCGCGCATGCGTCGGACGGCGGCGGCTCGATCCGGATTCCGGCGTCGTGCTGCGGACTGTTCGGCCTGAAACCCTCGCGCGGTCGCGTGCCGCGCGCGGCGCAGGCCAGCGCCGGCGAACTCGGCATCGATCACGCCGTGTCGCGCAGCGTGCGCGACAGCGCGTTGCTGCTCGATCTGCTGGCCGGCAACGCCGAGCGGCCGAGCGGCGCGCCCGGCACCTTTCTCGGCGCGACGCGCGAGCCGTGCAAACCGCTGACGATCGCCTACGTGACCGAGCCGATGCTCGCGCCGTCGTTATCGGCCGATGCGCGCGCCGCGCTCGACGACGCCGCGCAACTCGCGAGCTCACTCGGCCATCGTCTGGAGCCGGTGTCGCTCGGCGTCGATTTCGCGGCGGTCCGTCATGCGTTCCTGACACTGTGGTCGGTGACCGCCGAGGACCTCGTGCTGAACGCGGAGCGCATCACCGGCCACAAGCCAACGCGCGGCGAGTTCGAGATTTCGACATGGGCGATGGCGCACGTCGGCCGCAAGCTCGGCGAGCAGGGCTTGCCGGCCGCGCTCGACGAACAGCGCCGCATCACTGCGCGTCTGACCGACCTGCTGAACCGCTACGACGTGCTGTTGTGCGCGACGCTCGCGTCCGCGCCGATCAAGATCGGCGAGATGCGACCAAGCTCGGTCGAGCGCATGCAGATGCGCGCGGTCACTACGATACCGCTAGAACGATTGATGAAGAAACTGCTGTTCGAAGCGTCGAACAAGGCGTTCGCGTGGGCCGGATGCACGGAGCTGTTCAACCTGAGCGGCCAGCCGGCGATGTCGGTGCCTTTGTACTGGAATGCGCGCGGGCTGCCGATCGGCGTGCAGTTCGCGGCGCGTACCGGCGGCGAGGCGACTCTGTTCAGACTCGCCGCGCAACTCGAGGCGGCACGGCCGTGGTTCGACAGGCGGCCACCATTGATGAATGCGCGCCGCTAATAGTCCAGCGGCCCGCTGCAATGAAGCTTTGAAAAACCGGCCCGGCTTGCGCCGCGCAGGCTTGATCAGGCCTTCTTGTTATAGGCGCTGCACCATCCCGTGGCCGCGACCTGCTTGCCCGCGAACATCGGGCAGAGGCCGTAGGCATCGCCCGCCTTGCCCTGGAAGAAGCTGCAGTTGCTGCATTGCTCGCCAGGCGTGTATTTGGCGAATTTCGCCTTGTCGACCTTGCTCGCGTCCGCCTTGTAGCCAAGCGCCTGCGCGGTCGGATCGGTTTCGGAGACTTTCGGCGCGTCGGCGAACGCCTGGCGCGACAGCGCGAACGTCGATGCCACACCGATGCTGGCGATCAAAAACGTACGACGGGAAGAACTCATGGGGACTCACTCCATTTATATGGGAATCAACGCCGTTCTGATGACAGCGTTCGCCAAGCATAGCAACGTAGCCGTCGCCCGTGATATTCCAAATGCTAAAGATAAGCGGATCGGTACGGTCCAAACGCAGCCTCAAGGCCGCCCGCTCAGCTCGCAGACCCGCTGCGCAATCGCAAGCGATGCCGTCAACCCCGGCGACTCGATGCCGAACAGATTGACGAGCCCGCGCACGCCATGCGCGGCCGGCCCCTGGATCATGAAGTCCGCGGCGGGCTCGCCCGGGCCGGACAACTTCGGACGAATACCGGCGTACGCCGGCTGCAACGCGCCATCGGGCAAGGCCGGCCAGTACGCGCGAATCGCCGCATAAAACGACTCCGCGCGACGCGGATCGACGTCGTAATTGATCGCATCGACCCATTCGACGTCGGGGCCGAAGCGCACCTGGCCGCCCAGGTCGAGCGTCAGATGCACGCCGAGGCCGGCTTCGTTCGGCATCGGATAGATCAGGCGGCTGAACGGCGCGCGCCCCGAGATGCTGAAGTAATTGCCGCGCGCCAGGTAGAGCGGCGGCACGTGGCGCGAGTCGAGTCCGCGAATCTTGCGCGCGAGTGCGTTCGCATGCAGACCCGCGCTGTTGATCACGCAGGCAGCGCTGATCGTGGTGGGCGCCGCACCGCCGACCGCGATGGTGAAACGGCCGTTGTGAGCCTCGATCGCCTCGACCGGCGCATGGAACGCGTACACGGCGCCGTCGCGCTCGGCATCGCCTTGCAGCGCGAGCATGTACTGATGACTATCGACGATCCCCGTTTGCGGCGAAAACACCGCCTCCACGCATTCGAGCGCCGGTTCGAGCGCCTGCGCCTGATCGCCGGTGATGCGCAGCAGGTCGAGCACGCCGTTGTCGCGCCCTTTGGCCATGATGCTTTCGAGCTGCGGAATCTGGTTGCGCGACGTGGCGACGAGCAGCTTGCCGCAGCGCGAATGCGGCACGTTGCGCTCGGCGCAATAGTCATACAGCATTTCGCGGCCGCGCACGCACAGCGTGGCCTTCAGCGATCCGCGCGGATAGTAGATGCCCGCGTGAATCACTTCGCTGTTGCGTGAACTCGTGCCCACGCCGATGGCGTCGGCGGCCTCCAGCACGATCACCTCGCGCCCGCGCGCCGCCAGCGCGCGCGCCGTCGCGAGGCCGATCACGCCGGCGCCGATCACTACACATTCGATCTGATCCATATCCGTTGACGCGGCGCATTGGGCCGCGCGCTGCCTCGTTCAGCCGATGGAAGGAAGACAAGTACGGCACCTCGCCGCCGCGTTCCGTTTGTTGTCGAACGCATCTGTCCGCTGGTCTGCTTATGTCTTTTTATCACCGCCACGGAAAATTGTACGACTCGGTACAGACAGAAGTGACAAACGTTCGTGCGCGCCGACCAGGCGATGGCGGCGCAAGCTGGCTCGATTCTGCGCTCCACATCGAAAATAGCAATAATTGCCGCGGCATTCACCACGCAGGCTGTCCAAATTTGCCGAGACAGCTCCCCAAATTCCAGAGAAGCGGGGTTTGGGTGCAAAAAACCGACCGAAAACCTCAAAAACCGATCGGTTTTCGCCGGTTTCCGTAATCGAGGCGGATATCGGCGGGCTCGATCTGGTCGCGTCCTGCGATGCGCGCCGCGCCGAAGCCGTTCAGGATCGCGCGGCGCATCTCGCGCGGCGACGCCCGCTTGAGCGCATCGAGCGTCGCTTCGCCAAGCGTCCCCGGAAAGCGCAGGCCCCAGTTGTGCGCGCCGCGGATCTCGTCGTAGATCGACTGCGCGATGCGTCGCGCGCCGGCGTGGTCCGGCGGCGAGATCTCGTAGACGTTCATGCGGTTCAGGATCGGCTCGGGGATCGCGCGTTCGTCGTTGGCGGTCGCGATCCAGATCACGTTGCCCGCGTTGATCGGTATCTCGGCGAACTCGTCGATGAAGCTCTGGGCGGTGTCGTGTTCGAGTAGCGCGTACAACGCGCCGAGCGGATCGTATTGCGAATCGCCGCTCGCCTTGTCGATTTCGTCGACGGCGATCACCGGGTTCGCGTAGCTGCCGTTCACGAGTGCATCGAACACCTTGCCCGGCTTCGCGTTCTTCCATTGCGACGAGGCGCCCGACAGAATCCAGCCCGCCGTCAGCGAACTCATCGCGACGTATTGGTACGCGGTGCCGAGCAGGCGCGCGAGCTGCTTCGCGAAATGCGTCTTGCCGATGCCGGGCTCGCCGAGCAACAGGATCGGCATCAGTTCGAGCCGGTCCTCGGTTTCGAGGCACAGCGCGACCTGCTTGCGGATGTCGTCGAGCGGTGCGGAAAAATTGGGCAGCGCGCCGATCAGATCGTCGATCGACGGCATCCGGTTCGGCTTCACGCAGAATCGCAGATTGCCGGTTTTCAGCATCTTTTCGTAGGTCGCGCGCAGCGCCTCGTTCGCGCCCTCGCCGAGACCGTTCAGCGCGCTTTCGACCTCGTCGAGGTCATACACCCGGCTGAACGAGGCCACGGCGATTTCCTGTTTGACCATTGCTGTCGTCATCGCTCACCCCGTCTGGCTGA
Organism: Paraburkholderia sp. HC6.4b; assembly: GCF_014200875.1. Lineage (NCBI taxonomy): Bacteria > Pseudomonadati > Pseudomonadota > Betaproteobacteria > Burkholderiales > Burkholderiaceae > Paraburkholderia > Paraburkholderia sp. HC6.4b. The sequence continues at coordinate 34,589 of NZ_JACHDC010000008.1, forward strand.
TTCTGCAGCGGCGGCGCCTTGTGAGCGCCGGTTCGAGTCCAGTGTAGCGAGGACACAAACGCGTGCAAGCCAGCAGTCATGTGGCTCTGCTGCTAACGATCGCGGGCATCCCATCCTCATCTGGAATGGAGTGTTGCTGAACCGGCCCTCGTCGACCGTGTCAGAAATCGTTGCGGCCATCGGGGGTAAGATGGCTCTCTAATTGCGACGAGGCACCCACGCAAGCGACGCGTAAGCGGAGATCCTTTTTATGTGGAAAACCAGTATCGTGGCCATGCTGCTTGGCGCTTCGTTGCTCGCCCACGCGCAACAACAGCCAGCGCAGCAGGTCGTGCAATGGCAGCTGCAGGTGGTGAAAGATGGCCAGCAGATCGATTCGTTCGACGGCACCACGACCGTCGGCCAGGCGCGCACGGATACGCATCACCAGGTCGTGCAACACGAGGTCGGCTGCAAGGACCAGCCGGCCGGCAGCATCGATCTGTCACGCACGATCACGGTGTCGCCGCTGCGCGTCGATCCCGAGGGCGTGATGTTTTCGATCGACACGCAGGAAACGCTCGAGGACGACAATGCGCGGCGCACCGACATCGGCTGCAAGCTGCCGCCGCAGCCGCGCCAGGTGAGCGCGAGCCACCCGGGTCTCGTGGTGCCGCCGGATCAATGGGCGAGCTGGACGATCGTCGATCACAATCCGAACCTCGTGTACCGCGTGCATGCGAACGTCGTGAGCAACGGCGCGAACGGCAACGGCACGAACGGCGGCATGAGCGGCAATGGCGCCGCGACCGGCAGCAGCAATCCGAACTGACAGGAACCGCGCGCCTTACCGACGCGCTCAAACAGAACACGTGGATAACGCGGCATGCGAAACCCAGAAGAACTGATCCGCGAGAGCCTCGCGCCGAACGATTTCGTCGCGGTGAGCTGGAACCTGCACAAGGGCCGCACACCGCTCGGTTTTCAGGCCTGGCAGGCGATGCAGCGCTGGGTTCAATCGACCCACGCGGACGCGTACTTCCTGCAGGAAGCGATGGCGCGGCGTATGCCGTCGCCGGTATTGGCGAGCAGTTTCGGCACGCCGATGGGCGATCCACTGACCGATGTATGGCACTGTCAGGCAACCGAAATCGCGCGCGCGCTCGAACTCGAAGTCGCGCTCGGCCCGAACGTGTTCAAGCCGTCATGGCGGCACGGCAATGCGATCCTGTCGCCGCATCCGCTCGATCTCGGCGGCCGCTGGGACATCTCCGCGCACCGCTTCGAAAAGCGCGGCCTGCTGGTCGCGCGTGCGACCTTCGGCGGACGACTCGTCACGTTGCTCTGTGCGCATCTCGCGCTGACGCGCCCGGCGCGGTTGCGGCAGATGGACTGGATCGCGCACTGGATCGCGAAGGAAGCCCCCGACGGTCCGCTCGTGCTGGCCGGCGATTTCAACGATTGGCGCAACGATTCGGTGCCGCTCTTTCGCGAGCATGGCTTGCAGGAAGTCGCGACGCTGCTCGGCGAACCGGCGCGCACGTTCCCGGCGTTCTCGCCGGCGCTGTCGCTCGACAAGATGTTCGTGCGCGACATGCAGCCGGTCGAATGGATCCAGCCGACGCAGGAGACCGCGTGGCTGTCCGATCATTTGCCGTATATGGCGAAGTTGCGGCTGGAGTGAGCGCTTCTGCTGGTTGAGCTTTCGCCAACGGAACGCGCGTCCCGCCTCACTCGCGATGCGGCGTCCAGCTCAACGCCGCTTCGATCTCCTCCCCCGGCTGCAATACGCAGCCACCGACGTGTTCTTGTGTACCCACCGCGTTGAAGCAATCGGTCGTATTCGTGACCGGTTCCACGCATAGCTGCGGATCATTGACCGGCGCGAACACGACCAGGTGATCGAACGGCGCGTCGGCACGCATCGTCAGATTGCGGCGCTCGTCGGGCCACGCGATCGTCGCCACGCGCGACCAATTCGAAAAGTTGTTGTCGAGATCGAACGCATCGGGCGACATGCCCGCGCGCAATGCGTCGACGGCGGGATGCGGGCCGAGATGCGTCGGCAGCACGTCGGTGTCCGCGTGCCACATCGCCTGCACGTCGGCATGGATGCGCGTCGACGCGGTGCGCGGATAGTACGGATGATGGCCCATGCCGAACGGCATCGGCCGGCCGGCGAGATTCCGCGCGGACATCGTGATGTGGAGCGCGCCACCGCGCAACTCGATACGCTGCCGCGCGCGATAGCGAAACGGCCAGTCGCCGGTCGCGCTCGCATCCGGTTCGTGCTCGAAGTGCAAGTCCACCGCGCTTTCGCTGCGCGCGCCGACGCGCCACGGATGCCGCCACGCGTTGCCATGCAGCGCGTGGGCGAAACGCGGGTCGTTGCCGGCGAGATCGATCGTCGCGCCGTCGAACGCGAAGCGCGCATCGCGAATCCGGTTGCAGTATGGGAACAGCGGAAAGCTCGCCATGCGCAGCGGATCGCGCGCTTCGAACGCTTCCGGCAGCGCCGGCCGCAGCCAGTGCAACGGACCTTCCGGCGTGACTTCGTAGAACGCCGCGAGCGCGCCGCCAACGTCCGGCGCGAGCACCGCTCGCAACGCACCGGCCGACAACGTGACGAGGCGCGCGGCGATCACGGGATCGTCGAGCCATGAGCGTCGAGTCGCCGATCGAGTCACGGCATGTGCCTCGCGCGGCCGGGCAGGATTCAGGGAAACGTCGCGCATGGTCAGACGAGGCGAAACCGCGAGTGGAAAGCGGCATCAACGTGCATTCATATCTCCTTTGACGTGCCGCGCACCCCCGCGGCCGGCGGACCACCTCAGTCCGCCCCGAGCGAGAATCGCACGACACCGCACCATTGGTCAATATTATTAGTAATAAATTCGTTCAAAAAGGGCCGGTAACGGACCGTACGCTCCGTTCCCAAATGGCGGGTTAGCGCGCGTTGCCGCGCGCATATTATTAGTGGTACCGTCAGTAGCATGATGCCGCTGGCATTCCCCCGCTTCAGCGCCGCCTCCGCGTGGCCCGCACGATGAAAAAATCGACTCAACGCCGTCCCACCATGACCGACATCGCCAAGCTCACCGGCGTGTCGCAATCCACCGTCTCGCTCGTGCTCAACAACGCGGCCGGCGCGAAATTCTCCGATGCGACCCGCAACAAGGTGCTGAAGGCCGCGCACGACCTCGGCTACCGGCTGTCGCTGCGCGCGCCCGTAGCGGCATCGGGCGACGAGCGCAACCTGATCGTCTATCTGGCCGACGAAATCTCGACGAGCCCGCACCCGGTCGTCAACATCGACGGCGCGCGCGACGCCGCGTACGTGAGCGGCAAGATGCTCGCGGTCTACTCGACGCACGGCAACGCCGACATCGAAAAACAGGTACTCGACACGGTCCTCACCAATCCGCACGTGTTCGGTGTGATCTACGCGACCGTCTACACGCGCAAGGTCGCGCCGCCGAGCGCGCTGTCGCAGGTGCCGACCGTGCTGCTGAACTGCTACACCGGCGACAGCACGTTCTCGTCCGTGGTGCCAGCCGAGGTCGCGGGCGGCCATCTGGCGACCGAGTACCTGCTGCAGGCCGGCCACCGGCGCATCGGCTACATCAACGGCGAGCCGTGGCAGGACGCCGCGAAAGACCGCCTGAAGGGCTACCGCACCGCGCTCGCGACCGCCGATCTGCCTTTCGCGGCCGAACTCGTGCGCGACGGCGACTGGAGCCCCGGCCTCGGCTTCGAGCTGACGCTGTCGCTGATGCGCGAGGCCAATCCGCCCACCGCGATCTTCTGCGCCAACGACCTGACCGCGATCGGCGCGATCGAGGCGCTCAAGCAGCTCGGCCTGCGCGTGCCCGAGGACGTGTCGGTGCTCGGCTACGACGACCAGGAAATCGCGCGCCACACGCATCCGCCGCTGTCGACGGTGGTGCTACCCAACTACGAACTCGGCCGCTGGGCCGTCGAAACGCTGCTGCAGGAAGAGCACAACCGCGCAGCCGGCGCGCCGGTGCGCCATCGCACGGTCAAGCTCGACGGACCGCTGGTGGACCGCACCTCGGTCCGGGTAATTACCGAGGCAAGAGCTGCGACAATTAATATTATTAGTGGTTAACCGATAATAATTTTGAGTGGAATAATCGGCACGTCAGGTCGGGAAGACAGCGCACCGGTGGGTCATAGCCAATCGCGCGCTCGCCGGCGAACCAACGTCGGCCCCCCGGCTGGACAGAGGCAATCCCGAGCAGCACGAAAAGCAAATAAACCGTCACCGGTTACTGGAGGAAGACATCGCGGCAAATGGTGGCGCTTGCGCGCGCGGTGTCGTCGGACGCGAAGATGGTGATCATGGACGAATCGACGTCGTCGCGCGACGAGCGCGAAGTCGAACTGCTGTTCACCGTCGTGCGCAAGCTGCGCGACGACGGCCGCGCGGTGATTTTCGTCTCGCATCGGCTCGACGAGCTGTGCGCTGTGCGATCGCGTGACCGTGATGCGCGACGGCCAGACGGTCGTGCAAAGCACGATGGCCGAGATGGACAAGCTGCAGTTCGTCACGACGATGCTCGATTTCCGCACGCCCAAGCAGGCGCGCGAAGCGGGCATCAGCACGATCTACCGGGAGATCAACCTGGTGCCGTTCCGCGAATCTGAGCGTCGCCGCGGGCGCGAGGGTTCAGTCGCGATGACGATTGCCGGCGTGCTGCTGCTCGGGCTCGTGTTCAATCTGCTGAACTTCGAGAACGGGCTCGGGTTCATCAGTCTGTCCGCGTACTGGCAATCGGTGATTCGCGGCGTGTTCCTGCTACTCGTGATCGTGCTGCAGGCGCGCGTGTTGAAACAGCGCGGAACAAAGCGGGTGCCGGCGGTGTGAGCAAGCGGCACCTGCGAATTGGCGTCATCAATTCCATCGGACAGAATTTCCTTACTTGGCCGAGGCTTGCCGCCACAATCGCCGCCCCCGACCCATCTCTGTGTACCGATAGACTCGCCGCGAAACCGTGTGACCGTGACGCGTCCCCGACGCGTCACGACGTCCCCGATCGTCGTCCCGGTTTCCTTATTGACTGTCGGTGCGCAACGTCCAGACGGTCGCCGTATTCGTGGCGTCGTCTACCGCGGTGAACTGCAAGTGGCGCTTGCTATCGAGGCCGAGTGCGAGGCCGAACGCGAGGCCAAACGCGGAGCCCGGCGCAGGGTCGACCGACATTTGAGCGACGAATTGTCCGTCGACGGTGAACTCGACGATTTCGCTAGGACGTTTCGGGTCGGGCGCGCGACGCACGCGGCGCGATGCGCGTGCCCGTATCACCAACCCGTCGAAGCCAGTGTATGAACCGAATGCAGATATCGCACGAGAAGCCTCCATTTGACACCTCCTACTCGCATGGGCGGCCGCAGCCGCCAGGACGAGTCGCGCACCCACCGCGCTGCCTGGCTTAGCGCGACTCGCCTCCTGCGTAAACGAGGCAACGTCGGGCGTATTCCCCAAAAAATCGCGGCGCGCAAACGATAGTCGAAAGCGGGGCGATCTCGATGGCGCCGGCAGGGCTCCTCCCCATTTGCCAGTTTTATCAGCAGGGTCAATGCTGCAGCGCACGCCGCCTTTCGGTATCATCCTGAAAATGTTGCCCTTGCGGCGCGTCGCTTTCGCGCCTGCCGGGCAACCAATGGCAGCCGCCCTTCGCGGCGTTCGCCGAATCGCCGTACCCCGCTGAAGCACGGCCGCACTCACGCCAACGTACTTCGCGGCGCCAGCAAGCCGGCGCCGCCGCTTCCCGGTTTGGCAACCCGCTTTACCACGCTCGACCGCCGCGCCGCGGCCCCGCCCCGGCAGGCACGGTAAAATGACGGATTGCGCGGGAGTCCCGACCACGGGTCAGCGCAGCATCGCCCTTGCCGTGCCGGCCGGCTCAGACGACTGGCCGCCTTTGTTTTCGCACTATCCAAGAAGCCATGAGCAACCTGAATTCACAAACCGTCCTGAGCGTCCATCACTGGACCGATACGCTTTTCAGCTTCACCTGCACGCGCGATCCGTCGTTCCGTTTCGAAAACGGCCAGTTCACGATGGTGGGCCTGCAGGTCGAGGGCAAGCCGCTGCTGCGCGCATACAGCCTCGCCAGTGCGAACTACGAAGAACATCTCGAATTCCTCAGCATCAAGGTGCAGGACGGCCCGCTCACATCGCGTCTGCAGCACCTGAAGGTCGGCGACGAAGTGCTGATCGGCAAGAAGCCGGTCGGCACGCTGGTGGCCGACAACCTGCTGCCGGGCAAGACGCTGTGGCTGTTGTCCACCGGCACGGGCCTCGCGCCGTTCATGTCGATCATCAAGGATCCGGACATTTACGACCGCTACGAGCGCGTGGTCCTCACGCATACCTGCCGTTTCGTCGACGAACTCGCGTACAAGGAATACATCACCGAGCACCTGCCGGCGCATGAACACCTCGGCGAGTTCGTACAGGAAAAGCTGCTGTACTACCCGACCGTCACGCGCGAAGCGTTCCAGAACCGCGGCCGCATCACCGAGCTGATCGAAACCGAAAAGCTGTTCGCCGACCTCGGCGTGCCGGGTTTCTCGCTCGAGGACGACCGCGTCATGCTGTGCGGAAGCCCGCACATGCTGCGCGACACGCGCAAGCTGCTCGAAGACGCGGGCTTCAAGGAAGGCAGCAACAACGAGCCGGGCCATTACGTGGTCGAAAAGGCCTTCGTCGGCTAAGCCGGCCGGCATTCTTCTTCGCGGCCCGCGCGCCGCGAATTCCAAAAAAAAGGAGCCTCCGGGCTCCTTTTTTTGTTGCTCCGTTACAAATCGGAGCGCGTTGCGTCACCTTCGCTGTCAGAATTCCTCTGACAGCACGAGTCCGCGGTAAACATCATGTAATCTCTGAAGACTCTGCGCTAAGCCTTGGTACGACTGCTTTTTTAATCTTTTTGAGATATCATCGCGCCGCGAGATCAGACGAATTCATGCACCGATTGTCGTCAATCCGAGTTGTTACTGAATGTAAATTTCGTTACGTTGGGCCATCGTGTTTCGTCCGACGCGAAACCTCGTCATTCGCGGGCTTTGATTCCGTCTGCGCGTGCCCGCTTCGCCGTCCACTCCGCCTCCTGAGAGGGAAATTCATGGATACGTCGACTGCCGTCCCGTTCAACGCTGCGCTGGCTTCGTCCGCGCAGCGTGATGGCTTCGACATGCCATCGCTCGCCGCGCGCGAGATCGAGCGGCTGCGCGCGCGGGTACGCGAGCTGTCGGCCGAATTGGTCGACGCGCAGGAAAGCGTGCGCCGTCACGTCGCGCGCGAGCTGCACGACGGCGTCGGCGCCGAGCTGACTGCGACGCGCTTCGCGCTCGCCGGCATCGAAACCTGGCTGCCCGCCGACGCGCCGCCGCAATGCGCGGCCGCGCTCGCGGTCGCGAATCGTTCGCTCGACGCCGTGCAAGCGGCAAATCGCGACGCCATCGCGCAACTGCACGCGCCGTCGTTCGAGACAGGCCTCGCCGGCGCGCTGCAGTGCTGGGCCCGCGACTTCTCCATGCGCACCGGCTTGCGCATCACCTTCACCTGCAGCGTCGACGCGCGGCTCGCGCGCCTGCCCGCCGATGCCGCGCTCGCCGTGTTCCGCGTCGCGCAGGAAGCGCTGAACAACATCGCGAAGCACGCGCGCGCGACCTGCGCCGACCTGCGCGTCGAAACCGGTGCGCGTCATCTGAGGCTCCTCGTCAGCGACGATGGCATCGGCCTGCCGCGCGGCGCGCGCGAACGCGGTGGCCAGAAAAAAACCGGCGATCATTTCGGCCTCGCCGGCATGCAGGCGCGCTGCGCCGCATTCGACGGCACGCTGCGAATCAGCGCGAGGCGCACGAGCGTCGGTCGTGGCGAGGACAGCGGCACTGGCAGCAACGGCGCCATCACCCCGCGCGGCACCCTGATCCAGGCCCGCTTCGCGTGGCACGCGCTGCTCGCGGCCGCCCCAACGCCGCGCGCCGCCCGGCGCGCGCTGCAATCGTGAGCCCGCGACCATGAGCCTGCGCATCCTGATCGTCGAAGATCACGCGGTGGTCCGCCAGGGCGTTCGCCATCTGCTGCTCGATCGCGGCGTCGCGCGCGAGGTCGCCGAGGCGCAAAGCGGCTCCGAAGCGCTCGACCTGGTCGTCCACCAGAGCTTCGACGCCGTGCTGCTCGACATTTCGCTGCCCGACATGAATGGCGTCGAGGTGCTCAAGCGTCTGAAGCGCAAGGCGCCGCGCGTCGCGGTGCTGATGTTCTCGATGTACCGCGAAGACCAGTACGCGGTGCGCGCGCTCAAAGCCGGCGCGTCCGGCTATCTCTCGAAGACGGTCGATGCCGCGCAGATGATCGGCGCGATCCAGCAGGTCGCGGCGGGCCGCAAGTACGTGAGCCCTGAGATGGCCGAGGCGCTCGCCGACTACGTGTCGTTCGACGGCGAGCAGTTGCCGCACGAAAAGCTGTCCGATCGGGAGTACCAGACGCTGTGCATGCTCGCGTCCGGCAAACGTCTCACCGATATCGCGGCCGCGCTGTCGCTGTCGGTGAAGACCGTCAGCGTGTACCGCACGCGGCTGCTCGACAAGATGAAGCTGCGCAACAACGCCGAGCTGACCTTCTATGTAATGAGCAACCGCCTCGTCGATCTGAATCCCGCGATGGCGGGCTAGCCCAGCAGGCGCCGCCAGCCGTGCCTGCGGCGTTGCGCCGCAGGCGTCCGATCGTGGCGCCGGCGCAAACGGAGAGATTCCATCCTCATCAATTGACTATTCAGTCAATAGCTTCACCGCCGCCCCGCTTCCGGCACCGCAAGACCTCCTCGAAATCACCTCCTGGCGGGAGTTTCCGCCCATCGCCTTGGCCCAGAAAGCGCCGCGCGCGAACCAGCCCGGCGACACGCATCCGCTAGAATCGCGGGTTTTCCCGACATTCGGCGCGCAACACGCGTGCACCACTGGAGACCCACGCCAATGTCCCTGTTTCGCAAAAAGAGCGTCGAGCACATGCTTGCGGCGAGCGCTCAGACCGCCGGCCTGAAAAAGGCGCTGGGCGCGCTCGACCTGACTTTCCTCGGCGTCGGCGCCATCATCGGCACCGGCATCTTCGTGCTGACCGGCACGGGCGCCTTACAGGCCGGTCCCGCGCTGATGATCTCGTTCCTGATCGCGGCGGTCGCCTGCGGCTTCGCCGCGCTCGCCTACGCTGAATTCGCATCGACGATTCCGGTCGCCGGTTCGATCTACACGTACTCGTATGCGACGCTCGGCGAGCTGGCCGCGTGGATCATCGGCTGGGACCTGATGCTCGAGTACGGGCTCGCGACCTCGGCGGTGTCGGTCGGCTGGTCCGGCTATCTGCAGTCGTTGCTGTCGGGCTTCGGCGTATCGCTGCCGATGGCGCTGAGCGCAGCCCCCGGCGCCGTGCCCGGACACGAAACGCTGTTCAACCTGCCCGCCTTCCTCGTGATGATGGCGATCACCACGCTGCTGTCGCTCGGCGTGCGCGAATCCGCGCGAATCAACAACATCATGGTTGCGATCAAGGTCGTCGTCGTGCTGCTCGTGATCGGCGTCGGCGTGTTTCACGTCACGCCGGCCAACTGGCACCCGTTCATGCCTCACGGCTGGAGCGGCGTGTTCGGCGCGGCCGCGGTGATGTTCTTCGCGTTCATCGGCTTCGACTCGGTGTCGTCGGCGGCCGAAGAAGTGAAGAATCCGAAGCGCGACCTCCCGATCGGCATCATCGCGTCGCTCGGTGTGTGCGCGGTGCTGTATGTGGCCGTGGCCGCGGTCGTCACCGGCATCGTGCCGTCCGGGAAGTTCATGGGCATTTCGCACCCGGTGTCGTACGCGCTGCAACTCGCGGGGCAGAACTGGGTCGCGGGCTTCATCGACCTCGGCGCCGTGCTCGGCATGCTGACCGTGATTCTCGTGATGGCCTACGGTCAGACGCGGGTGATCTTCGCGATGTCGCGCGACGGCCTGCTGCCCGCGAAGCTGTCGAAAGTGCATCCGCGTTTCGCGACGCCGTTCTTCACGACGTGGCTCGTCGGCATCTTCTTCGGCCTGATCGGTGCGTTGGTGCCGCTCAATGTGTTGGCTGAGCTGATCAATATCGGCACGCTCGCGGCGTTCTCGATGGTGTCGATCGCAGTGCTCGTGCTGCGCAAGACGCACCCAGAGCTGCCGCGCGCGTTCCGTTGCCCTGGCGTGCCGGTCGTGCCGGTGCTCGCGGTCGCATCGTGCCTGTTCCTGATGCTGAACCTGCAAGGCATCACGTGGGGCGCGTTCGTGATCTGGCTGCTGATCGGCATGGTTATCTATTTCGGCTACTCGCGCCGTCATTCGAAACTGGCAAAGTAAAGCGCCGTTCCGATGAAGCCACGCCAATGAGCTGAATGCTCGCGAGCGTGGCCTCGCTTTCCGCTGATCTATCGATGCGCCCCGTCATGCTCCGCAGACGGGGCGCTTGTCTTTGCGGCGTCCCATTCCGTGGCCGCCGTGTTCTCTTCGTGCGCTCGCGCGCGCCGAACACACTTCCCCTCATAGCGCGCCCGCGCGATTTGTGCTTTACTTTTCGGCAGATTTGTAAAACCCGTAGCACCCTCATCGGACTTGGCGAATCGAAGTCAGCACGCAGTCGAAGCAAAGCAGGGGCAATAACAATCACAGGTCCGGTCTCACCCACAGCAACTATCTTGCATGGGATCGTGGTCTGCGCCGAGGCAGGGATCGATACGCCGAAGCGCTCGCTCCGATCAATATAGGAGACAGCTTCATGGCGATCAGCATCAGTCTGACGGTCAATGGCGCGCCCGTGAGCGCCTCAGTCGACCCTGGCACCCTGCTTGTCCAGTTCCTGCGCGATCAACTCCGTCTGACCGGCACCCATGTCGGCTGCGATACGGCGCAATGCGGCGCCTGCACCGTCCATCTGAACGGCCGCGCGATCAAGTCCTGCAACATCCTCGCCGTGCAAGCCGATGGCGCGGAAGTCACGACCATCGAAGGGCTCGCGCACAACGGCGCGCTGCATCCGATGCAGGCCGCGTTCAAACACTGCCACGGTCTGCAATGCGGCTTCTGCACGCCGGGCATGGTGATGAACGCGGTGTCGCTGGTGCAGCGTCAACCCGATCTGACCGGCGACGAGGTGCGCGAGCAGCTCGACGGCAACCTGTGCCGCTGTACGGGCTATCACAACATCGTCAAGGCCGTGCTCGAAGGCGCCGCGGGTATGAAGTCCGCCGCATCGAGCGCATCTGCCGGCGCGAATGCCGCCGGCGCCACCGCCGCCTGAGGAGCCGTCGATGAACGCACCCGATACACAGAGCCTGATTGGCGCCGCCGTCGAACGCAAGGAAGACTATCGCTTCCTGACCGGCAAAGGCCAGTACACCGACGACATCGTGCTGCCGCAGCAAACCTACGCGGTGTTCCTGCGCTCACCGCACGCGCACGCGAAGATCAGAAGCATCGACACGAGCGCGGCCAAACAGTCGCCGGGCGTGATCGCGATCTTCACCGGCGCGGATCTCGCCGCCGACAACGTCGGCGGACTGCCGTGCGGCTGGCTGATCCATAGCACCGACGGCAAGCCGATGAACGAGCCGCCGCATCCGGTGATCGCGCATACGAAAGCACGGCACGTGGGCGATCAGGTCGCGCTCGTGATCGCTGAATCGATCAAGGCGGCGAAAGATGCGGCCGAACTGATCGAAGTCGATTACGAAGAACTGCCGGCCGTCGTCGATACCGCGCATGCGGCCGACCCTGGTCAAGCGGCCGTGCACGACGAAGTGCCCGACAACGTCTGCTACAACTGGGGCCACGGCGACAAGGCCGCGACCGACGCCGCGTTCGCGAAAGCCGCGCACGTGACCACGCTCGATATCGTCAACAACCGCCTCGTGCCGAACGCGATCGAACCGCGCGCGGTCAACGCGAACTATTCGGCGCAGGACGAGAGCTACACGCTGTACGTCGCGAATCAGAACCCGCACGTCGAGCGGCTGCTGATGGCCGCGTTCGTGCTGTCGCTGCCGGAATCGAAGCTGCGCGTGATCGCGCCGGACGTCGGCGGCGGCTTCGGCTCGAAGATCTTCCTGTACGCCGAAGACGTCGCGCTCACCTGGGCGTCGAAGAAGATCGGCCGGCCGGTCAAATGGACCGCCGAGCGCTCCGAGGCGTTCCTTTCCGATGCGCACGGCCGCGATCACGTGACCAAAGCCGAGCTTGCGCTGGACGCCGACGGCAAGTTCCTCGCCATGCGCGTGCATACGATCGCCAACATGGGCGCGTATCTGTCGACGTTCGCGTCGAGCGTGCCGACGATCCTGTACGCGACGCTGCTCGCCGGGCAATACGCAACGCCCGCGATCTACGCCGAAGTGAAGGCCGTCTTCACCAACACCGTTCCCGTCGATGCGTATCGCGGCGCGGGCCGGCCGGAAGCGACGTTCGTCGTCGAGCGTCTGGTGGAAGCCGCGGCGCGCGAGATGAAACTCGACCCCGCGGAAATCCGCCGCCGCAATTTCATCACGCAATTCCCGTACGCGACGCCGGTCGGCCTCACCTACGACACCGGCGACTACAACGCGATCCTGTCGCGCGCGCTCACGCTCGCGGACGTCGAGGGCTTCGCCGCACGCCGGCAGGAATCCGAAAAGAACGGCAAGCGCCGCGGCCTCGGCTATTCGTGCTACATCGAGGCATGCGGTCTCGCGCCGTCGAACATCGCGGGCGCGCTCGGCGCGCGCGCGGGCCTGTTCGAAGTCGGCCAGATCCGCGTACATCCGACCGGCTCGGTCACCGTGTTCACGGGCTCGCACAGTCACGGCCAGGGGCATGAAACGACCTTCGCGCAAGTCGTCGCGGATCGCCTCGGCATTCCGCTCGAAAGCGTCGAGATCGTGCACGGCGACACCGGCCGCATCGCGTTCGGCATGGGCACGTATGGTTCGCGTTCGATCGCGGTCGGCGGCTCGGCCATCTCGAAGGCGCTAGACAAGATCGAAGCAAAGGCGAAGAAGATCGCCGCGCATCTGCTCGAAGCGTCGGCTGAGGACATCGAGTTCAGGAACGGTGTGTTCCGCGTCGCGGGCACCGACCGCACCAAGGCGTTCGCGGAGATCTCGCTCGCCGCGTACGTGCCGCACAACTATCCGCTCGACGTGCTCGAACCGGGGCTCGAAGAAAGCGCGTTCTACGATCCGACCAACTTCACGTATCCGTCGGGTGCGTATATCTGCGAGATCGAAGTCGATCCGGACACCGGCGTCTCCCGCATCCAGCAGTTCACCGCGGTCGACGATTTTGGCAACGTGATCAATCCGATGATCGTCGAAGGTCAGGTGCATGGCGGGCTCGGGCAAGGCATCGGCCAGGCGATGCTCGAGCGCTGCGTGTACGACAACGACAGCGGCCAGTTGCTGTCCGGCTCTTACATGGACTACGCGATGCCGCATGCGTCCGACCTGCCCGACTTCACGGTCGAAACGTCGAAGGGCACGCCGTGCACGCACAATCCGCTCGGCGTCAAGGGCTGCGGCGAAGCGGGCGCGATCGGCTCACCGCCGGCCGTGATCAACGCGATCATCGACGCGCTCGCGCCGCTTGGCGTGACCAATCTGCAGATGCCGGCCACGCCGCATCGCGTCTGGTCCGCGATTCAAGCGGCGAAGCAAGCCTGACCCAACGATCCTGAGCGGAGCATTCGACATGTATTCATTCGAGTATCAACGCGCGACGGATCCGCAAGCGGCCGCCGCAGCCCTCACCGCCGACAGCGACGCGAAGTTCCTCGCCGGCGGCCAGAGCCTTCTGCCGACGATGCGCCTGCGTCTCGCGCAGCCGTCGCAACTGATCGACGTGACGCGCATTCCCGCGCTCAGGACGATCACCGTCGACGCCAGCACGGTGACGATCGGCGCAGCCGTCTGTCACGCGGACGTCGCCGAACACGCGGACGTGCGGCGCGTGTTGCCCGCGCTCGCGGAGCTGGCCGCGAATATCGGCGATCGCCAGGTGCGCGCGCTCGGCACGATCGGCGGCTCGCTCGCGAACAACGACCCGGCCGCGTGCTACCCGGCGGCGGCGATGGGCCTCGATGCGACGATCGTCACGGACCGGCGGCGCGTCTCTTCGGCCGATTTCTTCGTCGGCATGTACGAGACCGCGCTCGCGCCCGACGAGCTGATCGTCGCCGTCGAGTTTCCGGTGCCCGAGCGTGCCGCATACGAGAAATTCCGCAATCCGGCCTCGCACTTTGCGCTGGTCGGCGTGTTCGTCGCGAAGGTCGCGAGCGGCGTGCGCGTCGCGGTAACGGGGGCGGCGTCATCGGTGTTTCGCGTGGCCGAACTCGAAAGCGCGCTGTCGACGAACTTCACGCCCGAGGCGGCACGTGCAGTGAGCGTGTCGCCAGACGAGCTGAACGACGACATGCACGCGAGCGCCGCGTATCGCGCGCATCTGATTCCGGTGCTCGCCGCGCGCGCGGTCACGAAGGCAAATGCCTAGCGATCCTCGCTAGGCGCCCCGGCTTGCCGCGCCTTCACCACGGCGCGCGCAAGCCGGCTTCGTTCACTTCGCGAGCCGGCGCGACAGTTCGACGCCGGGCTCGCGGCCATTGCGTTCTTCACTCGCGCCACGCTTTGCCATGGCCGTCGCGCAGATTCAGGACCACCATGCAGCCGGCTTCGATCGACGACACCCTCGCCCAACTCGCCGCCCAACGCTATTTCGCGAGCCGCGAGCTCGCGACCGCACTGTATCTCGCGCTGCGCATGGAGCGGCCGTTGTTCGTCGAAGGCGAGCCGGGTGTCGGCAAAACCGAGCTCGCGAAAGCCGCGGCGGGCATGCTCGGCACCACGCTGCTGCGGCTGCAATGCTATGAAGGCCTCGACACCGCGAGCGCGCTTTACGAATGGGACTACCCGCGCCAGATCATGGCGCTGCGGCTTGCCGAAGCGAGCGGCGAGCGCCCCGACAACGACACGCTATATCGTGGCGAATTCCTGCTGAAGCGTCCGCTTCTGCAGGCGTTGATGCCCGACGAAAACCATCCCGGCGCGCGGCGCGTGCTGCTGATCGACGAAATCGACCGCGCCGACGAACCGTTCGAGGCATTCCTGCTCGAACTCCTGTCCGACTTCCAGGTATCGATTCCAGAATACGGCACCGTGCACGCGACGCAGCCGCCGCTCGTCATCATGACGTCGAACCGCACGCGCGAAGTGCACGACGCGTTGAAGCGCCGCTGTCTGTATCAATGGATCGGCTATCCGGACCGCGATCGCGAACTGGAGATCGTCGCCGCGCGCGCGCCGCAAACGTCGGCGCAGTTGCAGCGGCGCGCGGTCGACTTCGTGCATCGGCTGCGCGGCATGGATCTGTTCAAGGCGCCCGGCATCGCCGAGACGATCGACTGGTGCCGCGCGCTCGAAGCGCTGTCGGTCACGGAGCTCGATCCGCAATCGGTGCAGAACACGCTCGGCGTGCTGCTCAAGTATCAGGACGATCTCGCGCGTGTGGATGCCGCGCAGATCGCGCAGTGTCTGTCCGGGTGAGGGTGATTGGCATGACGAACGGAACCGGCTCGGGCAGGCTCGACGACACGAACCAGCACACTGCGCCCACGCTCGCGCGCAACGTCGTCCATTTCGTGCGCGTGCTGCGCGGTGCCGGCTTGCCGATGTCGCCCGCACAGGCAGTCGACGCACTCGCCGCGTTGCAGTGGATCGACCTCGGCCGCCGCGACGACGTGCACGCCGCGCTTGCGGCGCTGCTCGTCACCGCGCCCGACGAACGCGAACTCTTCAATGCCGCGTTCGATCTGTTCTGGCGCGACCCCGATTGGGAAGGCAAGCTGCGTGCGCTGCTGCTGCCGAAAGTGCGCGACGGGCTGCCACCGCCGAAGCGCAACAACCGTCTCGCCGATGCGCTCGCGGTGCGCATGCCACCGTCGCCGCATCTGAATGCGCCGCAGGAAACCGAGCAGCACGAGTTGCATGCGCAGTTGACGTTCAGCGCGCAAGAGCGGCTGCGTCATCGCGATTTCGACACGCTGAACGCCGACGAATGGCGCACGCTGCGGCATCTGATTCGCGGCCAGCGGCTGCCGCTCGCAACCGAATCGACGCGGCGCCTGAAGGCGGCATCGCACGGCACGCATGCGGACTTGCGCGCGAGCGCGCGGCATGCGGTGCGCGCCGGTGGCGACTGGACCGTGTGGAAGTATCGCGCGAGGGTCGAGCGCAAGCCGCCGCTCGTGCTGCTGCTCGACATTTCCGGCTCGATGAGCAACTACTCGCGCGCGGTGCTCTACTTTTGCCACGCGTTGTTGCAGTCGCGCGAACGTCTGCAGGTGTTTCTGTTCGGCACGCGGCTCACGAACGCGACGCGCGCATTGCGCGAACGCGATCCGGACGTCGCGATCGCGACGCTCAGCGATCAGGTGGTCGACTGGTCGGGCGGCACGCGCATCGGCGCGGCGCTCGCCGAGTTCAACCGACGCTGGGCGCGCCGCGTGCTCACAGGTCGTGCGACGGTGCTGCTCGTCACCGACGGTCTCGATCACGAAGCGATCGACGTGCTCGATACCGAAATGGCGCGGCTCGCACGCTTCGCGCATCGCATCGTGTGGCTCAATCCGCTGCTGCGGTTCAGCGGCTTTACTCCGAAGGCGCGCGGCGTGCAGGCGATCCTGCCGTATGTCGACGCGCATCGTCCGGTTCATAATCTAGACAGTCTCGCAGCATTCGGCCACGATCTCGCGCAACTGACGCGCGCGCCTCGCCACGCCGTCGCCGCGACGACATTCGCAGGAGCAACGTCATGGAATTGAGCGAAATTCATACGCTGCCGGTCACGCAGCAGCAAACCTGGGACGCGTTGAACGACACCGAGATTCTGCGCGCTTGCATCCCCGGCTGCGAAAGCATCGACCCGGACGGCGAAAACGCGTACCTGGTCACGCTGAGCGCGGCGGTCGGCCCGGTCAAGGCGCGCTTCAAGGGGCGCATGCAACTGACCGATATCGACGCGCCGAACACCTACACCATTGTGTTCGAAGGCCAGGGCGGCGCCGCGGGTTTTGCCAAGGGCAACACGCATGTCACGCTCGAAGCCGACGGCGATGCCGCGACGAAGCTCTCCTACACCGCCAATGCGCAGGTCGGCGGCAAGCTCGCGCAGATCGGCTCGCGGCTCGTCGACGGTGCGGCGCGCAAGATTGCGGGGGAGTTTTTCAAGCGCTTGAGCGCCCAGCTCTCGGGAGACAATAGCGCTGATGAAACAGCGGAAGGCGACGCCCCGGTGCAGACCGAAACCGAAGCCGAAGCCGCATCCGCCTCCGGGCAAACGGAATCGAACGAGGCCGCGGACGGCGAGTCCGGCGGCGAAGCAAAGAAAGGGAAGAAATCATGGACAGCGTGGATCTCGAAGTTCTGAAAACCAGCGCCCGCTGGCTGGCGGACGGACATCGCGCGCTCCTCGTGACGGTCGTGAAGACGTGGGGCTCGTCGCCGCGTCCCGAGGGCGCGATGCTCGCGGTGCGCGATGACGGCCTCGTGGTGGGCTCGGTGTCGGGCGGCTGCATCGAAGACGATCTGATCGATCGCGTGCGGCAACGGGGCATCGAGCAGACACATCCGGAGGCGGTGAAGTACGGCATCACGGCCGAGGAAGCGCATCGCTTCGGCCTGCCGTGCGGCGGCACGATCCAGCTCGTGCTCGAACCGTTGACGCGGCAAAGCGGCATCGCCGAGCTGTGTCACGCGGTCGAAAATGGCCGGCTCGTCGCGCGCGAACTCGACATGACGACGGGCGCGGTGCGGCTCGACAACGCGCAGGCGACCGACGGCGTGCATTTCGACGGTGAGCGTCTGTCGACGATCCACGGCCCGCGCTACCGGATGCTAGTGATCGGCGCCGGGCAGTTGTCTCGCTACCTGTGCCATATCGCGGTGGGGCTCGATTATCAGGTGACGGTCTGCGATCCGCGCGAGGAATACACCGAGGAATGGGACGTGCCGGGCACGAAGATCGTACGCACGATGCCGGACGATACCGTGATCGACATGAAGCTCGACGAGCGCTGCGCAGTGATCGCGCTCACGCACGATCCGAAGCTCGACGATCTCGCGCTGATGGAAGCATTGAAGACGCCGGCGTTTTATGTCGGCGCGCTCGGCTCGCGCAGGAACAATCACGCGCGACGCGAGCGCCTGAAGGAGTTCGATCTGAACGAAGCCGAACTGGCCCGCTTGCACGGACCTGTCGGCATTTATATCGGCAGCAGGACGCCGCCCGAGATCGCGGTGTCGATTCTGGCGGAGGTGACGGCGGCGAAAAATGGCGTGTCGCTGCCGACGCTATTGCAGGTCGAAGGCGCGAAGGCCGCGCGGGAGATTGCGGCGTCGGGTGGCGCCGCTTACAGCGTGTAGCCCGCCGTCATGCGACTCTGCCTCGTGGTCCTTGCCTCCGCCGGCTGGCTGGCCGGCGTTCACGCCGCGAGCGCGAGCGCGCCGCTCAACCTGGACGATCCCTACACCAACGAAGGCGAGACGCAGACCTTCACCGTCAACACTGACGGCTCGTATGCGAAGCTCGATTCGATGACGCTGCGCGTGAACAACGAAGCCGGCGTCGAGCGGGTCGCTCAGCAATACGTCTGGTTCAACCGCAACATGGCCGACGTGCAGATCCTCGAGGCCTACACGGTCACCGCCGACGGCAAGCGTCACGACGTTGCGCCCGAGCAGATCCGCGACGTGCAGGAAGTCCGCTCGTTCGACGCGCCGATGTTCCAGGACATCCAGGAAAAGGTGATCGTGTTCCCCGCGGTCGAACCCGGCGCGCGCGTGCATCTGACGTACCGCAAGACGCAGCGTCAGCCGATAGTGCCGGGCGAATTCAGCGACTTCACGCCGCCCGATCTCGCGCCGACCCGCAACTTCCGCCTGATCTACGACCTGCCCGCCGACAAGCCGCTGTATGCGGACGCGCGCGGCTTCAGCGCAGTGACACCGGTCACGCGCGACGGCCGCACGCGTTACGAATTCCGCTATGACAAGGCACACTTCGACCGGCTCGAACGCGGCTCGGTCGCGTACGTGTCGTACGGTGATCGGCTGATGGTGTCGACCTTCCCGAGCTATGCCGCGTTCGCCGCCTCCTATCGCAGCTCCGCGGCCGACCCGGGCGCGCACGACGTAGCGATCACCCAGTTCGCGCAGCAGCTGAGCGCGCACGATCAAACCCCACACGACAAAGCCAAAACGCTGTACGACTGGGTTCGCCGCAATATCCGCTATGTCGCGATCTACGTCGGACGTGGCGCCGTCGTGCCGCACAGCGCGAGCGCGATTCTCGCGAACCGCTATGGCGACTGCAAGGACCACGTCGCGCTCTACGGCGCGCTGCTCGACGCGGTCGGCGTGAGCAACGAGCCGGCGTTGATCAGCAGCGGCACGATCTACACGCTGCCGAGCGTCCCGGGCTACGGCGTCATCAATCATGCGATCACGTGGCTACCCGATTTGCAGATGTACGCGGATTCGACCGCGTCGAACGTCGAATTCGGTTTTCTGCCTTCGTCCGACATGGACCGTCCTACCGTGCTGATCGGCGACGGCGTGCTCTCGCAAACGCCGGCCACCGCGCAGATGTCGCGCAGCACCGATCTCGCGATCAAGATCGAACCGGATGGCTCGGCGAGCTTCACGTATCGGCTGCAGGATGCCGGGCCGTACGCCGAGCAGGCCCGCGCGCGGCTGCGCACGCAAACGCCCGCGCAACGCGAGGAATCGATTCAGGCCGAGTTACGCAACGCGAATCTGCGCGGCACCGCGACGCTGACGACGAGCGACCTCAGCGCGGCCGACGGCCCGCTCACGCTGACGATGAAAGGCACGCTCGAGAGTCTCGTGGTGACCGGCATGACGGCCTCGATTCCGGCCTTGACGAGCCTCGGCGGCGGCGTCGAAGCCGACACGCGCTACTGGCTCGGCGAACGCAAGCGCACGCAGCCGTTCGTGTGCCACAACCTCGCGATCCACGAACGCGCGCGCATCGAACTGCCGGCCAATTTCCGCGTGCTCGACATGCCGGAGGCGCAACGCACGCAGGACCGCTTCGTCGATTTCACGTCGCAGTACGCGTTCGACCCGCGCAGCAACGTGGTCACGATGACGCGCGACGGCGCCACCCATTTCGACAGCGACGTCTGCACGCCCGACGATTTCACGCGCATGCGTCCCGCGATCGAAGCGATTGGGCGGGACGTGCGCGCGGAGGTAATCGTCAGATCGACGTTGGTGGAGTCGTCGAATGTGGCGTCACAGGCGCCTTGACCGTCAACACGTCAAACCGGCCACAACGGCCCTTCCTGCATCGCGCCGATCTGCTCGCGCATCTCGAGGATGCGATCTTCCCAGTAGCGCTGCGTGTTGAACCACGGAAACGCGGCGGGAAACGCCGGATCGTTCCAGCGGCGCGCGAGCCATGCCTGATAGTGAATCAGCCGCAACGTGCGCAGCGCTTCGATCAGATACAGCTCGCGCGGATCGAATTCGCAGAAATCCTCGTAACCGGCGAGCAGATCGGCCAGCGCGCGCGACGCCTCCGCACGCTCGCCCGGCAGCAGCAGCCACAGATCCTGAATCGCGGGCCCCATGCGGCTGTCGTCGAAATCGACGAAATGCGGGCCCGCGTCGGTCCACAGCACGTTGCTCGGATGACAGTCGCCGTGCAGACGCAGCCTGCGAATCTCGCCAGCCCGCTCGAACGCACGCGCGACGCCTTCGAGCGCGAGATTCACGACGGTTTCCCACGCGATGCGCAGATCGTCGGGCACGAAACGGTGCGCGAGCAGAAAGTCGCGCGGCTCGTAGCCGAACGTGTCGATGTTTAGCGTGGGACGTTCTGCGTAGTCCTGGGTCTGCCCGATCGCATGAATGCGTCCGATGAAACGCCCCAGCCATTCCAGCGTGTCGCGCCGGTCGAGATCCGGCGCGCGACCGCCGCGTCGCTCGAAGACCGAGAAGCGGAAGCCGTCGAAGCTGTGCAGCGTGCGGCCATCGAGCACACGCGCGGGCACGGCTGGGATCTCGCGCACGACGAGTTCGGCGACGAACGCGTGCTCTTCGAGAATCCCCGCGTCGCTCCAGCGCTCGGGACGATAGAACTTCGCGACCACGGGCGGACCGTCTTCGACGCCGACCTGATACACGCGATTTTCGTAGCTGTTGAGCGGCAACAGACGGCCGTCGGTACGCACGCCGGTCGTTGCGAGCACGCCGTCGATCGCGTCGAGCACGGTTTCCGGCGTGAGCCGCGCGAATGGCACGGCGCCATCGGCGCCGGCCTCGGGATAGGAATTGTCGGGAATGGTGTCGTTCATGCCCCGCATTGTGCGCCGCGCCGCGGGTAAAGACGAGGGCGACGACTCACAATGCGTGGGTGGCATCGCTAGAAATACGGGCTGATTTGGGACGCGCCGTGAATCGACGCGCGCATCGGCCCACGGCGATGCTGGCGAGCCGAGCTCACCTTACAGCATCACTACAGCCCGCACCTGCGGGTCACACAACGGCAATGAGCAACCGGTAAGCCTCTCGTTCAATGCGTCTGCGCGCCGGCCGGACGTATCAGGTCGCCGGTATCGATCAGATCTTCCAGGAAAAAGGGTTCGGTATTGAGTTGCTGCGAGGCGCCGGGCTCGCCGGCGTACCATGCCACCATCGCCATGTCGCCAAGAATGCGCATGACGATTCCGCGCGCGCCTTGCGGCACGGCGATATGTACCGATCGGACAATGGAACCGACTTCCATGATAATTCCCCGCTTCCCTTAGCCGGCTTTATGATTTCACGCCGGTCGAGGTGATGATAAAAACGCCGCTTCGCATTTGACGTTGCGTGCGCACTTAATCTGTCGCGCGCATGGCGCGTAAGAGGTTCGAGTCATTGTTCCCGCTTTGCGGGGCTTTGGGAAGGCGAATAGAAGGCTTTCACCCGTCGTTTCGCCCTATTCCCATTACGCTGAGCACGGCCGATTATCTCGGCGTCAGACGTCGTAATGCAGACCATCATAAACCCTGCGGGGGGAGACATCAAAAACGTGCATTGCCGGAACGATCTGCCAGATGCGGGCGCCGCGCGGCTTCGCACCTGCCTTCGCGCCGAGGTGCGCGCCTGCGTTTCCGATCCGCGCGGCGCGGTCGCCGCTCGTTTCATTCGTCTGCGCTAGTCATGTGGATCGTTCGTCTCGCGCTACGGCGCCCCTATACGTTCGTCGTGCTGGTGCTGCTGTTGCTGATCGTCGGACCGTTGACTATTCTGCGCACGCCCACCGACATCTTTCCGAACATCGATATTCCGGCGCTCTCGGTCATCTGGTCGTATAACGGCCTGCCCGCCGACGAAATGGAGCGGCGCATCGCGCTGAACTACGAGCGCGGCTTGTCGGTGGCGGTCAACGATATCGAACACACGGAATGTCCACGCTCGATATCGTCGACCGCATCAAGACGATGATGCCGACGCTGCGCAATCTGGTGCCGCCGTCGCTGAATATCGATCCCGTCGCCGACCAATCGCTGTTCGTGCGTGCATCCGTGCAGGGCGTATTGCGTGAAGCGCTGATCGCCGCGTCCCTGACGGGCCTGATGATTCTGCTGTTCCGCGGCAACTGGCGCGCGACGCTGATCATCGCGGTATCGATTCCGTTGTCGATGATCACGTCGATCATCGCGTTGTCCGCGCTCGGTCAGACGATCAACAACATGACGCTCGGCGGCCTCGCGCTCGCGGTCGGGATTCTCGTCGACGATGCGACCGTCGCGATCGAAAACATCAGCCATCAGCTCGAACAGGGCAAGACGCTGGAACAGGCGATTCTCGACGGCGCGCATCAGATCGCGATTCCGACGCTAGTGTCGACGCTGGCGATCTGTATCGTGTTCGTGCCGATGTTTCTGCTCACCGGTGTCGCGCACTATCCGTTCATTCCGCTTGCCGAAGCGGTGGTGTTCGCGATGCTCGCGTCGTACTTCTTCTCGCGTACGCTCGTGCCCGCTCGCGAAGTATCTGCTGCGCTATCACCACAAGCCCGCGGATTTACATCACACACCGGTGCAAACGCGCAATCCGTTGATGCGCATGCACTACGCGTTCGAGCGCGGTTTCTCGCGTTTGCGCGAGCGCTACCGCGTATTTCTTGAAGCGCGTGTCGCGCGACCGGGACTGTTCGTCACGCTGTTTCTCGCGTGCCGACTCGGACATCCTGATCACGCTGAACCCTGATCATCATCCGAGTGCCGGGCGACGACGCGCTCGCGCATCCGTCGACGGCGACTTCGGGGGCGACGCGGGCGCCGGCGCCGGGCAGTGAAGCCGGGGCGCACGGCTAGCGCCGGGAGACAGGCGCGCGACATGTTGCGGATGGAGCGCTGCGGGTCACCATTGGCACGCCGCGTTGCCCGCGACGCCGGCTTGAAACGCGTTTTCAGCGTATCCTTAACACTTTTGCGCGTTTCCGTGTGACCCAAGGAGTTTTGTTGTGACCCTGCCGCCGCCATCCCAGCGGACCGCATCTGCCGTTCCCTCCCGCGGCGCAGCTTCAGCTGCTTGCGCAAGCACCACCACCGTGTCGGACATCCCTTATCTCGAACGCGGCTCGCGCGCGTACTGGCGTGCCAGCCTCGCGCTGCTGTTCGCCGGCTACGCGACGTTCTCGTTGCTCTACTGCGTGCAGCCGCTGCTGCCGTCGTTCTCCGAAGCGTTCAACGTAACGCCGGCGCAAAGCAGTCTGTCGTTGTCACTATCCACTGCTGCGCTCGCGCTCGCGATCTTCGTCGCCGGTTTCGTCTCCGAGGGTTGGAGCCGGCACAAGTTGATGACGCTGTCGCTGACGGTGTCGTCGGTGCTGACGATTGGCGTATCGGTCGCGCCGCACTGGCACCAGCTGCTCGTGCTGCGTACGCTCGAAGGGCTCGCGCTCGGCGGCGTGCCGGCCGTCGCGATGGCTTATCTCGCCGAGGAAGTGCATCCCGACGGCCTCGGCCTCGCAATGGGCCTGTACGTCGGCGGCACGGCGATCGGCGGCATGGCCGGGCGAGTCATCACCGGCGTGGTCGCGGATCTGTTTTCGTGGCGCGTCGCGATCGGCACGATCGGCGTGCTCGGCCTGCTGTCGATGCTCGCGTTCCGCGCGCTGCTGCCACCGTCGCGCCATTTCGTGCCGCGCCGCGGGCTCGGCTTCGCGCATCACCGCACGCTGCTGTTGCGCCAGTTCACGCGACCGGGTCTGCCGCTGCTGTTCCTGCTCGGCTTCGTGCTGATGGGCAGCTTCGTCACGCTGTACAACTACATCGGCTACCGGCTGCTCGCGCCGCCGTATCGGTTGAATCAGACGGAGATCGGCGCGATTTTCATCGTCTATCTGGTTGGCGTGGTCGCGTCGCCATGGTCCGGGCGCATGGCCGACACGTTCGGCCGCGCGCGCGTGCTGATCGGGAGCCTGCTGCTGATGGTGTTCGGCCTCGCGCTGACGATGCTGCATCCGCTCGCGGCGATCGCGACCGGTATCGCCTGCGTGACATTCGGGTTCTTTGCCGGGCATTCGGTCGCGAGCGGCTGGGTCGGGCGTCTGGCGAAAGACGCGAAAGGCCAGGCCGCTGCGCTGTATCTGCTCGCGTACTACATCGGCTCGAGCCTGGTCGGTTCGTATGGCGGCCATGTGTGGGCCGGTCATGGCTGGAACGGCGTCGTCGGGCTAGTCGGTGCGCTGCTCGTGATCGGCTTGATCGCGGCGAGCCGCCTGCGCGGGCGCGAATAGCCCGGCGTATCGGTCGCGTTGCGCGGTGCGGGCACCGCGAGCCGGCCGCAATCAGCCAACCCGCATGGATCGGCGGCAAAACGAAAGGCTTGCGTAAGCGAACGTTTGCTATTTTCCGCCGCGTTTTGTTGCGCCGCGCCAATCGCCGCGGGCCGCGCCGCGCCTGGGTTCAGCAGCTTACGAATAAGCGCCGACGCGCCAGCTTGCGCCGTCGCGCCGCTCGATCGGTCTCCTATACTCGATTCGTGCAATGGCGCGGCATGATTTCGAAGCCGCGGCCTCTGCCGGAACGACATAGCAACCATCCCGCATGGGAGGAGACGAAGATGACCTACTTTACGATCGGCGATTTCATCCTGGTCATTCCGATGGCATTGGCGGGCGCGCTATTCGTCGGCGCGCTGCCCTGCAAGACCGAGTTGCGACACAACGGGCTGCGTGTGCTGGGCGCGCTGATCGGTGTGATGTGCGCGGTGGCGCTGGTCGAGGGTCTGCCGGCGCTCGTGTAGCGGCGCGGCAAAATACCTGCAGAAAAGCCGCACGCTGAGCGTGCGGCTTCGTTTTGCCCTTGCGTCCGTCCGCCTGTTGTGCGGACGGCTCCTCACGCGATCAGATCGCCTGATCGGTCGACGGCTTTTCCCACAGATTGATCCCGCCTTCGGTCGCATAGCGATCGATTTCAGCGAGTTCGTCGGCCGAGAATGCGAGCTTCTTCAGCGCGCCGACGTTCTCGCGCACCTGCTCCGCGCGGCTCGCGCCGATCAGCACCGAGGTCACGCGTGGATCGCGCAACGCCCACGCGAGCGCCATCTGCGCGAGGCTCTGACCACGGCGCTGCGCGATGTCGTTGAGCTTCCGCACGTGCTCGATGTTCCGCGGGCTCAGATGCTCGTCTTTGAGCGAACCGCCGCCCGGCTTGTTGACGCGCGCATCTTCCGGCACGCCGTTCAGGTACTTGCCGGTCAACAATCCCTGCGCGAGCGGCGTGAACGCGATCGTGCCCGCGCCGACTTCATCGAGCGTATCGAGCAGGTCGTGTTCGATCCAGCGGTTCAGCATGTTGTACGACGGCTGATGGATCAGCAGCGGCACCTTGTATTCGGCGAGCAGCTTCGCCATTTCGCGCGTCTTCGCCGACGAGTACGACGAGATGCCGATGTACAGCGCCTTGCCCTGCTGCACCGCGCTCGCGAGCGCGCCCGCGGTTTCCTCGAGCGGTGTATGCGCGTCGAAGCGATGCGAATAGAAGATGTCGACGTAATCGAGGCCCATGCGCTTCAGGCTCTGATCGAGACTCGCGAGCACATATTTGCGCGAGCCACCGCCCTGGCCGTACGGACCGGGCCACATATCCCAACCGGCCTTCGACGAAATCAGCAACTCGTCGCGATACGGTTTGAAATCGTCCGTGAACAGACGGCCGAAGTTGGTTTCCGCGCTGCCGTACGGCGGGCCGTAGTTGTTCGCCAGATCGAAGTGCGTGATGCCGAGGTCGAAGGCCGTGCGCAGGATGTCACGCTGCGTCGAGATCGGCGTGGTGTCGCCGAAGTTGTGCCACAGGCCGAGCGACAGCGCCGGCAGTTTGAGACCCGACTTGCCGCAGACGCGGTATTGCATGTCCGAATAGCGTTCTGAAGCTGCTTCGTAAGCCATTGCTAGTGTCCTTGTCGATGAGATCGCCCGAGGATGGCGGGCGTGAGGATTCGCGCGTTGCGGGAGGCGTGCTGCTGGGGAGATTTGTTGTTGTGGTGTCGCCGCGGTGCGGCCAGACCGCTATGTTAGCCAATCGACGCGGCGCTTGCAGCGCAACCAGTATGCGGGATGGACGAGCACGCACGGCTCACCTACACTCTCGCCGGTTCAGGTTGATGGGAGGTGCAGATGACGAAAGCGATTTCGATCGCGCTGATTGTCGGCGGTATCGTGCTGCTGTATTTCGGCGGGCAGGCATTCAATTCGGTGAGCAGCGACGTGTCGCGCTTCTTTACCGGCTCGCCGAGCAACAAGGCGATCGTGCTGATCGTCGCGGGCGTGGTGGCGACACTCGCCGGGCTGACGGGAATCGCGATGTCGGGGCGCAAGCGCTGAGCGTCGGCGCGAGGCCCGCGACCAAAATAATCTAGAACGCGATCTCGGGCTTCGCGGCCGAGCGCGTGCCGGGCAGGGGCACATTGCTTGCGCCGTGATAGGTGAACACCAGCGAGAACTTCACCTGGTCGCTCAGATTCTTGCCGGCCGAGTGCAGCGTGTTGCAGTGAAAGAACGCCACGTCGCCAGTCTTCAGCTCGGGCGACACCGCCGTGCGGATCGCGGCCTCGTTCTCGGCGAGATCCGCGCGGAAAAACTTCGCTTCGTCGAAGCGGTCCGATGTGAACGCGGCGCCGTGCGATTGCGGCACGAACCACAGCGCGCCGTTATCGACGGTTTCCGGGCCGACAGCGAGCCACACCGACACCAGATCGTCGCGCTCGAACGACCAGTAGCGCACGTCGCGATGCCAGCCGGTCAGGCTGCCGTACGCGGGGTGCTTGGTCATCATGCAGTTGTGATGCGCGCGCGACAGACGCGGCTCCTCGCCAAAATACAGCTCCATCCAGCCACGGATTTCGGACGCGGTCGCCCATTGCGCGAACGCGGAGTGACGACCGTACGCGTCGAGCAGGCGCCGCACCGTATGTCCGCCCGGAGCATCCTTCGATGACGGCGCGCCCGGATACTGCAAATCCGCTTCGAATTCGATCGGCGCCGCCGCTTCCTGCAGCTGTCGCTGCGCGATCCGCTTCAGCTCGTCGCAACGCTCGGGCGACACGAGTCCTGGCACGACGACAAAACCCTGCTCCCGCAACGTTTGAATCTGCTCTTTCTTCGAATGGAGTGACATGGCGTTCCGTTACCGTCGACTGACTGATGTTCGATTGTAAAACGGGCGCGATCGGGATGCGTTGGTTCACCGCGAGAGGCTCCTGCGTCCTGCTGATCTTTTGCGCTGGTCGCCTTCGCTTTTCGCGGCGCGCCAATGCACCGGTTTCAGGCGCGCGGCGCGCCCGCACCGCACATTCGCTGGGCAAACGCGCACGCAAATCGCCCGTAAGGGGTGACAGCAAACCGGCATCAGCGACGATTCGATCCGCGGAGAAATCTGGTTCGCGCAGGGTATTAACCGACTTTCTGACGTCACGATTCCCGTGTAGCCTGCTCGCATGTCGATCGTCGCTTACGCAGTTTTCTGTTGTGCGCAGGCCGCCAGGGCCCGTGCCGTCGGTTTCTCCGCGTTGTACCTTTGCTGCGCTGTGCGCCGTGTTTCGCGTCGCAATCTCCCGCGCCACGACCCGCAACGAATTTCCCGCTTTCAGGCCGTTCATCGCAACCCCGTCATTGGCACATATGGTGCTGTTTGTCCGTGCACATCCGGTGCACGCGCCGACGTGCGGTTCATTGCCTAAATGTGAAGCCATGCATACTCTTTTGAGCACCCGTCTTACCCGCGCCGCGCTGAAAGCGGCGCGTCCCGCGCGCCGCCATATGATGCGGGCGCTGCGCCATCATGCCGCGCGCACCCGCGCGCTCGGCGAGCAGTGGCGCGACGCGAAGGCCGTCGACGGCTTTCGCACCTGGTTCCATACGTTCTTCTCGGCGCTACGCCAGCAGAGCGGCACGCGCCGTCTGTCGCTGCGCACGCTGCTGCGCAAACCGACACCGTTGCGCCTCGCGGTCGCGAAACGCGCGCCGGCGGTGCGCACGCCTGCGAGCCGCCGACCGCGTCGCCTGTCGGCGAGCAGCGGCGGGTGGTTCGCGTTTGCGTTTGCGTTTGCGTTTGCGAGCCGGTGAGATTGCTGGGCCGGGGAGTTGCAGTTGCGCGTTGAGTGGCTAGACCGCTGATCTGCCGACCGGCTGGCCGTTCACCGCTGGGCCGACTTCGAGCACCGCAAGACTTCGAGCACCGCAAGACTTCGAGCACCGCAAGACTTCGAGCACCGCAAGACTTCGAGCGCGCCGCCTCGACGACGTGCTTCGCGCGGCGGCATCGCTACGCCATCAATGGACAAAGAAAAACCCCGCCGGCTCACGCCGGCGGGGTTCGTTTGCTTTCAAGCGGCGATCGGCTCGACCTTATTCGGCAAGCGCCGCGACCGGCTCAGTGCCTGCCGCTTCAGCGAGTGCGAGCGCCTTGTCGGTGGCTTCCCACGTGAATTCCGGCTCTTCGCGGCCGAAATGACCATACGCCGCGCTCTTCTCGTAGACCGGGCGCAGCAGGTCGAGCATCTGGATGATGCCCTTCGGACGCAGGTCGAAATGCTGACGCACGAGTTCCGTGATCGTCGCATCCGACACGCGGCCGCTGCCGAACGTGTTGACCATCACCGAGGTCGGCTGGGCGACGCCGATCGCGTACGACACCTGGATCAGGCAGCGCGATGCGAGGCCCGCGGCCACGATGTTCTTGGCGACGTAACGGCCGGCGTACGCTGCCGAGCGGTCCACCTTCGACGGATCCTTGCCCGAGAATGCGCCGCCGCCGTGCGGCGCCGCGCCGCCGTAGGTATCGACGATGATCTTGCGGCCCGTCAGACCGCAATCGCCCTGCGGACCGCCGATCACGAAACGACCGGTCGGGTTCACGAGGAACTTGATGTCACCCTTGATCAGTTCGGCCGGCAGCGTCGGCTTGATCACTTCCTCGATCACCGCTTCGCGTAGCGTGTCGAGCGCGATGTCCGGCGAATGCTGGGTGGACAGTACGACGGTGTCGATCGAATGCGGCTTGCCGTCGACGTAGCGCACGGTGACCTGCGACTTGGCATCCGGACGCAGCCAGGGCAGACGGCCGTCGCGGCGCAGATTCGCCTGACGCTCGACGAGGCGGTGCGACAGGTGGATCGGCAGCGGCATCAGTTCCGGCGTTTCCTCGCACGCGTAACCGAACATCAGGCCCTGGTCGCCCGCGCCTTGATCGAGGTTGTTGTCGTGCGCGCGGTCCACGCCCTGGGCGATGTCCGGCGACTGCTTGTCGTAGGCGACGAGCACCGCGCAGCCGCGGTAGTCGATGCCGTAGTCGGTGTTGTCGTAGCCGATGCGCTTGATCGTGTTGCGCGCGATCTGGATGTAGTCGACGTTCGCGGTGGTGGTGATTTCACCGGCCAGCACGACGAGACCCGTGTTGCACAGCGTTTCGGCCGCGACACGCGAGTACTTGTCTTGAGCGAGGATGGCGTCGAGGATCGCGTCCGAGATCTGGTCCGCGACTTTGTCGGGATGGCCTTCGGAAACGGATTCGGAAGTGAAGAGATAGTCGTTTGCCACGTTGCAGACTCCTGTTAGTGGTTACGGTTGCGTTCCACGTAGCCGACTTCGGGAGTCTGAAGCGGCGACGCTTTAGCGGATTACCTGACCGATGGACGCATAACCCATGAAAACCCATGGACCGCACCCGCCGGCTTCGCCCCGCAAGTTGTCTATTAACTCGGCGAAGCCCTTATTATAGCGACTTCCTTTGAATGTCACAGAGTCGAAACGAGTGCGGTATCACTTCAATTTTTCCGCTTTCCACAATTTCGCCCCCTGCGGCGCCGCGCGCCTGGAGGCTGCATGCTGAGCCGCTACGGCGCGAAGCTCGCGATCGGGCTGCTCAAACTCTTTGCGCTGTTGCCTTACGGATTCGTCGCTCGTCTCGGTGACGGGCTCGGCTGGCTGCTCTACCAGATCCCGAGCCGTCGCAAGCACATCGTTCATACGAATCTGAAGCTGTGCTTCCCCGACTGGAGCGACGAGCGCCGCGAGGACGTCGCGCAAAAGCACTTCCGTCATGCGATCCGCAGCTATCTCGAGCGCAGCGTGCAGTGGTTCGGCCCGGCGAAGAAGCTCGACAAGCTGATCCAGCTCGACAGCGCGATCGACCTGACGGATCCGAACCTGCCGCCCACATTGTTTCTCGGCTTTCATTTTGTCGGCATCGAGGCCGGTTCGATCTTTCTGAACTACTCGCTGAAGCGCCAGTGCGGCTCGCTCTATCAGCCGATGTCGAATCAGGAGTTCGAGGAAGTCGCGAAAGCAGCGCGCGCGCGTTTCGGCGCGGACATGGCGAGCCGCGCGGACAGCGCGCGCGTCGTGCTGCGCTGGCTGCGCGAACGCAAACCGGTGATGCTCGGCGCGGACATGGACTACGGCGCGCGCAATTCGACGTTCGTGCCGTTCTTCGGCGTGCCGACCTGCACGCTGACCGCAGTCGGCCGTCTCGCCAAGGTCGGGCACGCGCAGGTCGTACCGTTCATCGGCGAGGTGCTACCGAACTACAAGGGCTACCGGCTCAAGGTCTTCAAACCTTGGGACGACTATCCGACCGGCGACGATGACGCTGATGCGCGACGCATGAACGAGTTTCTCGAAGAGCAGATTCCGCTGATGCCCGAGCAGTATTACTGGGTGCACAAGCGGTTCAAGACACGCCCGCCGGGGTTGCCGGGGGTGTATTGAAGGTGGGGCTGGGCTCCTTGCATGCCGTACCGTTTCCGATGTGCCAACGTGTATCATCTGCTATTGGCCGGGCACGGCTCCAATGGGTGATTCACCCAACGGCGGTGAGGCCGGGATTTCCGGCTTCGCCCGCACGCGCGAAGCCCTACGCAGCAACGGATACACGGAAAACGTGAAGCTCAAATTCACCAAAATGCACGGCGCGGGCAACGACTTCGTCGTACTCGACGGCTATACCCAACCGGTTGATCTAACCACGGCGCAGGTGCGCGCGTTGGCGAACCGCCATTTCGGCGTCGGCGCCGACCAGTTGCTGCTGGTCGAAAAGCCGACCGTCGAAGGCGTCGATTTCAGATATCGCATCTTCAATTGCGACGGCGGCGAGGTCGAACACTGCGGCAACGGCGCGCGCTGCTTCGTCAAGTTCGTGCGCGAGCGCGGTCTCACCGACCAACGCAGCGTGCGCGTGCAGGTCCAGAAAGGCACGATCACGCTGACGATGCAGGACAACGGCGAAGTGATCGTCGACATGGGCACGCCCGTGTTCGATCCCGAACTCGTGCCGTTCGCGACCAAGGGTCTGCAAGGCCGCCGCGAAGGCGAGGATACGCTATGGCCGCTCGACGTGAACGGCACGACGCGCTGGATGTCGGTGGTGTCGATGGGCAATCCGCACGCCGTGCAGGTCGTCGACGATGCCGAGGTGTTCCCGGTGCTCGCCGAAGGTCCGGCCATCGAGCGGCACACGCGCTTCCCGCAGCGGGTCAACGCGGGCTTCATGCAGATCGTCAACCGCAACGAGATCAGGCTGCGCGTCTACGAACGCGGCGCAGGCGAAACGCTCGCGTGCGGCACCGGCGCGTGCGCGGCGGTCGCGGCCGGCATCCGGCGCGGGCTGCTGGATTCGCCGGTGCTCGTACATACGCACGGCGGCGATCTGACCATCACTTGGGACAGCGCGCACCCAGGCGCGCCGCTGCTGATGGCCGGCCCCGCAGCCACCGTCTTCGAAGGGGAGATCGAGTTGGCCGAAGAGGCGTCGAGCGCCTCGTCGGACTCGACGCAGCACAATCCGTCCAGCCCGGCCGACATGGCGCCCTCCGTCTAACTCATTGACCGACGCGCCGCCGTGAGGCGGCCGTCCCGTAGTCCTCTAGCCGAAACCATGAACGATCGCGAAGTCGCCGAATACCTGCTCGCCAATCCCGAATTCTTCGTCGAACACGCGGAAACGCTCGCGACGATCCGGCTCGCGAACCCGCACGGCAAAGCCGCGGTGTCGCTGCAGGAGCGGCAGATGGAGATGCTGCGCGACAAGAACAAGCATCTGGAGCGGCGTCTTGCCGAACTGCTGCGCTACGGTCACGAGAACGACAGCATCGCGTCGAAATTCAACCGCTGGACCATCCGTGTGATGGCCGAGCGCGATCCCTACGCGCTGCCGCGCACGATCGCCGGCGGTCTGCGCGACATCTTCGACGTGCCGCAAGCGGCTCTGCGCGTGTGGGACGTCGCCGAGCCGTATGCGCAAGCGGACTTCGCGCGCCACGTCAGCGAGGAAGTGCGGATTTTCGCGGGCAGCCTGAGCACGCCGTACTGCGGCGCCAACACCGGCTTCGAGGCCGCGCAATGGCTCGCGCAAGCTGCGGTCGCGTCCCACGGGACGACCAACCCGGCGGCAAGCGCGACCGACGACCTCGGCGTCGCGTCGAACGGGACGGCGCAGAGCACCGAATCGATCGCGCTGCTCGCGCTGCGCGACCCCGAAGGTGTCGAAGACGCGCCGACGTTCGGCCTGCTCGTGATGGGCTCATCCGACCCGCGGCGCTTCCACGAAGGCATGGCCACCGATTTCCTCACGCAGATCGGCGCGCTCGCGAGCGCCGCGCTGAGCCGGCTGCTGCCGCGCTGAGCCGCGCCACGCAACGTCACCGCGTACCGTGACCGCCGCCGACCCGATCGCCGCCTACCTGTCGCATCTCGAGCACGAGCGGCGGCTGTCGGCGCACACCCTGCGCGGCTACACGCATGAGCTCGCGGAACTGAAGCAGCTCGCCAAAGGCCGAGCGCTCGAAAGCCTCACCGCCGTCGACATCCGCGGCGCCGTTGCGCGCGCGCATGCGGGCGGTCTCACCGCGCGGTCGATTGGCCATCGGCTGTCGGCATGGCGGGCGTTTTATCGCTGGCTCGCGGGCCACGTCGAGTTGCCGGCCAATCCGGTCGCCGCGGTGCGCGCGCCGAAGCAGGCGAAAATGCTGCCGAAGGCGCTTTCCGTCGACGACACCGCGCGCCTGATGGACAGCCCGCCCGCCGACTCGCCCGAAGGCCTGCGCGATCACGCGATGCTCGAGCTGTTCTACTCGTCGGGCCTGCGCCTCGCCGAACTGGTCGGCCTCGACGTGCGTTTCGCCGACGTCGACGGCTATCGCTCGGCCGGCTGGCTGAAACTCGATTCCGGCGAAGTCGAAGTGCTCGGCAAAGGCAACCGGCGGCGCGTCGTGCCGGTGGGCAGCAAGGCGGTCGCGGCGCTGAACGCATGGCTCGAGGTGCGCGAACCGATGGTCCGCCACGATCCGCATCCGCTGTTCCTGTCGGCGCGCGGCAACCGGCTGTCGCCGAACGTCGTGCGCGAGCGCGTGAAGCGCGCGGCGCTCGCCGCCGGCATTCCGGCCAACGTGCATCCGCACGTGCTGCGCCATTCGTTCGCGACGCACGTGCTGCAGTCGAGCGGCGACCTGCGCGCCGTGCAGGAGCTGCTCGGCCACGCGAGCATCACCGCGACGCAGGTTTATACGGGCCTCGATTTCCAGCACCTCGCCCACGTCTACGACAGCGCGCATCCTCGCGCAAAGAAACGCAACTGATCACGCGACTGACGCCGCGCGCCACGACGCGCCGCCTTCGCTTGCACTTTACCTACACCTGATGAATACCGTTACGCTCAAACCGTCGAAAGAAAAATCGCTGCTGCGCCGCCATCCGTGGGTTTATGCCAATGCGATCGAGCACGTCGACGGCCGCCCCGCGCCCGGCGCGACCGTGCTCGTGCGCGCGCACGATGGCCGCTTTCTCGCCCGCGCCGCCTACAGCCCGCACTCGCAGATCCGCGCGCGCGTCTGGAGCTTCGACGAAGCCGAGCCGATCGATCACGCGTTCTTCAAGCGCCGCGTGCAGCGCGCGTTCGCGCATCGTCAGGCGATGGTGCGCGACACCGGCGCCGTGCGGCTGATCTTCGGCGAGGCGGACGGTCTGCCGGGCCTGATCGTCGATTACTACGTCGCCGAGGACGCGGATCAGCGCAGCCAGATCGTCTGTCAGTTCATGGCGGCCGGCGTCGAAGCATGGAAGGACGCGATCGTCGCGGCGCTGGTCGGCGCGACCGGCTGCCCGAACGTCTACGAGCGCTCGGACGTGTCGATCCGTCAGAAGGAAGGGCTCGAGCAGATCACCGGCGTGCTCGCGGGCGAGCCGCCTTCCGAGAAGCTGATCGCGAGCGAAAACGGCGTGCGCTATCACGTCGACGTGCGCAACGGCCACAAGACCGGCTTCTATGTCGACCAGCGCGATAACCGCCTGCTCGTGCAGCAGTTCGCGAAAGATCGCGACGTGCTGAACTGCTTCTGCTACACCGGCGGCTTTTCGCTCGCGGCGCTCAGGGGTGGCGCAAAGCGCGTGGTGTCGGTCGATTCGTCGGGTGAAGCGCTCGCGCTCGCGCAGCAGAACGTCGCGGCCAACGGCTTCGACGCCGACCGCGCGACCTGGCTCGACGCCGACGCGTTCAAGACATTGCGGCGCCTCTACGACGAAGGCGAACGCTTCGACCTGATCGTGCTCGATCCGCCGAAATTCGCGCCATCGCGCGAGCACGTGGACCGCGCCTCGCGCGCGTACAAGGACATCAATCTGACGGGCCTGAAGCTGCTGCGCCCGGGCGGTTTGCTGTTCACGTACTCGTGCTCGGGCGCGATCGATCCCGAGCTGTTCCAGAAGATCGTGTCGGGCGCGGCCGCCGACGCACGCGTCGACGCACGCATCCTGAAGCGCCTTGGCGCGGGCGTCGATCATCCGCTGCTCACTGCGTTCCCCGAAGGCGAGTATCTGAAGGGGCTGCTGTTGCAAATCGCCTGATCGCCCTTATTTTCCCGGTGATTGCGCGTGGCGGCGGCGGCAGCGGCCCGCCTCCGCGCAGGCGGCCATCAGCGCGGCCGCCCCTGCGCCCGCCTGGCAAATATGTTTCAATGACCGGCTGGACGGGGCTCGCGCCATCTGGCTGCGGCGGCCCGCCTAACGCATCTGGCTAGCCTTGCGCGCTAGCGTCCGATCACGCACCGTTTCACGACTTACAGGCGACCCACATGATTCCAGTCACCATCCTGACCGGCTTTCTCGGCAGCGGCAAAACCACCCTGCTCAAGCGCATCCTGAACGAAAAGCACGGCATGAAGATCGCCGTCATCGAGAACGAGTTCGGCGAAGAGAACATCGACAACGAGATCCTCGTGCAGGACACGAGCGAGCAGATCATCCAGATGAGCAACGGCTGCATCTGCTGCACGATTCGCGGCGACCTGTCGCGCGTGCTCAACGATCTGGCCGCGAAGAAGCAGGCGGGCGAAGTGGACTTCGACCGCGTCGTGATCGAAACCACCGGCCTCGCGAATCCGGGCCCGGTCGCGCAAACCTTCTTCATGGACGACCAGATCGCGAGCGAATTCCTGCTCGACGCGATCATCACGCTGGTCGACGCGAAGCATGCGAACCATCAGCTGGACGAGCACGAAGTGGTGCAGCGCCAGGTCGGTTTCGCGGACCGGCTGTTCATCACGAAGGCCGATCTGGTCGACGAGCGGCACGTGGGCGATCTGCGCCACCGTCTGCTGCACATGAACCCGAAGGCGGCGATCAAGGTCGTCAATTTCGGCGAGGCGGACATCAAGGAAATTTTCGATCTGCGCGGCTTCAACCTGAACTCGAAGCTCGAAATCGATCCGGACTTCCTGAGTGAAGACGAACACGCGCATAGCCACGCGCACGCGCACGACGAGCACGGCCACACGCAAGGCGACCATGACCACGATCACGCCAATTGCGATCACGACCATGGCCATTGCGATCACGAAGGCCATGATCACGGACATCACCACCATGCGCATCACGACGACAAGATCAAGTCGTTCGTGTACCGCAGCGATCGTCCGTTCGATCCGAACAAGCTCGAAGACTTCCTCGGCGGCATCCTGCAGATCTATGGCGAGCACCTGCTGCGCTACAAGGGCGTGCTGTACATGAAGGGCGTCGATCGCAAGGTCGTGTTCCAGGGCGTGCATCAAATGATGGGCAGCGACCTCGCCGCGAAATGGCAACCGGCCGAGAAGAAG
This sequence comes from Paraburkholderia sp. HC6.4b, assembly GCF_014200875.1. Lineage (NCBI taxonomy): Bacteria > Pseudomonadati > Pseudomonadota > Betaproteobacteria > Burkholderiales > Burkholderiaceae > Paraburkholderia > Paraburkholderia sp. HC6.4b. The sequence continues at coordinate 71,287 of NZ_JACHDC010000008.1, forward strand.
ACCAACAAGATGGTGTTCATCGGCATCGAACTGCCGCGCGATCTGATCACCGACGGTCTCGACGCCTGCCTCGCCTGAGCGGGCGCAGCGCCGTCGCGCAAGCAAGCCTCGGAGCAAGCCCACGACACGCCGCGCGCAGCGCGGCATGCGCCGTGCTACTTCTAGTGCGGTGAGACGCCCGCCGCCGACTGCGCGGGCGTGAATCCTCTGCTGAAACTGCGACGCCGCGGCGCCGAGGCCTTTCGAATCCAGGCCATATGAAAAACGCGTGAAAACCCTGCTGTATTAAAGCGCGCACGACCATCGCTTTTTGGCTTTCTGCGCGTTATATTTTCGGGATATCGCAGCGCCGCAGGCCGGCTTTCAGCAGTTGCGGTGCCGTATTGTGATTCAGTTACAATACGTGCCCACTGGAGAATGACAACGAATTGCCCGGTCGCGCGTATCCCGCGACGGGCCTGAAACGGCGCCGGAAAATCTTGTCCGGAGACACGCCGAAAACGCCGGCGGGCATGGCCTGAAAGGGCACGCGCTCGTCGGCGAGCGATGCCTCAGGAGCATGTGTGAATCGGTTTCCAGAGGAGTTCGGCCCCGCAGCGGCGTAGCTAGCAACGCCCGGTGTGTGGGCGCCAGGCGCTTCGGCGTCACGACAGTCCAACGTTCGTGGCCACCCTGCGCTGCGCGTCCGCGCGACGCGTTTGCGGGCAATACGAAAGTGCGGGCCCTATGAGTTTTGCCTCACATTGAAGAAGTAAGCCAGATGACGACGAAACGACTCTTGACCGAAGCCGAAATCCTGAAGATGAGCGACAAGGATTACATGAATGCGGATCAGCTCGCCTTCTTCAAGAACAGGCTCGAACAGTTGCAGGCGGACATTCTCCGCAATGCCGGCCAGACGACCGAGAACCTGCGCGAAACGGTCATCGTGCCGGACCCGGCCGATCGCGCCACGATCGAGGAAGAGCATGCGCTCGAACTGCGCACGCGCGACCGCGAACGCAAGCTGCTGAAGAAGGTGCAGCAATCGATCGCGCGAATCGAGGCGGGCGACTATGGCTGGTGCGAGGAAACGGGCGAGCCGATCGGCATTCCGCGTCTGCTTGCGCGGCCCACGGCTACGCTGTCGCTCGAAGCCCAGGAGCGCCGCGAACTGCGCCAGAAGCTGTTCGGCGACTGATTATCTGCGGCGCGGCTTCGGCTTAGCGCCCTGAAAACGCTGCTTCGTCGAGAGGCGCACGGTGAACCGTGCGCCTTTTCTTTTTGCGCGACATCCGCGCATGCTCCGCCATCCGTCCCGCCCCGCCGTCCCTTCCCGCCTCGTTTCTCAGGCTCCCTGAGCGGATTTTCAGTTTTTCGTCCTATGCCTTCCGGCGGATCTTGATATGACCGCGCGCGCCCTAAAATAGATCGGACATGCGCTCACGAGCGCGCCAGCCGGCGCGCCGTCCGCTGACTGGATTCATGCGGTAGCGCACAGCGCTGCCGCGTTCTACCCGTTTTGCAAAGAGGAACGCATATGGAGCAATTTCACGGCACGACGATCGTTTCCGTGCGCCGCGGCAACAAGGTGGCGCTCGGCGGCGACGGCCAGGTCACGCTCGGCAACATCGTCATGAAAGGCGGCGCGAAGAAGGTCCGGCGCATCTACAACGGCAAGGTGCTGGTCGGCTTCGCCGGCGGCACGGCGGATGCCTTCTCGCTGCTCGACCGCTTCGAGGCGAAGCTGGAAAAACATCAGGGCAATCTGACGCGCGCGGCCGTGGAGCTCGCGAAAGACTGGCGCACCGACCGCATGCTGCGTCGTCTCGAGGCGATGCTGATCGCCGCGGACGCGACCACCACGCTCGTCATCACCGGCAACGGCGACGTGCTCGATCCCGAAGGCGGCATCTGTGCGATCGGCTCGGGCGGTGCGTACGCGCAGGCGGCCGCGAAGGCGCTTGCCGACAACACCGAGCTGTCGCCGCGCGACATCGTGGAGAAGTCGCTGGAAATCGCCGGCGACATGTGCATTTACACGAACCATAACCGCGTCATTGAGACGATCGAGTAAGGACCCATCGATGAGCACCATGACCCCCGCCGAGATCGTCTCCGAACTCGACAAACACATCATCGGCCAAGGCCGCGCGAAGAAGGCCGTGGCGGTCGCGCTGCGCAACCGCTGGCGCCGTCAGCAGGTCGACGAACCGCTGCGCCAGGAAATCACGCCGAAGAACATCCTGATGATCGGACCGACCGGCGTCGGCAAGACCGAAATCGCGCGGCGTCTCGCGAAGCTCGCGGACGCGCCGTTCATCAAGATCGAAGCGACCAAATTCACCGAAGTCGGCTACGTGGGCCGCGACGTCGACAGTATCGTGCGCGACCTGATCGAAATTTCGGTCAAGCAGACCCGCGAAACCGAAATGCGCAAAGTGCGGACCAAGGCCGGCGATCTGGCCGAAGACCGCATCCTCGACATCCTGCTGCCAACCGCACGGCCGGTCGGCTTCGGTTCGAGCTCGAGCTCGACCGACACCGCCGATGAAGGCAGCACGACGCGTCAAACGTTCCGCAAGCGCCTGCGCGAAGGCCAGCTCGACGACAAGGAAATCGAGCTCGACGTCGAGCAGCCGCAGGTCGGCATGGACATCATGGGGCCGCCGGGCATGGAAGACATGACCGAGCAGATCCGCTCGATGTTCGCCAACATCGGCGGCGGCAAGAAGATGCGCCGCAAGATGAAGGTCAAGGAAGCGCTGAAGGTGCTCACCGACGAAGAAGCCGGCAAGATGCTGAACGACGAAGAGGTGAAGAGCAAGGCGGTGCAGAACGTCGAGCAGAACGGCATCGTGTTCCTCGACGAAATCGACAAGATCGCGTCGCGCAACGAAGCGGGCGGCGGTGAAGTGTCCCGTCAGGGTGTCCAGCGGGATCTGCTGCCGCTCGTCGAAGGCACGACGATCAACACCAAGTACGGCATGGTGAAGACCGATCACATCCTGTTCATCGCGAGCGGCGCGTTTCATCTCGCGAAGCCGAGCGATCTGATTCCCGAGCTGCAGGGACGCTTCCCGATTCGCGTCGAGCTCGATTCGCTGTCGGTCAACGACTTCGAATCGATCCTCGTGTCGACGGACGCGAGCCTCGTCAAGCAATACCAAGCCCTGCTCGCGACCGAAGACGTGCACCTCGAATTCGCCGACGACGGCATCCGCCGTCTCGCCGAGATCGCGTACTCGGTCAACGAGAAGACCGAGAACATCGGCGCGCGGCGTCTTTATACGGTGATTGAAAAACTGCTCGAAGAAGTGTCGTTCTCGGCCGGCAATCATTCGGGCCATGCAGTGCAGATCGACGCGGCGTATGTCGATAGCGCGTTGAACGAAATCGCCGAAGACGAGGATCTGTCGCGCTACGTGCTTTGACATGCGCGGTGACAGCGCGAAGCGCTGATGCATGAAAAACGGGCTGCCTTCGCATAGGCAGCCCGTTTTGTTTTGTGCCGCCCTTCCCGCGGCGGCGCCTCGAACAGCCAACGCCGCGCCAGAAGATCGCCGCCTACTGCTTCACCGGCCGCTTCGCCAACTTGCGCTGCAACGTGCGCCGATGCATGTTCAACGCGCGCGCGGTCGCCGAGATATTGCCGTTGTGTTCTGCGAGCACACGCTGGATATGCTCCCATTCGAGCCGCGCCACCGACAGCGGCTGCGGATGCTCGATCGCCTCCTCGGCCTGCAACGCGCTCGCCTCGCTTTGCAGCGCCGACAGGATCGTCTCGACGTTGGCGGGCTTTGCGAGATAGTTGTCGGCGCCGTCCTTGACCGCCTGCACCGCGGTGGCGATGCTCGCGTAGCCGGTCAGCACGAGCATGCGCGCATCGGGCTGCAGATCGCGTAACGGCGCGACGAGCGTCAGGCCGGAGTCGTTACCGAGATGCAGGTCCACGGTGATCTCGCTGAACTTCTGCTGATTCGCGAGCCGGATCGCCTCGTCCGCGTTGTGTGCTTCGGTCACCGTGTAGCCGCGCCGCGTCAAGCCGCGCGCAAGGATGCCGGAGAACACTTCGTCGTCGTCGATCACCAGAAAATTCTTCTCGCTCATGCCTGTTTCTCCGTGTTGGATGGCGCGGCGCCATGTGGGCTCGCTCCGGAAATCTTGCGCGCGGCGAGCGGTAGTCGCAGCACCGCACGCGTGCCGCGCGGCCGTCCGCCGTTGGCGTCGGTCAGCTCGATCGATCCCTTCAGACGCGCCGCCGCCGAAAACGCCAGATACAGGCCGACGCCGTGACCGCCCTGCGTGCTCTCCACCGGCATCGCGCCGAGCGAGCCGCGCAGCGCGGCCGGAATGCCCGGACCGTGGTCGCACACTTCGAACACGATCTGGTCGCCGCGTGGCGCGAGCACGCAGGACAGCGTCACGTGATCGCGGCTCGCGCGCGCGGCGTTGTCGAGCAGGATCGTCAGTATCTGGCTGACGGCCACCGTGTCGTTGAGACTGACATCGGCGGGCGGTGTGCCAAGCCGCTCGAACTTCACGTGAGGATGGCGCAGGCGCCATTGCCCGGCAAATGATTCGAGCCATTCGTCGACCGGCTGGCGGTTCGTCGTGGTCGTTGCGCGGCTGCGCAACCGCGCGAGCGCCGACGTGCACAACATCATCTGCTGCTCGAGCAGCTCGAGATCGGCGCGGTAGGGGGCGAGTCCCGCGTCGGTCCGCGCCGCGTCGCGCAATTCTTCGGACAACATCGCGATTGTAGACAGAGGGGTGCCGATTTCGTGGGCCACGGTGGCCGCCTGCACGCCGAGCGCGACCGCCCGTTCGTCGTGGAGCAAGCGCTGCTGCGCTTCTCCAAGCGCTGCGTCACGTAGCCGCAGCGCTCGGGACATGCGCGCGACGAACCACGCAATCAGCCCCACGCTGACCATGAAGTTGACCCACATGCCCGAGCGGTAGTAGTCGAACAGGTTGGCGGGATTCTCGAGATTGAGCGGCACGGAATCGAAACTGAGCATCGCGTAGCAGGCGACCGCGAACGCCGCGAGCCAGGCCATCAGATACCACGGCAGCACGGCCGCCGCGATCGCAAGCGATGGCAGGTACAGCGACACGAACGGGTTGGTGGTGCCGCCGGACAGGAACAGCAGCGCCGACAACGCCCCGAGATCGACCCAGATCTGCCCGAACAGCTCGAGGTTGGACTCGGGACGCTGCTGCGACACGCGCCACCACGTGAGCGCGTTGAACAGCACTTCGAGCCCGATCACGAGCAGCATCGCCGGCAACGGCAGATTGGCGCCGATGAAGATCTGCACGAACGCGATCGTCAGCAGCTGACCGATGATCGCGAGGCTGCGCAGCCAGAACAGATGACCGAGATTGACGCGGCCGGTGTTGGTTATACGGTGCATGACCCTAGTCTACCCGTTACGCCGCCGCGGCCCGAGCCAGTGGCGCTGCGGCAGATGAAGCCCGTTGCTTCGCCGCCGCGGCCAAACTGCACCCGCTCGACGACGCCCGCCATTATTGCCCCACTCGACCCGGGAAACGCCGTCGCACAATTCCGCGCCGGCTACACGCTGCGGATGGCCAGCCGGCACGCCGACGCGATCGCCGCGGTTCGGCAGCTGCGGTTCGGCGAATGGGAGCCGGCGCTGGAAGCGATTGTGCGCGATCTGCGGGCGCGGGTGGCGCAGCATCGCCGCGCGTCGGCGGTTTCTGATCGGCCCCGGGGCAAATCCGACCATCACGGCCGCTCATGCTCACTCGCCTCGTGTGTCGCCTGTGCAATCTCCGCGGCCAGACACTCCGGGCATAGACACCGGCCGCCTGGCTTTAACCGCTCGACCGGTAGCGGCGGCAGCGCGCGGCACCAGCAGTTGGACGGCTCAGTCTGCATGCCGCAGTCGAAAGCATTGCCGCAGCGCGGACAGCGTGCGCTGCGTTCGGAGCGGGGGGAAGACGATTTCATCGCAGATCGGCGCTCAGGGCCGGGGACATTGATCAAGCCATGATGCCATGACTGACACGCTCAGGTGCAGTCGTCCGTTCGGCCAATGCACAGCCGTCACGCAAGTGCGTTACGCTTGCTGTTCGTCGCCCCCGTGGCGCGTCATGGTGCGGTACGCCAAGCCTGCACCGCCCGTCGCTCGCGCCGCGGCCGAAAACCCTGTTGCAGCGCGCCAGTCCTGTACAATTCGCGCTGTTTCAACTGTTCCGTGCCCGAGCCTGCCGCCATGTCCGAGCTTCCCGACCTCTCGCAGATTGCGCCCACCCTGAAAGCCGAAATTCTGGCCGAGGCGCTGCCTTACATCCGTCAGTATCACGGTAAGACCGTGGTCATCAAATACGGCGGCAACGCCATGACCGAAGAGCGTCTGAAGCAGGGCTTCGCGCGCGACGTGATTCTGCTGAAGCTGGTCGGCATCAACCCGGTCATCGTGCACGGCGGCGGTCCGCAAATCGACCAGGCGCTTAAGAAAATCGGCAAACAGGGCACGTTCATTCAGGGCATGCGCGTCACCGACGAAGAGACGATGGAAGTCGTCGAATGGGTGCTCGGGGGGGAGGTGCAGCAGGACATCGTGATGCTGATCAACCACTTCGGCGGCCACGCGGTCGGCCTGACCGGCAAGGATGGCGGCCTGATCCACGCGCGCAAGATGCTGATGCCCGATCGCGAAACTCCGGGCCAGTACGTCGACATCGGCCAGGTCGGCGAAGTCGAGTCGATCAACCCGGCGGTCGTGAAGGCGTTGCAGGACGACGCGTTCATTCCGGTCATCTCGCCGATCGGCTTCGGCGAAGACGGCCTGTCGTACAACATCAACGCGGATCTCGTCGCGGGCAAGCTGGCGGTCGTGCTGAACGCCGAAAAGCTCGTCATGATGACCAACATCCCCGGCGTGATGGACAAGGAAGGCAATCTGCTGACCGACCTGTCGGCGCGCGAAATCGACGGTCTGTTCGAAGACGGCACGATCTCCGGCGGCATGCTGCCGAAGATCTCGTCCGCGCTCGATGCGGCGAAGAGCGGCGTGCGCTCGGTGCACATCATCGACGGCCGCATCGAGCACTCGGTGCTGCTCGAAATTCTGACCGAACAGCCGTTCGGCACAATGATCCGCTCGCATTGATCGTTGCGGCATCCCCGGCACAGGGGTTGCGTCCGAGGGGCGCGACGCCTGTGCCCCACCTCGCGGCCGGCAGTCCATGCGCGCCCCCGAGCGTTGATGCGGCAATCTCTGCGCATCCGCAGCATGAAACGCCCGTCAGCGGCTGAAGAAGTTCACCATGTGCACCCACACTTCGCGGCGCCGCCGTCCTGACCTCGCAGGCGGCAAGCCCGTCTGGCTGTTCGATCTCGACAACACGCTGCACCGCGCGTCACATGCCATTTTCCCCGCGATCAATCGCGGCATGACCCAGTACATCATCGACGCGCTGCAAGTCGACATCGACGAAGCCAACCGTCTGCGCACCGGCTACACGCTGCGCTACGGCGCAGCACTGCTCGGTCTCACGCGCCACCATCCGCTCGACGCGCACGACTTCCTTAAGGTCGTGCACACGTTCCCCGACCTCTGCTCGATGATCCGCCACGAGCGCGGCGTCGCGCGTCTGATCGCGGCGCTGCCGGGCCGCAAGATCGTGCTGACCAACGCGCCCGAAACCTACGCGCGCGCGGTGCTCGCCGAGTTGCGCATCGAGCGGCTATTCGAGCGCGTGATAGCGATCGAGCACATGCGCGATCGCCGCCAATGGCGCGCGAAGCCCGATCACGCGATGCTGCGCCGCGCGATGCGCGACGCGCACGTGTCGCTGAAAGACGCGATCCTCGTCGAGGACACGCGTTCGCACCTGAAAAACTATCGACGGCTCGGCATCCGCACCGTGTGGATCACCGGGCACCTGCCGCGCAAGCCGCACGCGGACGGTGTACCGACGCGCCTGCCGGGCACCGGCCGGCCGCATTATGTCGACCGCAGCATTCGTTCGCTAAAATCGCTACGACTGGGCACGCGCTCGGTTCGATGGAAGGGACGCAAGCCGGGACAGTAGGGACGAAAGCCGCCAACGACATCAGCCGGGGGACCACAGCCATGCAGCCGATCGACAAGCCTGACGAAACCTCAGCCGCAGCCTCCCCCGCGGCGCCGGCCGCCACACGCTCGCCGCGTCCGAAGCCGGGCGAGCGTCGCGTGCACATCCTGCAGACGCTTGCCAGCATGCTCGAGGCGCCGAAGCGCGAGAAGGTCACCACGGCCGCGCTCGCCGCCCGGCTCGGTGTGTCGGAAGCCGCGCTGTATCGCCATTTCGCCAGCAAGGCGCAGATGTTCGAAGGGCTGATCGAGTTCATCGAGCAGACGCTGTTCGGCCTCATCAACCAGATCACCAATCACGAAAACAACGGTGTGCTGCAGGCGCGCGCGATCGCGCTGATGCTGCTCAACTTTCCCGCGAAAAATCCCGGCATGACGCGCGTGCTGACCTGCGAGGCACTGATCGGCGAGCACGAGCGACTCACCGAGCGCGTGAACCAGATGCTCGAACGGGTCGAGGCATCGCTGAAGCAGTGCTTGCGGCTCGCGCAGACCGAAGCGCTTGCCCGTGCGGATAACGACGTCACAGGCAACGCCGGCCCGCAGACCGCACCGCAATCCGCTGCGTTGCCTGCCGGCTACGATCCCGCCATTCGCGCGAGCCTGGTGGTGAGCTACGTGATCGGCCGCTGGCATCGCTATGTGCGCAGCGGTTTCGCGCGGCCGCCCGCCGAACACGCGGACGAGCAACTGCTGCTGATTCTTCAGTAGTCCGCGAGGACTCGCCCCCTTCGCGCGGCATCGCCCGTGCCGCTGCCGCGCGGAATTTTCCGCTATACTTTGCGCCTGATGTTGCCGCGGCCTTCCGATGCATAACGGGCCGCGCCAAGGCATCCCGATACACGTTGCACCCGGTTTCACACCCTTTCACGCGCCGATTTGCTGACTCGATTGCGGGCGCGCGAACCCTTGGCCCCAGGCCCGCGGTTCACTATAAATGCGGCTAAAGAGGTCGTCAGCTGCGCACACCGTCCTTCTCTTCGTGCTTCGCCGACGCCGTTTAGCCGCCCTGTTGACTCAATGGCGGAATGAATGGAATCCATCGGCATCGTCGCTCCCCAAAAAATGCATTTCACCGAGCCGCTGCCATTGCGCAACGGCAGCTCGCTCGCAGGCTACGACCTGATGGTCGAGACCTACGGCACGCTCAATGCCGCGCGCAGCAATGCGGTGCTCGTGTGCCACGCGCTGAACGCATCGCATCACGTGGCGGGCGTGTACGCCGACGATCCGAAGGACATCGGCTGGTGGGACAACATGGTCGGCCCGGGCAAGCCGCTCGATACCGACAGGTTTTTCGTGATCGGCGTGAACAACCTCGGCTCGTGCTTCGGCTCGACCGGGCCGATGAGCATCGACCCCGCGACCGGCAAGCCGTATGGCGCGACCTTTCCGGTCGTCACCGTCGAAGACTGGGTCAACGCTCAGGCGCGCGTCGCCGACGCCTTGGCCATCACGCGCTTCGCCGCCGTGATGGGCGGCAGTCTCGGCGGCATGCAGGCGCTCGCGTGGAGCATGATGTATCCGGAGCGGGTCGCGCATTGCATCGTGGTCGCATCGACGCCGAAACTGTCCGCGCAGAACATCGCGTTCAACGAGGTCGCACGCTCGGCGATCCTGTCAGACCCCGACTTCCACGGCGGCAACTACTACGCGCACGGCGTGAAACCGAAGCGCGGCCTGCGCGTCGCGCGGATGATCGGCCACATCACGTATCTGTCGGACGACGACATGGCCGAAAAATTCGGCCGCTCGCTGCGTCGCGCGGAAGGCGCGCTCGATGACTACAACTTCAGCTTCGACGTCGAATTCGAAGTGGAATCGTATCTGCGCTATCAGGGCGACAAGTTCGCCGACTACTTCGACGCGAACACCTACCTGCTGATCACGCGCGCGCTCGACTACTTCGATCCGGCCAAGGCCTTCGACGGCGATCTGACCGCCGCGCTAGCGCACACCACCGCGAAGTATCTGATCGCGAGCTTCTCGACCGACTGGCGTTTCGCGCCGGCACGCTCGCGCGAACTGGTGAAGGCGCTGCTCGACCACAAGCGCACGGTCACCTATGCGGAGATCGACGCGCCGCACGGCCACGACGCCTTCCTGCTCGACGATGCGCGCTATCACAACCTGCTGCGCGCCTACTACGAACGCATTGCAAACGAGGTCAACGCATGAACCAGCGAGCACTTGATTACCTGGCATTGCGCCCCGACTTCCGCGCGATCGCCCGCTGGGTCGAACCGCGCGCGACCGTGCTCGATCTCGGCTGCGCGGACGGCTCGTTGCTGTCGCTGCTGAACGAAGAACTGGACGTGCAGGGCTACGGCATCGAGATCAACGACGCCGGCGTGCTCGCCGCGACGCAGAAGGGCGTCAACGTGATCCAGCAGAATCTCGAAGACGGCCTGCGCCTGTTCGAAGACGGCAGCTTCGATTTCGCGGTGCTGTCGCAGACGCTGCAGACGATTCATCAGACCGCGGCGATCCTGCGCGAGACGGTGCGCGTCGGCAAGCAATGCATCGTGTCGTTTCCGAATTTCGGCTATTGGGCGCATCGGCTGTCGGTGTTGCAGGGGCGTATGCCGGTGTCGAAGTCGCTGCCTTATCAATGGCACAACACGCCGAACGTGCGTGTGCTGACGATCAAGGACTTCGAAGCGCTCGCGCCCGAAGTCGGCATCGAGATTCTCGATCGCGTCGTGCTGCATGACGGACAGGTGGTGCGTTGGGGCGTGAACTGGCGTGGTAGTCTTGCGGTCTATCGCGTCAAGAAAAGCTAACGTCACTTATCCACATGTCGAACCCGCCGCACGAGGCGCCCGCACTTACCGCTCACGAAGAACATCCCGGCTGGCGCGCGTTTTTGAATACGCGCATGCTGATTTGCGTCTTTCTCGGCTTCACGTCGGGATTGCCGCTGTTTACGCTCGTCTACCTCGTGCAGGCGTGGCTGCGCTCGGAAGGCGTCAATCTGAAGGAAATCGGCCTCTTCGCGCTGATCCAGTTTCCGTACACCTGGAAATTCGTCTGGGCACCGCTGATGGACCGCTACGTACCGCGCGTGCCCGCCTGGCGGCCCGGCAGACGGCGCGGCTGGATGCTCGTCACGCAATTGCTCGTGGCCGGCGCGATGGCGACGCTCGGTTTCGTGTCGCCACGCGAATCGATCTGGACCGTCGCCGCGCTGACCGCTCTGGTCGCGTTCTTCGGCGCGAGCTCCGACATCGTGATCGACGCGTACCGGCGTGAATTGCTCAGCGACACGCAGCAGGGCCTCGGCAACGCGGTGCACGTGAACGCGTACAAGATCGCGGCGCTCGTGCCCGGTTCGCTCGCGCTGATTTTGTCCGATCATCTGCCGTGGAGCACCGTCTTCATCGTGACGGCCGCGTTCATGCTGCCGGGCGTTCTGATGACGCTGGTCGTGCGCGAGCCCGAGGTGCACGGCGAGCCGCCGAAGAATCTGCGCGAGGCGATCGTCGAGCCGTTCAGGGAATTCATTCAGCGCGACGGCTGGCGCACTGCCCTTTTCGTGCTCGGCTTCATCTTCCTGTACAAGCTCGGCGATACGATGGCGACCACGCTGTCCACGTCGTTCTTCCTCGACATCGGCTTTTCGCGCACGCAGATCGGCGTGATCGCCAAGACCACGGCGTTCGGCGCGAGTCTCGCGGGCGGCATCGTCGGCGGGATCTGGCTGATGAAGATCGGCATCGGCCGCGGCTTGTGGATCTTCGGTTTGCTGCAGATGGTGTCGACGCTCGGCTTCGCGTGGCTCGCGCATCTCGGCCCGGATTCGCCCGGACTTGCCGCGATTTACAACATTGCCGTCGCACTGAGCCAGGGGACGACGAAGCTGCTGTCGTTCGTCGGCATCGACTGGAGCGTGCAGCTCGATCCACGCTCGGTCGCGCTCGCGCTCGTGTACGGCTTCGAGACCTTCGCCACCGGTCTCACGATGGCCGCGTTCACCGCGTATATCGCGAGCACCACCGATCCGCGCTACACCGCGACGCAGTTCGCGCTGTTCACGAGCCTCGCGTCGGTGCCGCGCACGCTCGCGTCGGCGGCGAGCGGCTATGTGGTCGCGCGGATGGGCTGGTTCGACTACTTCATCCTCTGCACCGCGCTCGCGGTGCCCGGCATGCTGCTGCTGGTGCGCATCGCGCCGTGGAGGGACCGGTCGTGAAGGTACCGCTTCCGACCCGCGCGCGCCGCACCACACTCAGCGCCGTAAGCGTCCTCGGTTGCGCGAGCGTCGCGCTGGCGATGCCGGCGGGCGCCTATGCGGCCGGCACGCCGGCGACTGGCGCGAGCCCGGTGAGCGGCGCGCAAGCGCCCGCGCCGGCCGCCGCCGCCGCGACCACCAGCGGTGCGACGCCCAACCCGGCCCCGATGCCTGCGGCCAGGTCCGCGACCAGCGGCACCAGCGCCGCGGAAAACGCGACTTCGGCTGCAGGCGGCAACAGCGGCAACAACAGCGCCGGCGGTGCCAATCCTGGCGCGAATAACAGCACCGGTGCCAACGCCGGTGCCCCGGGCACGCCCAGCGCTAGCGGTAGCGCTCCGGGCGCCGCTACTTCCGGCTCCGCGCCGCAGCTCGCGCACGCCCCCGCCACCGCCAAAGCGCCCGCCGCGGCATCGGCCCCCGCGGCCGTCCCGCCGCCCTACTACGTGAGCCCGCAACTGCGCTACGGTGGCTACATGGTGTTCCGCAACCTGATCCCGTCGTCGATGCTCGAGGCGCAGGCCGCCGAGGAGTTCAACCAGATCGTCTACGGCGCCAGCCACGCGAACCGCCTGTACGGCGAGACGGACGCGCGCGTGACGCGCGTGCGCTCGATCATCGACCGGATGATTCCGTACTCGTTGAAATGGAACGAGCGAGCCAAGCTCTGGAAGTGGGAAGTCGCGGTGGTGCGCTCGACCGACATCCGCATGTACTGCCTGCCGGGCGGCAAGATCGTCGTCTATAGCGGGATTCTCGATCGCGTCCGCCTGAACGACGACGAGGTCGGCATGCTGATCGGCCATGAGATCGCGCACGCGTTGCGCGAGCACGCGCGCATGCGGCTCGGTCAGTTGCAGGCGAGCCAGCTCGATTCGTCCGGCACGATTCCGCAACTGTTCGGCCTCGCCGATCTGGGCATGGCGCCGCTCGGCATCGGTTCGCGTCTGCTGGAAATGAAGTACGAGAGCACCGACGAAACCGAAGCCGACGTGATTGGCAGCGATATCGCGTCGCGCGCCGGCTTCGATCCGCGCGCGGCGGTCACGCTGTGGGATAAGCTCGCGCAGGCGACGCGCGGCAGTCGCGGCCAGGGCTTCATCTACGTGCACCCGTACACGCCGGCGCGCCGCGACGACATCATCAAGCGGCTGCCGGACATGCTGCCGCTGTACGCGAAGGCAATCGGCAAGAGCGTCGACGAGTTGCCCGATTATGCAGGCATCGGTCGGCCGACCCGCAAGCCTGCGCGCGACTGATACCCCGGTTCTACGACTGCCGGCGGGCCACGGCGCTGCACGCGTCGCGGCCGGTGGGCTTACTTTTTGACCTTATGGTCATAGTCGACGGTCAGCGGCGCATGGTCGCTGAACTTGATGTCGCGGAACACGTCGGTGCGCTTCGCCTTGCTTGCGATGCCCGGCGTCGCGATCTGGTAATCGATCCGCCACCCGACGTTCTTCGCATACGCCTGACCGCGATTGCTCCACCACGTGTACTGCTCGGGCCGCTGGTCGAGCGTGCGGAACACGTCCACATAACCGACTTCGTCGAACAGTTTGTCGAGCCATGCGCGCTCTTCGGGCAGGCAGCCCGAATTCTTCTGGTTGCTCTTCCAGTTCTTGATGTCGATTTCCTTGTGCACGATGTTCACGTCGCCGCAAACGATCACCTCGCGCTCCTTCGCCAGTTCGGCGAGATGCGGCATGAACTCGTCCATGAAACGGAACTTGGCCTGCTGGCGCTCGTCACCGCTCGACCCCGACGGCACATACACCGAGACCACCGACAGCTTGCCGAAACGCAGCTCGACATAGCGCCCTTCCGGGTCGAACTCCTCGCTGCCGAAGCCGATGACCACTTCGTCCGGCTCATGACGCGTATAGACGCCCGCGCCGCTATAACCCTTTTTTACCGCATGCTGGAAATAGCCGGTGAAATCATGCGGCGCCATGAACTCCGGCGTCATGTCATCCTGCGAGCATTTGATTTCCTGCACGCAAAGCACGTCGGCGCCCTGTTCGCCGAACCAGTCGAAAAAGCCCTTCTTCGCCGCCGAGCGGATGCCGTTGAGGTTGGCGGTAATCAGACGCAACATGTCTTTCCTCTTTTGTTCGATTCGTTTCTGAAGCCAAGGGGCAAGGCCGCGTTCACTCGACCTTGACGCCCTTCAGCGATTCCTTGGCCGGCGGATATTCGAGCTTCAGCGCGTCGAGCGTGCGCAGCAGCAGTTCGGCGACCATCACGTTGCGATGCGTCTTCGACTCGGCCGGAATCACGTACCACGGCGCGTATTCCGTCGACGTCGCGGCCAGTGTGTCGCGATACGCGGACTGATACGCGTCCCACTGCTTGCGCGCTTCGAGATCCGACACGTCGAATTTCCAGTGCTTCAGCGGATCGTCGATGCGCTCCTGCAAACGCACACGCTGCTCGTCCCTTGAAATGTGCAGCATGCACTTGAGAATCGTCGCGCCGCTGTCGGCGAGCATCTCCTCGAACTGACGGATGTGGCGGCACCGCTGCTGGAACGCCGCGGCGTCGAGCGCGCCCAGCACGGTCGGCACGAGCAGGTCTTCGTAGTGACTGCGGTTGAAGATCGTCAGCTCGCCGGCCGCGGGTGCCTGCGAATGCACGCGCCACAGGAAGTCGTGCGCGAGTTCGACAGGCGTCGGCGCCTTGAACGGCACGATGCGCAAGCCGAGCGGGTCGACTTCGTGAAATACCGCGCGGATCGTGCCGTCCTTGCCGCTCGTGTCCATACCTTGCAGCACTAGCAGAACGCGGCGCTTGCGCTGCGCGTGCAGCCGCTCCTGCAGGTTGTCGAGCAGCAGGCCTACTTCCGACAGACGCGCGCGGTCCGCGTCTTTCGAGCCGCTCGAAAACGGCTTCGCCTTCGGATCGAAATGGTCGAGCGAGAAGTGGTTTTTTTTCTTGCCGTCGTCGAAATACGGCACGCGGAAATCGTCGAGATCGGGTTGCTTTGTCATGCATACACTCCAAGGTCTACGCTTACCTACGCTTAACCGGCTGAAGCGGGTCCGCAAAATAAAACGGGCCGTTGCCCTGCTTCGATCCGGCAACGGCCCGTGGTGACACGGGCGCGATCACGCCCGGCCCGCGGCACTTCAACTCAGGACAACTTCTTCTTGAGCAATTCATTGACCTGAGCAGGGTTGGCCTTACCCTTGGTTGCTTTCATCGCCTGGCCGATCAGCGCGTTGAACGCCTTTTCCTTGCCGGCGCGATATTCGTCGACCGACTTCTGGTTCGCGGCGAGCACTTCGTCGATGATCGCTTCGAGCGCGCCGGTGTCCGAAATCTGCTTCAGGCCTTTCGCCTCGATGATGCGATCGGCGGCGGCTTCGTCGGTGGCCTTCTCTTCCCAGATCGCGAGGAAGATTTCCTTCGCGATCTTGTTCGAGATCGTACCGTCGGCAATACGTTGCAGAACCAGCGCCAGCTGCGCGGCCGAGACCGGGCACGCGGCAATGTCGAGGCCTTCGCGATTGAGCTGCGACGACACTTCACCCATCACCCAGTTCGCCGCGACCTTCGCGTTGGCCGCACCGAACTTGGCGACCACCGCTTCGTAGTAAGCGGCCGTCGCCTTGCTCGAGGTCAGCACGTTCGCGTCGTACGGCGTGAGTCCGTACTGCGACACGAAGCGCCGCTGGATCGCTTCCGGCAGTTCCGGCATCTCGCTCTTCACGCGCTCGACCCACGCGGCGTCGATCACGAGCGGCATCAGGTCGGGGTCGGGGAAATAGCGGTAGTCGTGCGCGTCTTCCTTGCTGCGCATCGAACGCGTCTCGCGCTTGTCCGGATCGTACAGACGCGTTTCCTGCACCACCGTGCCGCCGTCTTCGATCAGCTCGATCTGGCGACGCACTTCGTACTGGATCGCTTCTTCGAGGAAGCGGAACGAGTTCAGGTTCTTGGTCTCGGTGCGCGTGCCGAATTCCTTCTGGCCGACCGGACGCACCGACACGTTCGCGTCGCAGCGGAACGAGCCTTCCTGCATGTTGCCGTCGCAGATGCCGAGCCACACGACGAGCGTGTGCAGCGACTTCGCGTAGGCAACGGCCTCGGCCGCGCTGCGCATTTCCGGCTCGGTGACGATTTCGAGCAGCGGCGTGCCGGCGCGATTCAGGTCGATGCCGGTCATGCCCGCGAAGTCTTCGTGCAGCGACTTGCCCGCGTCTTCCTCGAGGTGGGCGCGCGTCAGGTTGATGGTCTTCTCGTACGCTTCCTTGCCCGCCTTTTCATTGGCCGGCACCTGGATCGTCACCTGACCGCCCTGCACGACGGGAATTTCGTACTGGCTGATCTGGTAGCCCTTCGGCAGGTCGGGGTAGAAATAATTCTTGCGCGCGAAGATGCTGCGCGGCGCCACCGTTGCGCCGATCGCGAGGCCGAACTGAATGGCGCGTTCGACCGCGCCGCGGTTCATCACCGGCAGCGTGCCCGGCAGCGCCAGATCGACGGGGCTGGCCTGCGTGTTCGGCGCGGCGCCGAATTGGGTCGCGGTGCCCGAGAAGATTTTCGAATGCGTCGACAACTGCGTGTGGGTCTCCAGACCGATCACGACTTCCCATTGTTTGGTCATGGTGCTCACACTCCTGCCGGTGCCTGACGGTGCCAGTCGGTCGCGCGCTGGAACGCGTCGGCCACCTGCAGCATCCGGGCTTCGTTGAAATAGTTGCCGATGATCTGCAGACCGACCGGACGCTGCGCGTTCGCGCCCGCGCCGAAACCGCACGGCACGCTCATGCCCGGCAGGCCGGCGAGGCTCACCGACAGCGTATAGATGTCGGCCAGATACATCTGCACCGGATCGTCGCCCTTCGCGCCGATGTCCCACGCCACCGACGGCGCGACCGGTCCCATGATCACGTCGCACTGCTTGAACGCTTGCTGGAAGTCCTGCGCGATGATGCGGCGGATCTTCTGCGCCTGCAGGTAGTACGCGTCGTAGTAGCCGTGCGACAGCACGTAGGTGCCGACCAGAATGCGGCGCTTCACTTCCGGGCCGAAGCCTTCGGCGCGCGACTTCTTGTACATGTCGAGCAGATCGCGGTACCCGGCCGCGCGATGGCCAAAGCGCACGCCATCGAAACGCGACAGGTTCGACGATGCTTCGGCCGGCGCGATCACGTAGTAGACCGGGATCGACAGTTCGGTCTTCGGCAGCGATACCTCGACGAGCGTCGCGCCAAGCGCTTCGTACTGCTTCAAGGCGGCGTCGATCGACGCGCGCACGTCGTCGGCGAGACCGGGGCCGAAATACTCCTTCGGCAGGCCGATGCGCAGACCGGCGAGCGGCTTGTCCGTGCCGCCGTCCTGCCACGACTTGCCGAGATAGCGCGTGTAGTCCTCGCGCTCGTGCGAGAGGCTCGTCGAGTCGCGCTCGTCGAAGCCGGCCATCGCGTTGAGCAGCGTCGCGCAGTCCGCGGCGCTTTGCGCCATCGGGCCGCCCTGGTCGAGCGACGACGCGAACGCGATCATGCCGTAGCGCGACACCCGGCCGTACGTCGGCTTGATGCCGGTGATGCCCGAGAACGACGCCGGCTGGCGGATCGAGCCGCCGGTGTCGGTGCCGGTCGCGGCGGGCGCGAGACGCGCGGCCACGGCGACAGCCGAGCCGCCCGACGAACCGCCCGGCACGGCCTTGCGGTCCCACGGATTCTGCACGGCGCCGAAATACGAATTCTCGTTGGACGAACCCATCGCAAACTCGTCCATATTGGTCTTGCCCACGCACACCATGCCGGCGTTCTGCAGACGCGCGACCACGGTCGCGTCGAACGGGCTTTCGTAGTTCGCGAGCATCTTCGAGCCGGCCGTGGAGCGCCAGCCCTTCGTGACGAACACATCCTTGTGCGCGATCGGCAGGCCGACCAGCGGGCCCGCATGGCCGGTGTGCAGCAGCGCGTCGGCGGCTTTCGCCTGCGCGAGCGTCAGTTCCGGATCGACCTGAATGAACGCGTTCAGGCTATTGGCCGCGTCGATCCGCTTCAGGTACAGCTGCGCCAGTTCGACTGCGGAGCATTCCTTGGCCGCGAGCGCAGCGCGCAGTTCGCTCAAACTTTTTTCATGCATTGCGTTTTATCCTGGAAAGCGCGGCAGCGTGGTCACGCCGCCGTGGAGGCGTTCGGTTGCCCGTCGGCAGACCGGTCCGGCAAGGTTCGCGGCGAGGACGCGCGTCTGGACCACGGAGGCTCGCGCCGACGCCAGACCCGGGGTCTGCCCGGCGGGTCTTATTCGATCACCTTCGGCACGAGGTACAGGCCGTCCTGAACGGCCGGCGCGGGGCGCTGGAAAGCCTCGCGCTCGACCGTCTCCGTGACGGCGTCGTCACGCAGACGCAGCGCGACGTCTTCGATCTGCTCGATCGGGTGGGCAAGCGGCGCGATGCCGGTGGTATCGACCGCCTGCATCTGCTCGACGAGGCCAAAAAAATCATTGAGCTGGGCACGCGTGTGCTCGGCGTCGGCATCGGCCAGTTCGAGTCGCGCGAGATGCGCGATGCGTTTTACATCGGTCAGGGTCAGAGCCATGCAGTCACCGGAAAGGGTGGAATGTCACAACAGTTAAAAAGTCGCGTTGTAACAGCGGGTTACGACAAGATAGGACAATCCGGAAAAAGGAGCGGCAATGACAAAATGTGCGCTCCGTTTCCTTCAAAACATCCAAAATTATAAGGTATCATTACGCGTTCGACCCAAACCCGGACCGACTTACCAAGGCCTTACGGACAATTCCAAGAACGTCCGGCGCTTTCCGCCCTGGCTTTGCAACGGCCTCCGGTAGACTCCCCCGCGGCTTCAAGTTCATGTGGCGTCGCTACCGCCCGGTTGAAGCTGTTATTTTTCCGCTGCCGCCCTACGCATACGGTGCGAGGCCCGGCCCCCAGCGAGACAGGATTTTGAATGTTCGGTTTTTTGCGCAGCTACTTCTCCAACGATCTGGCGATTGACCTCGGCACCGCCAACACCCTTATCTACATGCGCGGCAAGGGCATCGTTCTCGACGAACCGTCGGTCGTGTCGATCCGCCAGGAAGGCGGCCCCAACGGCAAGAAGACCATTCAGGCAGTCGGCAAGGAAGCCAAGCAGATGCTCGGCAAGGTGCCGGGCAACATCGAGGCGATCCGCCCGATGAAAGACGGCGTGATCGCCGACTTCACCGTCACCGAGCAGATGATCAAGCAGTTCATCAAGACTGCTCACGAATCGCGCATGTTCTCGCCGTCACCTCGCATCATCATCTGCGTGCCGTGCGGTTCGACCCAGGTCGAGCGTCGCGCGATCAAGGAAGCCGCGCACGGCGCGGGCGCCTCGCAGGTGTATCTGATCGAAGAGCCGATGGCTGCCGCGATCGGCGCGGGCCTGCCGGTGTCGGAAGCAACGGGTTCGATGGTCGTCGACATCGGCGGCGGCACGACAGAAGTCGGCGTGATCTCGCTCGGCGGCATCGTGTACAAGGGCTCGGTGCGCGTCGGCGGCGACAAGTTCGACGAAGCGATCGTCAACTACATCCGCCGCAACTACGGCATGCTGATCGGCGAACAGACCGCCGAAGCCATCAAGAAGGAAATCGGCTCCGCGTTCCCGGGCTCCGAAGTCAAGGAAATGGAAGTGAAGGGCCGCAATCTGTCGGAAGGCATTCCGCGCAGCTTCACGATCTCCAGCAACGAAATCCTCGAAGCGCTGACCGATCCGCTGAACCAGATCGTGTCGTCGGTGAAGATCGCACTGGAACAGACGCCGCCGGAACTCGGCGCGGACATCGCCGAGCGCGGCATGATGCTGACCGGCGGTGGCGCGCTGCTGCGCGACCTCGATCGCCTGCTCGCCGAAGAAACCGGCCTGCCGGTGCTCGTCGCCGAAGACCCGCTGACCTGCGTCGTGCGCGGCTCGGGCATGGCGCTCGAACGCATGGACAAGCTCGGCAGCATCTTCTCGTACGAGTAAGCGAGCCTTCCTCCCATGTCAGTAGCGCGGATCTGGCACACGGCCCCTTGCGGGCCGCTTTGTCGTTGGCTGGGCCGACCAGCCTCCGCTCGCTGACCGCGCGCGCCTTGCGCGTCGCCGTCTCACCCAACCGCTCACGCCCCCGGCGCCGACCATGGAATACAGTCCGCCGCCCCTGTTCAAGCAAGGCCCCTCCGCTCTGGCCCGACTGGTGTTCTTCGTCGTGCTGGCGCTCGCCCTGCTGATCTCCGATGCCCGCTTCCAGACGCTCGAAATCGTCCGCGGCGTGCTCGGCGCGGGTCTTTATCCTTTGCAGCGCGCAGCGCTCGTGCCGCGCGACATCTTCATGGGCGCCGCCGACCTCGCCGTGACGAGCGCCACGCTGCGCGACGAGAACGCGAAGCTGCGCGCGAAGGATCTGCGGCTGTCGCAGCAGGCCAATCTGGCCGCGTCGCTCGCCGCCGAAAATGGCCATCTGCGCGCGCTGATGCAACTGTCGCAGAGCCTCACCACGCAATCGCTGCCCGCCGAAATCCAGTACGACACGCGCGATCCGTTCACGCAGAAGGTCGTGATCGGACGCGGCGCGCAGCAAGGCATCCAGAACGGCTCGCCGGTCGTCGACGAAGATGGCGTGATCGGCCAGGTCACACGGGTGTTCCCGCTGCAGGCCGAAGTCACGCTGCTGACGGACAAGGACCAGGCGGTGCCGGTCGAAATTCTGCGCACCGGCTTACGCAGCGTGATCTACGGTACGCCGAAGGGCGACACGCTCGATCTGCGCTTCGTGCCGATCAGCGCCGACGTCCAGACCGGCGACGAGCTCGTCACGAGCGGCCTCGACGGCGTGTATCCGCCGGGGCTGCCGGTCGCGAAGGTCGTGCGCGTCGACAAGCAGGCCGACACCGCGTTTGCGCACGTAGTCAGTCTGCCGGTCGCCGCAGTGCGCGGTGCGCGTCAGGTGCTCGTGCTGCACGTCCAGAACAACGCGCCGCCGCGCCCGGCGGACGAACCCGACGCGGCAACCGTCGCGAAGGAAGCGAAAGCGAAGAAGGGCGCCAAAGCAGCGGACGGCAAGGGCGCGGCGGACAAATCCGCCGCCAGGCCAGCCGACAGGAACGCCGCCGACAAAGCGCCGACCGAAAAGCCCGCAGCCAAATCCGTGGAAAAGGCGCCGGGCAAAGCTGCGGCCGACAAGAAGTCCGACAAGCCCGCAGCCGACAGGAAAGCCGAAAAGCCGGCCGCCGCGAAGAACGTGAAGCCGCAAGCCGAGCCGGGGGCTCAGCCATGAATCGCCCGCAATACATCCTGCAGCCGGTCAACCCGTACTTCATCGCGTTCAGCCTCGCTTCCGCGTTCCTGCTGAACCTGATGCCGTGGGGGCGTCTCGCCGGCGTGCCCGATTTCGTCGCACTCGTGCTGCTGTTCTGGAATGTCCATCAGCCGCGCAAGGTGGGCATGGGCATCGCGTTTCTGCTCGGTCTGCTGATGGACGTGCACAACGCGAGCCTGCTCGGCGAGCACGCGCTCGCCTACACGCTGCTCTCGTACGGCGCGATCACGATTCACCGCCGCGTGTTGTGGATGTCGCTCGGCGTGCAGACGTTCGCGGTGATGCCGCTGCTCGTCGTCGCGCAACTGGTGCCGTTCGTGATCCGGTTGTTGACCGGCGCGGCGTTTCCGGGCTGGAGTTATCTGATCGACGGTTTCGTCGAAGCTGCGCTGTGGCCGGTCGCCAGCATCTTGCTGCTGATGCCGCAGCGCCGCCCCGCCGACCCGGACGATACGCGCCCCATTTGATCCCGCATCGGGCCCACCGGCCGCGGCCAGTTTGGGCGCACACTCTTGATGGCCGCATGCCGGCCTTTTGCAGAATCGCATGACCGAATTCAAGGACACTCAACAGCAGCTCACGAAATTCCGCCTGCGCGTCGCGGCGGCCGGCCTGTTCGTGTTTGTCTGCTTCGGGCTGATCGGCTTCCGCTTCCTGTTCCTGCAGGTCTGGCACTACAGCAAGTACTCGCTGCAAGCCGATGAAAACCGCATCTCCGTCGCGCCGATCGTGCCGAACCGCGGCATCATCACCGACCGGAACGGCGTCGTGCTCGCGAAGAACTACTCGGCCTATACGCTTGAAATCACCCCGTCGAAGCTGAACGACACGCTCGATAACGTGATCGACAACCTCGCCACCGTCGTGTCGATCGATGCGCGCGACCGTCGCCGCTTCAAGAAGCTGCAGGAAGACTCGAAGAACTTCGAAAGTCTGCCGATCCGCACGCGCCTGACCGACGACGAAGTCGCGCGCTTCACCGCGCAGCGCTTCCGCTTCCCTGGCGTCGAAGTGCGCGCGCGGCTGTTCCGCCAGTACCCGCTCGGGCCGACGGCCGCGCACGTGATCGGCTACATCGGACGGATTTCGCAACGCGACCAGGACCGCATCGACGACGCCAGCGATCAGAACGACAGCGATCCGGACCACTACGATCCGCGTCTTGACGCGAACAACTACAAGGGCACCGATTACATCGGCAAGATCGGCGTCGAGCAGAGCTACGAGACCGAACTGCACGGCCAGACCGGTTTCGAGGAAGTCGAGGTGACGGCGGGCGGCCGCCCGGTGCGTACGCTGTCGCGCACCCAGGCGACGCCGGGCAACAACCTCGTGCTGTCGCTCGACATCGGCCTTCAGCAGGTCGCCGAGCAGGCGTTCGCCGGACACCGCGGCGCGCTCGTCGCGATCGAGCCGTCCACCGGCGACGTGCTCGCATTCGTGTCGGCGCCGAGCTTCGATCCGAATTCCTTCGTCGACGGCATCGACCAGCAGACCTGGGACGAGCTGAACAACTCGCCCGACCATCCGCTCCTGAACCGGCCGCTGCACGGCACCTATCCGCCGGGCTCGACCTACAAGCCGTTCATGGCGCTCGCCGCGCTGACGCTGCACAAGCGCACGCCGAGCTGGGGCTTCCAGGACCCCGGTTACTACACGTTCGGCGGCCACACGTTCCGCAACGACGTGCGCTCGGGCCAAGGCTGGATCGACATGAACCGCGCGATCGTCGTGTCGAACGACACGTACTTCTACATGCTCGCGCACGATCTCGGCGTCAACAACATCGCGAACTTCATGAAGCCGTGGGGCTTCGGGCAGATCACCGGCATCGACATCGCCGGCGAAGCGAAGGGCATCCTGCCGTCGACCGACTGGAAGCGCCACGCGTACCGCCGCCCCGAGCAGCAGAAGTGGTACGAAGGCGAAACGGTCAGCCTCGGCATCGGCCAGGGCTACAACTCGTTCACGATCCTGCAGCTCGCCCATGCCACCGCAACGCTCGCGAACAACGGCGTCGTGATGAAGCCGCACCTCGTGCGCGACATCGAGAATCCGATCACGAAGGACACGCGGCCGGTGGTGCGCGATCCGAGCGACAAGATCGCGGTCAAGCAGCAGGACATCGACTTCATCAAGCGCGCGATGGAAGGCGTGGTCACGAACGGCACGGCGGCCAAAGTATTCGCGGGCGCGCCATATCAGGCGGCCGGCAAGACCGGTACCGCGCAGGTGTACTCGCTGCAAGGCGCGAACTACAAAGGTCACGCGGTTGCCGAGAATTTGCGCGATCACGCGCTGTTCATCGCCTTCGCGCCGGCCGATCAACCGAAGATCGCACTCGCGCTGGTCGTCGAAAACGGCGGTTGGGGCGCGGAGGCGGCCGGTCCGATCGCGCGCAGGGTGCTCGACTATTACCTGGTCGGCAAGAACAAGCCCGGTGCGGAAGAAGCGGCCGTCGCGGTAGCGGCATCGACCACGCTCGAAGCATCCGCGCCGCAGGTCGGCGATACGCCGGCCTCGCATGATGGCGCTCAGCCGCTCAGGATTGCGGCGGGCTTCAAGGCACTGCCGATGCCAGGGGCGGCGGCTGCCGCGGTGACCTCCGGTGCGTCGGCGGCCGTTGCGGCTTCGGGCGCGAATGGCGCGTCTGTGCCGGTGGCGGCGTCGGCTGGCGCGGCGGCAACGGTGCCGGCCAGCGCGCCGGCAGCGGCTTCGGCCACCGCAGCGCGCGCGGCCTCGGCGGCGAAGCCGGCATCGGCTTCGTCCGTGGCAAAGAAATCCGCGTCGCGTACGTCCGGCGCCCCGCACCAACCCCGTCCGGCAAGCGAGCCGGCGCCGACCGCAGCGGCACCATCGCGCGAGGACAGCTTCCAGGGCGCGTCGCCGCGCCAGCCGGCCGCCGGCGGCATCGACGAATAAGGAGAAAGGCATGCAATTCGACAAGCGCGCCTGGCTCGAGCGCATCAAACGGATGTTCGTAGGCTTCGACCGTCCGCTCGCACTGATCGTGTTTCTGCTGCTGTGCGTCGGCATCGTCACGCTGTACAGCGCGACGCTCGACATGCCGGGCCGCGTCGAAGACCAGTTGCGCAACATCCTGCTCACCTTCGTGCTGATGTGGGGGCTCGCCAATGTGCCGCCCACTACGCTGATGCGCTTCGCGGTCCCGCTCTACGCGTTCGGGATCGCGCTACTGGTCGCAGTCGCGATGTTCGGCCTTACGCGCAAGGGCGCGAAGCGCTGGATCAACGTCGGCGTGGTGATCCAGCCATCGGAAATCATGAAGATCGCCACACCGCTGATGCTCGCCTGGTACTACCAGCGCCGCGAAGGCGTGATGCGCTGGTACGACTACCTGGTTGGCTTCGTGATCCTCATCGTGCCGGTCGGCCTGATCGCGAAGCAGCCCGACCTCGGCACGGCCGTGCTCGTGTTCGCGGCCGGCCTGTTCGTGATTTACTTCGCGGGGCTGAGCTTCAAGCTGATCATGCCGGTGCTGATCGCGGCCGTGATTGCGGTTGCATCGATCGCGGCGTTCCAGGACAAGATCTGTCAGCCCGAAGTGCAGTGGCCGCTGATGCACGACTACCAGAAGCACCGCATCTGCACGCTGCTCGATCCGACCTCGGACCCGCTCGGCAAAGGCTTCCACACGATTCAAGCGGTGATCGCGATCGGCTCGGGCGGCCCGCTCGGCAAGGGTTGGCTGAAGGGTACGCAGGCGCATCTGGAGTTCATCCCCGAGAAGCACACCGACTTCATCTTCGCGGTGTTTTCGGAAGAGTTCGGTTTGGCAGGCGGAATCGTGCTGCTCACGCTGTACATGCTATTGATCGCGCGCGGGCTCTACATCGCGGCCAACGGCGCGACATTGTTCGGGCGATTATTGGCCGGCTCGTTGACGATGGCGTTCTTCACGTACGCGTTCGTCAATATCGGCATGGTGAGCGGAATTCTGCCGGTGGTCGGCGTGCCGTTGCCGTTCATGAGTTACGGTGGCACCGCGCTGACTACATTGGGCGTCGCGATCGGGCTGATCATGAGCGTCGCGCGACAGAAGCGGTTGATGCAGAGCTAACCCGTAGCTAGCGGCACGCTAGCAAACGACAATGCAAAAAAGGGCGCTCGTTGCGAGCGCCCTTTTTGCTTTTTTGCTGCTTTATTACTGCGGCTTCACTTCCTTCTGATCGCGCAGCTGCGCGCTCAACTGCTGATACTTCAGGCGCGCGGCCGGATCGCCCTGCGCCGCCGCGGCCGCGTAATATGCGCGCGCCACATTCAGATTCCGGTCGACGCCATCGCCGCCACGCTCGTAGAACGAGCCGGTCACGTACTGCGCGGTCATGTCGCCGCCCTGCGCCGCTTTCTTGTACCAGACGAACGCCTGCTTGTTGTCACGCTCGGTACCGCGTCCGTCGAGGAACTGATTCGCGAGCGCGAGCTCCGCCTGCACATGGCCCTGCGCGGCCGCCTTCATGAACCAGCGATGCGCCTCCACCGGATCGCGCCCGACGAACTCGCCATCGTCGTACATCTTGCCGTACACGTATTGCGCGTGCGACATGTTCGCGTCGGCGGCCTTGCGCAGCCACTTCTTGCCTTCGTCGACGTTGACCGGCGTGCCTTCGCCGTTGAGCAGCATCATCGCGTAATTGAACTGGGCGAGGCGGCTGCCGCGCTCGGCGGCCTGGCGGAATTCGCTCAGCGCCGCGCCAAGATTGCCGGCGTTGTAGTCGGCCACCGCGGATTGCGTCTGCGGATCGTTCGCCTTGGCGACGTGATCCTGTGCATACGCGGCGTTCCACGCCCCAGTCGCGAGCAGCGCCACCGCCATGGTCACTTGCGCGGTCACTCGCGTGATCATCCGCCCGGCGCCCCCCTGCACTCTGCCGTTCATGACCTCACCTCCTGTAATGCCTGGCGCGTCGCGCGCAACATCCAGATCACGTCGGCGGCTAGCGCGACGAAGCGAAAACCGGCGTCGCGATGCTGCCGCGCGCTCGCCACGTCCATCGCGAAGATGCCGGCGGCAATGCCGGCTTTGTCCGCCGCGCTGACGATACGCGCCATCGCCGCCTGCACGTCCGCGTGTTTCGCGTCGCCGAGATGACCAAGGCTCGCGGCCAGATCGGCCGGCCCGACGAACAGGCAATCGACGCCCGGCGTCGCCGCGATCTGCTCGACCTCCCGCAAGCCGCGCGCCGATTCGATCTGCACAATCGTCGCGATCTGTGCGTTGGCCGTCTGCACGTAATCACGCCGCATGCCGTAACCGGCCGCGCGCACGACGCCCGCGACGCCGCGCAGGCCGTCGAGCGCCTCGGCGGTCGGATATTGGGTGAGCCGCACGGCGCGTGCCGCGTCTTCAGCGGATTCGATGTTCGGGAACATCAGCGTGCGCGCGCCGGCGTCGAGCACGCGCTTGACGAGCCACGGCTCGCTCGCGGGCACCCGCACCACCGGCTCGCTCGGCAGATGCGCGGCGGCAATCGCGCGCAATTGCGACTCGACGCCGCCGCTATCGTTGGGCGCGTGCTCCATGTCGATCAGCAGCCAGTCGAAGCCGGCGTGCGCGAGTGCTTCCGCGGCGGCCTCGCTGCCGAGCGACAACCACAGCCCGATCAGCGGCGCGTTGTCCTTCAGACGTTGTTTGAGGGAGTTGGTGAAGGTGCTCATCGGCTGGCCTCGTGCAGGTTTGCAATGCGAAGCGGGGCCAGATAGCGGATCAGCCAGGCACCGGGGCGCTGACGGCCTCGTTGCCTGCTGCGACGCGATGCGGTGACCGGCATGTCTCGCTCCGTGTGTTGGTCGGAACGATCATACCGTGACAATAACGCGAGAGTTCGTTCGCGTGGCGGGGCGTGGATTCAGGTGGGAAGCGAGTCGCGGACCACCTCGGCCCAGCAATTCGGCGTCTCGTACAGACGCACTTTGTGCAGGCGCAGGTTCACGCCGTAGTGCGCGTCGTAGACGTTCGCGAGAATGTCGAACGCAATCGCGGCGAGGTTTTCGACGGTCGGAATGCGATCGATCACGACCGTCTTGTGATCCGCCATGCTGTCGAGGAAGCCACGCACCTGCGTGTCGCCTTCGTAGACGAGAAACGCGTGGTCCCACTTGTCGACCAGGTGCTCGTTGGCGAGCGACTTCACGTCGGCGAAGTCCATCACCATGCCGCGATCGGGCGCGCCTTCGGTGTCGACCAGATCGCCTAGCAGCGTGATTTCGAGCACGTAGCGATGGCCATGCAGATTACGGCACTGGCTGCGGTGATCGGGAATGCGGTGGCCCGCGTCGAATTCGAGTTTTCGGGTAATCGTCAGCACGGCAAATCAGGGAATGTTCAGATACTTGTGAGTCTGCATCGACAGGCGCCACTGCGGATGACGTTTGCACCAGTCGATCGCGAGCTTCGTGTTGATGTCGCGCGACGGGCCGTCCATCGGCTGGACGAGGAAATACTCGAAGTCGAGCTTGGCGTAGTCGTCGAGGCGCTGGTTGTCCTGCGGGATCACGACTTTCAGTTCGTTGCCCTTCGTCACGACGAGCGGCGCGTCGGCCTTCGGGCTCACGCAGATCCAGTCGATCGTGTCGAGCACCGGCAGCGAGCCGTTGGTCTCGATCGCGATCTCGAAGCCGGCCGCGTGCAGCGCGTCGACGAGCGGCTGATCGAGCTGCAGCATCGGCTCGCCGCCAGTGCACACGACGAAGCGTTCGCCCTCGCCTTGCGGCCATTGCGACGCGATCATCGCGACCAGTTCGTCGGGGGTGCGGTACTTGCCGCCGTTCTCGCCGTCGGTGCCGACGAAATCGGTGTCGCAGAAACGGCAGACGGCGTCCGCGCGATCCTCTTCGCGGCCGGACCACAGATTGCAGCCCGCGAAACGGCAGAACACGGCCGGCCGCCCGGCATTCGCGCCCTCGCCCTGCAACGTGTAGAAAATTTCCTTGACCGCGTACGTCATGCTGCTTTCTGTCCTGTGTTCCTGAATCAATGATGGTCAATGATGGGCGCTCTCGCGCGAGCCGTCAGACCGGCTCGGTGACTTTTTCGCCGGCGAGATAGGCCTCATAGCCGCGTTTGCGCAACCGGCATGCCGGGCATTCGCCGCAGCCGAAGCCCCATGCGTGCAACTCGGCCCGTTCGCCGACGTAGCAGGTATGCGTCTCGACACGCACCAGTTCCACCAATGCGTCGCCGCCGAGCTCGCGCGCGAGGCGCCACGTGTCGGCCTTGTCGAGCCACATCAGCGGCGTCTCCAGCGCGAAACGCGCGTCCATGCCGAGATTCAGCGCGACCTGCAGCGCCTTCATCGTGTCGTCGCGGCAATCGGGGTAGCCCGAGAAGTCCGTCTCGCACATCCCGCCGACCAGCACCTGCAAACCGCGCCGATACGCGATGGCCGCGGCGATCGTCATGAACATCAGATTGCGGCCCGGCACGAACGTGTTCGGCAACCCATTGGCCATGGCTTCGATTTCGATCTCGCGCGTCATCGCGGTGTCGCTGATCGCGCCGAGCAGCGACAGGTCGATCGTGTGATCGTCGCCGAGACGATCGGCCCACGCCGGAAACGCACGCACGACGGCCTGACGGAATCCTTCGCGGCATTCGAGTTCGACACGATGACGCTGACCATAATCGAAGCCGACCGTTTCGACCGTGTCGTAACGGTCGAGCGCCCACGCAAGACACGTGGCGGAATCCTGGCCGCCGGAAAACAGCACGAGCGCGCTACGCTTAGCGTCTTTGCGGATCACCGTGATACTCCGTGAATGAGAGTGCCACGTCGCGCTGCGCGAGGTGCGCCATGCAAGCAACGCGGCGCGACGTGTGCCGGCACTGTGCCGGCCCAAAGCAGTATAGGTCGCGCGTTGCGCGGGAACGTGGCTGGGCGCTTATACCGCCGATCGTCGGGCGAAGGATTGGGTGCTTCGGTGCGACATGCTCGGCACTGCATTCGCGCGGTGCACGACCGCGTGCGACGCCTGCATGCAAGTCCTTGAACTGGCGCGATTTTATCACGCGACACCGAAGTCGCCGACACCAGCTGTTCCACGCGCGCGGCTTCAACTGCATGGCAAGCCGAAGTGACGACTTGCCCGCCAAACGGAAAAGCCCCAGGGAATCTTGCGATTTCCTGGGGCTGAATCCTGGTGGCCTGGGGCGGAATCGAACCACCGACACGCGGATTTTCAATCCGCTGCTCTACCAACTGAGCTACCGGGCCAACGAAGAACGAAACTATATCAAGCGATCCGCAGTTCAGCAAGCCCTTTCATAAATAATCTGCCGGGCCGCGTTCGCATGCAACACGTGGCGCTCACTCCCCTTTGTTCTTGCCGAGATCGACGCCGAGTTGCTTCAGCTTGCGATAAAGATGCGTGCGCTCGAGACCGGTCTTCTCCGCGACACGCGTCATGCTGCCGTTCTCGCGCGCGAGGTGATATTCGAAGTACGCGCGCTCGAACGCATCGCGCGCATCGCGCAGCGGAATGTCGAACGAGATCGACGCGGTTTGCGCGACGAGCGTGCCGCCGCCGACGCCATCGGACGACAGTATCGGCAACGCGGCCGCCGACGCGACTGACGATGCGCTGACCGGCAACGCCGGCTTCGCAGCCACGCCGCCAGGCACGGCCGCCGCGTTACCACGCGCGAGTCCCTGCTCGACCGCCTTTAATAGCTTCTGCAACGCGATCGGCTTTTCGAGGAAGTTGAGCGCGCCGATCTTGGTGGCCTCGACCGCGGTGTCGATCGTCGCGTGACCGGACATCATGATCACGGGCATCGTCAATTGACCTTGCGCGGCCCATTCCTTGAGCAGCGTCACGCCGTCGGTGTCCGGCATCCAGATGTCGAGCAGCACGAGGTCCGGCGCCTGACGCAGACGGAACTCGCGCGCCTCCTGCGCGTTTTCAGCGGCCTCCACGACGTGTCCCTCGTCGCTGAGGATCTCCGAGAGCAGTTCCCGGATGCCCATTTCATCATCTACCACCAGGATGGTTGCCATTTACGCTGCCCTTGTCTGCACTGTTGCTTTTGTCGTTCCCTGCGACGCGCCGCCGTGCGCCGGATGGGCACCCGAACCAGGTGCACCCGGCTGCGCGGGGTCGTCCGCCAGTTGAAGGAAGAGAATCGAAATCTGCGCGCCTTCGATCACGTCGCCGGCCTTCATGCGATTGCGAATGTCGATGCGCGCGCCATGTTCGTCGACGATCTTCTTGACCATCGCAAGTCCCAGACCCGTACCCTTGGCCTTGGTCGTCACGTACGGCTCGAACGCGCGCGTGAGGATACGCGCGGGGAAGCCTGGTCCGTTGTCCGACACTGTCAGACGGACCGCGACGCGCGCCTTGCCTTGCGCGTCGGGGTCTCCGTATTCTACTGTCCTCGTCTCGAGCAAAACACGCGGATGCGCGACTTCGGCGACCGCGTCCTGCGCGTTCTGCAGCAGGTTGTGGATCACCTGTCGCAACTGCGTCGCGTCGCCGCGTATCGCGGGCAAGGTCGCCAGCTCGACCTGGATCGCGCCCTTGCCTTCTTCGATACCGTACAGCGTGAGCACCTCGCTGACCAGACCATTCAATTGCAGATGCGCGAGTACCGCGGGCGGTGTGCGCGCGTAGTCGCGGAAATCGTCGACCATCTGCTTCATCGCGGCGACCTGATTGACGATCGTCGTCGCGCCGCGCTTCAGCACGTCCGCATCCGACGGCGCGAGCTTGTCGGCGAGCTTCATCTGCAATCGTTCGGCCGACAGTTGAATCGGCGTGAGCGGATTCTTGATCTCGTGCGCGAGGCGCCGCGCGACTTCGCCCCATGCGATCGAACGCTGCGCGGAGATCACGTCGGAGATGTCGTCGAACACGATCACGTAGCCCGCGGTCTGCATGCCCTCAGCGTCGCGCTCGTTCGCCGCGACGAGGCGCGCGCCGCGCACGAGCAGCGTGAGCGGCTCGGTTTCGCCGGGCACCGGCACCGAGAACTGCTGCTGCCAATGGCCGTTGTCGTCATGGCCGTCTTCACTCGCCGCTTCGCGATCGGCGAATGCCTTGCGCACCATCGCGCCGAATTCGCCGAGCACGCCGATCTGATCGAGCGACGAGCCGAGCACCGTCTGGAACGGCTGACGGAAAATCCGCTCGGCGCCTCGATTCGCGGTGGTCAGCCGGAATTGCCGGTCGAACACGAACACACCCGCGGTCAGGTTCGCGAGGATGCTCTCGAGATACGCCTTCGAATGCTCGAGCGCGATACGATTTTTCTCGACCGCCCCGCGCGCTTCCGACAACTGCCGCGTCATCGCATTGAACGACTGCGTGAGGAAACCGAGTTCGTCGCGCGACTTGATCTCGCGCTTTGGCGTGTAGTCGCCCTCGGTGATTTCCTTCGTGCCCTGCGCGAGCAGGAATAGCGGCCGCGCGAGCTGATTGCCGAGCGCCAGCGCGAGCATCATCGCGATGAAAGTCGCGAGAAACAGCGACAGGGTCAGCGTGCCGATGTACATCTTGCGCAAGCCGGTGCGGCCGAGCGCCTTCTCCTGATACTCGCGATACGCGCGCTGCACCGAGTCGGCATTGCGCGCGAGTGTCGTCGAGACCGGCTGCGTCAGTTGCAGGAAGCGCTCGGCGGGCTGCAATAGCGACGCGTTCGCATCGGGAATACGCTGCACCACGCGCAGACGCAGCGCTCCCTTGCCGCCGTGCGCATTCGGATCGCCGTCCACTTCGCCTTCGATCGCCGCATAGCCATGGCCACGCGCCTGCTCGATCATCAGCGGTGTCGGCAGATCGTTCGGCAGCAGCATCGCGTAGTTGCCG
The DNA here is from genome assembly GCF_014200875.1 of Paraburkholderia sp. HC6.4b. NCBI lineage: Bacteria > Pseudomonadati > Pseudomonadota > Betaproteobacteria > Burkholderiales > Burkholderiaceae > Paraburkholderia > Paraburkholderia sp. HC6.4b. The sequence goes on from NZ_JACHDC010000008.1 coordinate 103,741, forward strand.
GACGCCTGCGCGACCACGTGCATGTCCGGCGTCGCGCCAGACATGCTGCGGGTCGGCTCGACGATCGTCGCGTCCTGCACACCGAACTGGTCGCGCAAACGCAGCAGCGTCAACGTGGTGCCGGCCGCATCCGCGCTCGCGAGCTGCTCGGACATCAGACGCGCCTTCGTCTGCAGATCGGACAGCGACGCGTCGAGCATGCCGCGCCCGAGGTTGAGGCCGGACGCGAGCGCGGTTTCGACGTTCACGTCGAACCACGACTCGATGCTGCGCGACACGAACTGATACGACACGATGTAGATGATGCCGCCCGGCACCACACCGACCAGCGCCATGAAGAACGCGAGCTTCGCGAGCAGCCGTGTGCCGAATTTGCCCGTGCGTAATCGCACGATGATGATGACGACGAGCGTCGCCACCACCAGCAGAAAGATCAACGCGACCGCGACGTTGGCCGCATACAGCCACTGGTAATAGCGGTCGAAGAATTCGGTGTTCGCGCTGGCGGCGGCCAGCAACACGAGCAGCAACACGGCCGTCACCGCGACCGTCGACACGAGCACGCGCACGACGATGCTGCTGACACTGGTGGAAGATGAGCGCACTTTATTTAGCACGATCGGCGGCCGTGAAAGTGAAGCGCTTCCAATCGGAGGCGAGGTTCCAGTCGCGGTTGTTCACCGCGTCGATCTGGAACGGCTTGGGCATCAGCCCGATGTCGAGTTGCATGCGCACGGACGCGTTATAGGTTTCGCCGACCCGCACCTGATTGCGGTCGATCACGTGCCACGACGTCACGTGCTTGATCACCGCGAGCGCATCGTTGAGCGTGGAAAAGCCGAGCTGCAAGCCGCCCGACTGCACGCTCGACACGCGATATTCGCGCGTGAGTGGCTGGAACGACAGCCGCAAACTTTGCGACACGCTGACCGGCTGCTCGTCGAACCAGTACCAGCGCGGCCGGCTCAGTTCGAAATCGGTCGTGAAATAAAGCGGAATGCCTTTGTTGACCGCGTCTTCGAGATTGCTGTTCAGCTGGAATTCGAAATGCGCGTCGAGACTCCAGCCGCCGTTGTCGGCCTGCAGCGACGCCCGCTGCACCGCTATCGAGTCAGCGTGCGCCGCGCCCGGCGCTGCAAGCCAGACGGCCAGCGCGATCCAGAGCACGGCAGCGAGCCGAAGCGGGAAGAAGCGTTTTATGGTCACCGTTTCTGAAAGCGCGCGTAGAAAAATCCGTCGTGGTCTGAGTTCGTGCCGGCGCTGAATTCAGCGGGTCGTCCAGCATGAGAACCGGCCGATGGGTCGGCGGGCGCGCGGGCAACTGAGGGTAAAAGCTGCCCCGGCGCGTCCAATCGTACCGCATCCTGGTGCTGGTTTCCAAACCACTGTGCCTGCAACTCGCCCTCTTCGGGGAAGATCGAACAGGTGACGTAAAGCATCTCGCCGCCCGGTTTCACGAGCGGCCACAGCGCGTCGAGAATGCGGCGCTGTTCGGCGACGAGCGCGGCGATATCGGACTGACGACGCAGCCAGCGAATATCCGGATGACGCCGCACGATGCCCGACGCCGAGCACGGCACGTCGGCGAGGATGCGGTCGAACGGCTGGTCGAGGTCGTCGTGCCACTGCGCGGGGTTGCCCGCGTCGCCGATGCGCACTTCCGCTTCGAGCTTCAGACGCCGCAGGTTTTCGCCGATGCGGCGCGCGCGAGACGCATCGCTTTCGAGCGCAACCACTTGAATGTTGGCGAGCTCGAGCAGATGCCCGGTCTTGCCGCCAGGGGCCGCGCATGCGTCGAGCACGCGCATGCCGTCGCGCACGCCGAGCAATTGCGCGGCGAGTTGCGCCCCTGCGTCCTGCACGGACACGACACCTTCGCTGAAGCCCGGAATGCGCTCGACCGGCATTGGCGTCGCGAGCGTGACCGCGTACTCGCCAGCCTTGCTTGCGGCGATCTGCTGGCGTTGCAGCACTTGCAGATAGGCGTCGACCGTCGAATGACGCGCGTTCACGCGCAACGTCAGCGGACCTTGCGTGTTGCCGGCGGCCAGCACCGATTGCCACGCCTCGGGCCATGCGCGCTTCACCGCGTCGATCCACCAGGCCGGATAGTTCCAGCGCGCTACTTCATCGGCTTGCACCGAGGCGAGCAACGTGTCGCGCTCGCGCAAGAAGTTGCGCAGCACCGCGTTGACGAGCCCCTTCGCGAACGCGAACTCGCGACGCGCGCCAATCACCCTGACCGCCTGGTCGACGACCGTGAACGGCGTGTAGGCGGCGCTCGCTTCGTCGTCGACGAGCAGCGCGAGCGCGCACGCGAGCACATGCGCGACGTGCGGCGGAGGCGCCTTCTTCACCAGCTTCGCGATCAGCCACTCGGCGGTTGCGAGACGGCGCATCGTGCGATAGGCGATATCCTGCACCGCGCCGCGCGCCGCTGCGGCGTTGTCCTCGGGCACCGCCACGAAAACGCTTTGCAGCGCCGCGGGCAAGGCCGCGCCGAGACGCACGGCGCCGACGGCCTGGGCCGCGCAATCGAGTGCGAACCCGAGCGATTCGGGCGACAGTTGCAGCGTCGACAAACGGGATTCGCGCGAATGCGCCGACGAGGAAGCAGAACGCGAAGAAGGCTTTGGAGTCATGAAGGGAGCAAGGGCAAGCCGCACGGTGCGCGCGGCGCAATCAGCGCACATTGTAGCGTGGCGCCGGTGGGGCGCTGCCATGCGTGGGTGGTGGCCGCAGACGCTGTCGCGCAGTGGCGACGAACGGTGCGAAAAAAAGCGGGCCTCGCGGGCCCGCTCTTCAGTACTTCAGGCTCGACGCGCCGAGCGACGCGGCGCCTCAGTCGAAGCGCCCGGTGCGCGCCATTTCCATCAAACGCGCGATGCGTTCCTCGGTCGCCGGGTGCGTCGAGAACAGACTCGCGATACCGCCGCCCGACAGCGGATTCATGATCATCATCTGCGCGGTGGCCGGATGCGCCTCGGCCGTCGGGAACGGAATGCCGCTCGCATAGCGATGGATCTTGTCGAGCGCCGACGCCAGTGCCTGCGGGTCGCCCGAAATCTGCGCGCCGCCCCGGTCGGCTTCGAATTCGCGCGCACGCGAAATCGCCATCTGGATCAACGCACCCGCAATCGGCGCGAGCAGCGCAACCGCGATGCTCGCGATCGGGTTCGCGGGACGGCCGTTTTCGTCGCGGCCGCCGAAGAACATCGCGAAGTTCGCCAACGCGGAAATCGCGCCGGCCATGGTCGCCGAAATCGTCGAGATCAGAATGTCGCGATGCTTCACGTGCGCGAGTTCGTGCGCCATTACGCCGCGCATTTCGCGCTCGGACAGTACGCGCAGAATGCCGGTGGTCGCCGCGACTGCCGCGTGCTCCGGGTTGCGGCCGGTGGCGAACGCGTTCGGCGCGTCTTCGTTGATCAGGTAGACGCGCGGCATCGGCAGGTTCGCGCGCGTGGCGAGATCGCGCACCATCCGATAGAACTGCGGCGCGCTGTTTTCGTCGACTTCCTGCGCGTTGTACATGCGCAGGACCATCTTGTCGGAGAACCAGTACGAGAAGAAATTCATCCCAAGGGCGATCACGAGCGCGACCATCATGCCGCGCGACCCGCCGATCATCCCGCCGATCACGATGAAAAGGGCCGTAATCGCGGCCATCAACATCGCGGTTTTCACCCAGTTAAACATGTCTGCAACTCCTTGCCCCGAGCGTGGCCTTCATCTCCGTGCCGCGCGATTGCGGCGCCAGACTGTAAGCGAAATGTTAGATATGGGCGATGCGGGAAAATTCAATCATCGCGCGGCGCTCGCGAGTTTGATGCCCAGGCCGACGAACGCGCTGCCGACGCCGCGATCGAGCCAGCGCTTGACCACCGGTTTGCCCGAGAAACGCTGCGTGACGCTTCCCGCGATCCACGCGACGAAGCTGTTCCAGACCATGCTCATCAGCACGAAGACCGCGCCGAGCGTGAGAAACGCGAAGGTCTTGTGTTCGCTGCCCGTCGTGACGAATTGCGGGAAGAACGACACGAAGAACAGCACGACTTTCGGGTTCAGAACGTTGGTCCAGAAGCCTTGCAGGAACAACTGCCGCAGCGACTTCGGCGTGGACGACGCGCGCGCGTCGCCGACCGGCGCATCCGCGGCCGGTTTCGTGAAGATCAGGCGCACCCCCAGATAGATCAGATAAATCGCGCCGACGAATTTGACGATGGTGAACGCCGTCGCCGACGCGGCCAGCAGCGCGGTCAGTCCAAACGCGCAGGCAAGCGAGTGAATGCAACAGCCCGCCGAAATGCCGAGCGCCGACATCAGCCCCGCGCCGCGGCCCTGGGCGACGCTGCGCCCGACGATATAAGCGGTATCCGGCCCCGGCGTGATGTTCAGGAGAAAAACCGCGACGATGAAAAACTCGAAATGGACGATGCCGAACATGTGATGCACCCTCGAAAACCTGGTCTGCTGCATGGAGGATTCTAACGCGCGTCGCGCTCGCGGCGGGCGCGGAGAACACCGGCCGAATGGACGATGCTCCGGCGTGCGAGACGCGCTTATTGCGCCTCGGGAAGCTGGAAGCGCTGGCCTGCGGCGAGCGGCGAGCCAGCAAGGAATTCGCGCACCGGCAGGCGCTTGCCGCCGGGCTTCTGCAATTGCGTCAGACGCAGTGCACCTTCGCCGCAAGCGACCAGCACGCCGTCGGGCGCAACCTCGACGATGGTGCCTGGCGCCTTGTTGCTGCCCGACGCCGGCGAGGCCACGGCGGTGGCGGCCCAGATCTTGACGGTGCTGCCGTCGTCGAGCGTGCCGGCGCCGCCGGGGAACGGGTCGAACGCGCGCACCTGACGCGCAAGCGCCTCGGCCGGCCGGCGCCAGTCGAGCGCCGCTTCGTGCTTGGCGATTTTCTCGGCGTAGGTCACGCCGTCGGCCGGTTGCGGGATCGACGTCAGCTTGCCGCTGCGCTCGAGCTCGATCAGTGCGTCGACGATCAGTTGCGCGCCGTCCCCGGCGAGGCGGTCGTGCAGCGTGGCGGTGGTGTCGTCGGCGGAGATGGGGGTGCGTACTTCGGAAATCATCGCGCCGGTGTCGAGTCCAGCGTCCATCTGCATCAGCGTGATGCCGGTTTGCGCGTCGCCCGCCTCGATCGCGCGATGAATCGGCGCCGCGCCGCGCCAGCGTGGCAGCAGCGACGCGTGGATGTTGATGCAGCCGAAGCGCGGAATGTCGAGCACTTCCTGCGGCAGGATCAGCCCGTAGGCGGCGACAACCATCACGTCGTGCGGCGTCGCGCGCAGTTGCTCGACGCCGGCGGCGGCTTCCTGTGGATATTTGCCAGCGCGGCGCAGCGACGTGGGCTGCGCAACCGCAAGGCCGTGCTCCTGCGCGTAGCGCTTGACCGGACTCGCCTGCAGCTTCATGCCGCGACCCGCCGGCCGGTCCGGCTGCGTCAAGACGAGCGGCACGGCAAACCCGGCGCCATGAATCGCGGCCAGCGCGGCCGCGGCGAATTCCGGTGTGCCGGCAAAGATGACGCGCAACGAATGACTCATGAATGGGGCGATAGGCAAGTTGAAAGCGCGTTACATCGCGTGGGCGAGCTTCTTCATCTTGCTCTTGATGCGCGTTTGCTTCAGCGGCGACAGATACTCGACGAACACGTGGCCCATCAGGTGATCCATTTCGTGCTGAATGCACACGGCGAGCAGCCCCTCGCAATCGAGCTCGAACGTTTCGCCCTTCTCGTTGAGCGCACGCACGCGCACTTTCTCGGCACGCTCGACGTTGTCGTAGATCCCGGGCACCGACAGGCAGCCCTCTTCCGACAACTTCCTCTCATCGCTCGACCAGACGATTTCCGGATTGATGAACGCGAGCAGTTCGTCGTGCGTTTCCGACACGTCGATCACGATCACGCGTTCGTGCACGTCCACTTGGGTGGCGGCGAGGCCGACGCCGGGCGCCGCGTACATCGTTTCGGCCATGTCCGCGACGAGACGGCGGATACGGTCGTTGACCTCCGGGACTGGCTTCGCCACCTTGTGCAGCCGTTTGTCCGGGTAATTGAGGATGCTCAGTAAAGCCATGATTTCGAGTGTGATTTGAGACGCCGCCAACCGTTGGCGGCTCGCGTTGGCCATTTGGCCAGGTTGTGAGCCTGTCGTAATACGCAGAGGATAGATGATGTCGAACCGGTTCGATTCAACGCGCCTCGTGCGCCCGACGACGAACCCGCGCCGGTAAGCGCGGCGCCGCGATTATTCGCGGCTCATTGCCGTTTTATTTCCGCGTTTTTATTTCGGATGATGAAAATTTTAGCATGGCGCCCGCCTGCCCGCAGGCCCCGCCAGAGGAGCGACCCGCATGCAGACCTTGCCCGCGACCCGTATCGAACTTGCCGCCTGGCTGCGGTTGTCACTTGCGCCGGGCCTAAAACCCGCGGCGTTGCGCCTGTTGCTGGGCGCATTCGGGCTGCCGCAGGCGCTGTTGGCGCAGTCGCCGGAGACGCTCGTGGAGGTCGCCGGTGACGCCGCGGCGCGCGCGGTGCTGGCGCCGCCGGGTCCAGCGTTCGACGGCCAGCTCGATGCGGTGCTCGCATGGCGCGAGCAGCCGGGCAACCAGATCGTCACGCTCGACGATCCCGCCTATCCGCCCGCGCTGCTGACGATCCCCGATCCGCCACCGCTCCTATATATAAAGGGCCGGCTTGATTTGCTGCATACGCGCGCGGTCGCGCTGGTCGGCAGCCGCAGCGCGACGCCGCAGGGCATCGAGGATGCGCGGCGGTTCGCGCGAGAACTGTCGGCGGCGGGCGTGACGGTCGTATCGGGGCTCGCACTCGGCATCGACGGCGCCGCGCATCGGGGCGGGTTGGAAGGTGCCGGCGGAACGGTCGCGGTGGTCGGCACCGGCGCGGACCTCGTCTATCCCGCCGCGCATCAAGCGCTCGCGCGGCAGATCGCCGCGCAGGGTGCGATTCTCTCGGAGTGGCCGCTCGGCACGCCGGCACGCGCCGCCAACTTCCCACAGCGCAACCGGCTGATCGCTGGGCTGGTCAGCGGAGTCGTGATCGTCGAGGCGGCTATGCGTTCCGGTTCGCTCATTACCGCGCGGCTTGCCAATGAGATGGGGCGCGACGTGTTCGCGTTGCCCGGATCGATTTACGCGCCGTTGTCGCGCGGCTGTCATCGGATGATCAAGCAGGGAGCGCGGCTCGTGGAAACGCCTGACGAGGTGCTGGAGGAGCTCGGTTTTGCCCGGCGGCCGGCGGGCGATGCGAGACGCTCGGCGAAGCGGGCCGTGCCGCTGGAGCATGCGGGTTTGCACGTTTCGTCGGGTGGGACCGCTTTGCCCGCTACGACCGCAGCCTTCGCCGACTCACCGGCGTCCGGGCCGGCCCCGCAGCCGGCGCTCGCCCCTGACGCACAGCGTCTGCTCGCCGCGCTCGGCCATTCGCCGACCACGCTTGAAATTCTCGCCGCCCGTACCGAGATGGAGAACGCCGCCCTGCACGCCGCCTTGCTCCGGCTCGAACTCGCCGGCGAGGTCACGCTGCTGCCCGGCGGCCGCTTCATGCGAGCCCATCATGACTGAGCCGAGACTGACCGGCGTCAATGCAGATTGGCAACTTTTCGCGACCGGCCATGCTACATTCGCGCCAAAGCACCCGACAAAACACACAAGGAAATCACTTCATGCCCGCGCTGAACCTCGACACCGACCAGGACCGGATCGCCGAGCGCGTCAACGAACCCGACACGCTGTTCGTTGCATGCCTGTGCGCGGAGTGGTGCGGAACGTGTCGCGAGTACCGGGACTCCTTCAACCAACTGGCCGAGCGGCACCCGGAAGTCTGTTTCGCATGGATCGACATCGAAACTCATGCGGATCGGTTCGACGATCTGGACGTCGAGAATTTCCCGACCGTCCTGATCGAAGACTCGGTGACGACACGGTTTTTCGGTACGGTTTTGCCACAGGTGTCGATCGTCGAGCGGATGCTGTCGGATCTGACCGCGCTGCCCGGCGTAACCGGAGCGCCGAAGCTCCGACCGGCGCTGGCGGTCGCCTGAAGGCGGCCTCGCGCGCCGCCCGGTCAAACGGAAAGCCTCGCGACGAGCGGCTTGCGGCACAGGCCCCCGCCGATCATTTGGGACGGCATCGCGGCTGGCATCGCTGTCCGCACGCGGCGTTTGCCGCAGTTGATCAACCGCCGGACGCGCAATTATGATGACGCGCTTTTTATGGCACTTGACCCGTTGGGTTCGCACCTTGTGCTATAAAGCGGTCGTTATTGGATCGAAAGAGGTCTCAAGCGAGCGTCTCGCGCCATGTTGGCCCTCAAGGCCACCAACCCGGATCTACCAACCTCACATCGAGTCATGTCCAAAGCACTGATCATCGCCGAAAAGCCTTCTGTCGCGAACGACATCGCGCGCGCTTTGGGCGGCTTTACCAAGCATGACGAGTACTACGAAAGCGACGACTACGTCCTTTCATCGGCAGTGGGCCACCTGCTGGAAATCGCCGCGCCCGACGACTACGAAGTCAAGCGCGGCAAGTGGAGCTTTGCCAATCTGCCCGTCATTCCTCCGCATTTCGATCTGAATCCGATCGCGAAGAGCGAGTCGCGCCTGAAGGTGCTGACCAGGCTGATGAAGCGCAAGGACATCGACCGTCTGATCAACGCATGCGACGCGGGGCGCGAGGGCGAACTGATTTTCCGCCTGATCGCGCAGCACGCGAAAGCCAAACAGCCGGTGCAACGGCTGTGGCTGCAGTCGATGACGGCCGGCTCGATCCGCGACGGTTTCGCGCGTCTGCGCAGCGACGAAGAGATGCAGCCGCTCGCCGACGCGGCGCGCTGCCGCTCGGAGGCGGACTGGCTCGTCGGCATCAACGGCACGCGCGCGATGACCGCGTTCAACAGCAAGGGCGGCGGCTTTTTCCTGACCACGGTCGGGCGCGTGCAGACGCCGACGCTTTCGATCGTCGTCGAGCGCGAAGAGAAGATTCGACGCTTCGTGCCGCGCGACTACTGGGAAGTGAAGGCGGAGTTCGTCTGCGCGGGCGGCTTCTACGAAGGCCGCTGGTTCGATCCGAAATTCAAGCGCGACGAGTTCGATCCGGAGAAGCGCGATTCGCGCCTCTGGGCGTTGCCAGCGGCAGAGACGATTGTCGCGGCTTGCCGCGGCCAGCTCGGCACGGTGACCGAGGAGTCGAAACCGTCGACGCAGCTGTCGCCCGCGCTCTTCGACCTGACCAGTCTGCAGCGAGAAGCCAACGGCCGCTTCGGCTTTTCGGCGAAGAACACGCTGGGTCTCGCTCAGGCGCTGTACGAAAAGCACAAGGTACTGACCTATCCGCGAACCGACGCGCGCGCGTTGCCCGAAGACTATCTGGACACGGTCAAGCAGACGCTCGGCATGCTCAAGGAGAGCAACAACTACCTGCCGTTCGCGAAGCAGGTGCTCGACAAGGGCTGGGTGAAACCGAACAAGCGCATCTTCGACAACTCGAAGATCAGCGACCACTTCGCAATCATCCCGACGCTGCAGGCGCCGAAGAATCTGTCCGAGCCGGAGCAGAAGCTCTACGACCTCGTCGTGAAGCGCTTCCTCGCCGTGTTCTTCCCTGCCGCCGAATCCCGAGTGACGACGCGTATCACCGAGGTGGTCGGCCATCACTTCAAGACTGAGGGCAAGGTGCTCGTCGAGCCGGGTTGGCTGCAGATCTACGGCCGTGAAACCAGCGGCGATGACGCGAACCTCGTGCCGGTGCAGAAGGACGAAAAGGTCAAGACCGACAAGATCGCCGCGCAGCAACTGATCACGAAGCCGCCCGCACGCTACAACGAAGCGACGCTGCTGTCGGCGATGGAAGGTGCGGGAAAACTGGTCGAAGACGACGAATTGCGCGAAGCGATGGCGGCCAAGGGGCTCGGCACGCCGGCAACGCGCGCGGCGATCATCGAAGGTCTGCTCACCGAAAAGTACCTGATCCGCGAAGGACGTGATCTGATTCCGACCGCCAAGGCCTTCCAGCTGATGACGCTGCTACGCGGCCTCGGCGTGAAGGAGCTGACTGCGCCGGAGCTAACCGGCGAATGGGAATACAAGCTGTCGCAGATGGAGCGCGGCAACCTGCCACGCGACGCGTTCATGCAGGAAATCGCGCGCATGACGCAGACTATCGTCAAGCGCGCGAAGGAATACGATTCCGACACGATCCCGGGCGATTACGCGACATTGCAGACACCTTGCCCGCATTGCGGTGGCCAGGTGAAGGAAAACTACCGGCGTTTCGCGTGCTCGAAGTGCGAGTTCTCGATCTCGAAGATTCCGGGCGGCCGTCAGTTCGAGATCGCCGAAGTCGAAGAACTGCTGCAGAACAAGACGATCGGGCCGCTGTCGGGCTTCCGCAGCAAGATGGGGCGGCCGTTCTCGGCGATCCTGAAACTGTCGCTCGACGACGAGATCAAGAATTACAAGCTCGAGTTCGACTTCGGCCAGGACGCGGCCGGCGAAGACGGCGAGCCGCCCGACTTCTCCGATCAGCAGCCGGTCGGCGCGTGTCCGAAGTGCCAAGGCCGCGTTTTCGAGCATGGCATGAGCTACGTCTGCGAAAACTCGGTGGCGAATCCGAAGTCGTGCGACTTCCGTTCCGGCAAGGTGATCCTGCAGCAGGAAATCGCCCGCGAGCAGATGGCCAAACTGCTCGAGGAGGGTCGCACCGATCTGCTGACGAACTTCAAGTCGTCGCGTACCGGCCGTAACTTCAAAGCTTTCCTTGTCAAGCAGAACGACGGCAAGATCGGCTTCGAATTCGAGAAGAAGGAGCCGGCGGCGGCGAAGACCGCAGCGGCGAAGACTTCGGGTGCTCGTTCCGCGGCCAAGGCGATGCCGGAAGCGGACGAAGGTGATACCGCGGTGGCCGTGAAGGCCGAGCCGGCGGAAAAGAAGGTGGCGGCGAAGAAGGCGCCCGCCGCCAAGACCGCGGCGGCCAGGAAGGCACCGGCGAAAAAGACCGCGGCGCGAAAAACCGGCTAGTAGGGCGAGATTCGGATCGGCGGCTCGCGGTGGTAGCAGGAATAGCTACATTAGCCACCGCAGTCGGCGATCCGTGCACAGCCCGCGGCGTAGTCCGCATCTGTCCATGAAAAAAGGCGCAGTCACTTGAGGTGACTGCGCCTTTTTAATGCCGGCCCGCATCGCTGCGGGCTTCGACATTCAGAGATTTACAGCGGCGATAACGCCGTCGGGCGTGGACTGCGATTGGACGACTTCGTCATCGGCTTCGGCACGGCCGGCGACAGCTCGCTATCGAGAAGCCGCGACAGCGGCTCGGCGCCATCGAACGCTTCCGGTGCGCGCGACTCGGCAGTCTCGAACGCGGCCGAGGTCGCCGGACGCTCCAGGCCGTCCTTGATCCACTGCTCGCCGAGCACGCTGTTCGGCGTCTGGTTGAAGTGCTCGACCAGATGGTCGATGAACGTGCGCACCTTGGCCGGCAGGTGACGGCGGCTTGGGTACGCAATATTGATCTCGACCTGCGGCAAACGGTAATCGCCGAGCAAACGCACGAGCCGGCCGCGCGTCATGTCGCGACCGATCAGATAGCTCGGCAGAATCGCGGTGCCCATGCCGAGCAGCGCAAACTGTCTCAGCATCTCCGTGTTGTTCGCGACGATCACGTTCGACGGCCGCACGCGCACTTCGCCTTCCGGCCCCGTAAACACGCGTTCATCGCCCCAGTATTCGGATGGCAGGCTCAGGCACGGGTGCTCGAGCAGATGTTCGGGACGCGTCGGCATGCCATGCTTTTCCAGATAAGCCGGCGTCGCGCAGACGGTCATGCAGCCCGTGGTCAGACGCCGCGTAACGATACTCGCGCTGCGCATTTGCCGCGCGATCACGACGCCGACGTCGAAGCCCTCCTCGACGAGGTCCACCTGACGATCGACCAGCGTGACGTCGGGAATGACTTTTGGATAGCGCTCCGCGTACGTTTGCAGCACGGGCGCGAGGTTATGCAGCCCGAACACGACGGGCGCGACGATGCGTAGCGTGCCGACGGGTTCGTGATTGCGAGCGACCACCATCTGTTCGACGTCTTCCAGTTCGTCGAGAATCTGACGGGCGCGCTCGAGGTAGACCTGACCGGATTCGGTCAGCGACAAGCTGCGGGTCGTGCGATTGAGCAGCCGCGTACCAAGACGGCCCTCGAGGTCGGCAACGTGACGGGTGGCGACCGCGTTGGAAATATCCATGGCGCTCGCGGCGCGGGCAAAACTGCCGAGATCCGCCACCTTGACGAAAACTCGCATCGACTGCAAATGATCCATATGACAACTCCCTGCCTTGTTACTGCTTCCTGACAATTGGTGAAAACCAGTGAAGCGAACTTGGAATTCTCCTACGACTCGCAAAATCGTGCAGAAGTTGCCCGCAAAATAGGAAATATTGTCAATTTTGGTACGACTGTGTCGATAAAACCGGGGTCTGACCAGCGATTATTCCCAAATCAAAAACAATCTGCTGCGCTGCATCTTGCTCTGTCTTTTTTGTTCGAACAGACGCAACGGTCGTTCGGCCGTTGCGGAACTCGAAAAAACGGAAGTAAACCGGGCGCCCAACGAAAAAACCGCCCGAGGGCGGCTTTTTATGCTGAGTGAGCACTCACATAATCACGCTGTAAGTTTTTCCTCGAGCGCGCGCTTCGCCTCAGTCAGTGCCGGCGGCAGACCGTGTTGCAGCGTGTCAAACAGCTTCGCGTGCAACACGAGCTCGTCGCGCCATGCAGCGTCATCGACGGAAATCACCTGCTCGAACTGCTCGCGGCTGAAGTTCAGCCCGCTCCAGTCGATGTCCTCATAGTGCGGCGAAATGCCGAACGCATGCTCTTCGCCCTGCGCGGTGCCTTCGATGCGGCCGACCATCCAGCTCAGCACGCGCATGTTCTCGCCGAAGCCAGGCCACACGAACTTGCCGTCCGCGCCCTTGCGGAACCAGTTCACGCAGAAGATTTTCGGCAGCTTCGCGCTCAACTGCTGCAGACGCTCGCCGGTCTTCAGCCAATGAGTGAAATAGTCGCTCATGTTGTAGCCGCAGAACGGCAGCATCGCGAACGGATCGCGGCGCACCACGCCCTGTTGTCCAGCCGCCGCGGCGGTGGTTTCAGAGCCCATCGTCGCCGCCATGTAGACGCCCTCGACCCAGTTGCGCGCTTCAGTGACGAGCGGCACGGTGGTCGAGCGGCGGCCACCGAAGATGAATGCGTCGATTGCGACACCGGCCGGGTTTTCCCAGTCCGCGTCGATCGACGGGCACTGCGAAGCCGGCGCCGTGAAGCGCGCGTTCGGATGCGCCGCCTTGCGGCCGGTTTCCTTTGCCTCGGCCGGCGTCCAGTCCTTGCCCTGCCAGTCGATCAGATGCGCCGGCGGCTCGTCGGTCATGCCCTCCCACCAGACGTCGCCGTCGTCGGTCAGCGCGACGTTCGTGAAGATCACGTTTTCCTTCAACGTGGCGAGCGCATTGTAGTTGGTCTTTTCGCTCGTGCCCGGCGCAACGCCGAAGTAGCCGGCTTCCGGATTGATCGCGTACAGGCGGCCGTCCTTGCCCGGCTTGATCCACGCGATGTCGTCGCCGATCGTCGAGATTTTCCAGCCGTTCAGGCCCGCCGGCGGGATCAGCATCGCAAAGTTGGTCTTGCCGCACGCCGACGGAAACGCCGCCGCCACGTGATGCTTGCGCCCGTCCGGCGAGGTGACGCCGAGAATCAGCATGTGTTCGGCGAGCCAGCCCTCGTCGCGGCCCATCGTCGATGCGATGCGCAGCGCGAAGCACTTCTTGCCGAGCAGCGCATTGCCGCCATAGCCCGAGCCAAAGCTCCAGATTTCGCGCGATTCGGGGAAATGCACGATGTACTTGGTCTTGTTGCAAGGCCACGACACGTCCTGCTCGCCCGCCGCGAGCGGCGCGCCGACCGAATGCACGCATGGCACGAACTCGCCGTCCTCGCCGAGCACGTCATACACCTTGCGGCCCATGCGCGTCATGATGCGCATATTGGTCGCGACGTACGGGCTGTCGCTCAACTCGACGCCGATATGCGCGATCGGCGAGCCGAGCGGGCCCATCGAGAACGGCACCACGTACATCGTGCGGCCGCGCATCGCGCCATCGAACAGGCCGTCGAGCGTCGAGCGCATTTCGGCCGGGGCGATCCAGTTGTTGGTGGGGCCGGCGTCCTCGGCGCGCTGCGAGCAGATGAAGGTGCGATCCTCGACGCGCGCGACGTCGGACGGATCGGACCAGGCGAGATAGGAATTGGGACGCTTGGCGGGGTTGAGTTTCTTCAGCGTTCCGGCTTCGACCATCTGCGCGCACAGGCGGTCATATTCTTCCTGCGAGCCGTCGCACCAGACCACTTTTTCAGGCTTGGTCAGCGCGGCGATGCGCTGGACCCAGTCGATCAGCTTGCGGTGTTTGATCCATGTGGGCGCCTCGATAGTGGGCTGGCCTTCGAACGAGGGATGATTCATCGACTTGTCTCCGTTTGAAGCAATAGAAAAACGGTACAAGCCCGGGGACGCTGCATGCGAGAGGCATTGAATTCATCGCGCCGACGTGTCAATTTTCCACTGGCGGCGCATGATCGCGCAGATCGTCCTGGGCCACACAGCTTGCCAGGCGGAGGCGCGCTTCCTACAAGGCTTCTGCAACCTTGTGTAAAGCGGCTTGCCTCAACACGCAACAAACTGCTAAAAACGTTCTCAATTCGCCCTCACGTAGCGTTGCCGTTCGTTTGTGTGCGACAGCTTCTACGGTAGGACATCTAGCCAGACCAACGTGTGAGCTAAGTCACATGATGGGACAGTCAGCATAACATTCGGTTCGCACCAACGAGGTGCGCCGCAAATTACATACCATGAAGATTGCCATCCTCGACGATTACCAGGACGCCGTTCGCAAGCTCGACTGCTTTCAATTGCTGGCCGACCAGGAAGTCAAAGTATTCAACAATACCGTGCGCGGTCTCGGACAACTTGCGAGCCGTCTTGCGGAAGTCGACGCCCTCGTTCTGATTCGCGAGCGTACCCGCATCACGTCGCAACTACTCGACAAGCTGCCGCGTTTGCGCATGATCAGTCAGACTGGCAAAGTGTCGAGCCACATCGATCTAGCGGCCTGTACCGAGCGCGGCATTGCCGTGCTCGAGGGCAGCGGTTCGCCGGTCGCGCCGGCCGAACTGACGTGGGCACTCATCATGGCCGCCCAACGGCGTATTCCGCAATACGTGGCAAACCTTAAACAGGGCGCCTGGCAGCAGTCGGGGCTGAAGACGTCGGCGCTGCCGCCGAACTTCGGTTTGGGGCAAGTGCTGCGCGGACAGACGCTAGGGATCTGGGGCTACGGCAAGATCGGCCGACTGCTCGCTGGCTACGGCAAGGCGTTCGGCATGAACGTGCTGATCTGGGGCCGCGAGCACTCGCGCGAAGCCGCTCGCGCCGATGGCTACAGCGTCGCGGCGAGTCGTGAGGAACTGTTCGAGACCAGCGATGTGCTGTCCCTGCATCTGCGTCTGCACGACGACACGCGTGGCATCGTCAAGCAGGACGATTTGATGCGCATGAAACCGACCGCGCTGCTCGTGAACACGAGCCGCGCCGAGCTGCTCGAAGAGAGTGCGCTCGTGAACGCGCTGTCGCACAACCGTCCGGGGATGGTCGCGATCGACGTCTACGAAAGCGAGCCGATCCTGCAAGGCTATAGCCTGCTGCGCATGGAGAACGTGATCTGCACGCCGCACATCGGCTACGTGGAGCGCGAGAGCTACGAGCTGTATTTTTCGGCGGCGTTCAACAACATCCTCGCGTTCGATGCCGGCGATACCGCCAGTGTCGCGAATCCGGAGGCGTTGCAGGGCGGGCGTCGGCGGTGATTGGTGGGCGAGGCGGCCGGCGGATCAGCTGTGTGCCCGCCCCGCCCTGTCGCGTCGCTCATCGCGCTTCGTGCGCTCCCGCCTCCATCAATGCAGGGATGCGTTCAAGGAAGACCTCACCGTCGGCACGGCCAAGGTTATAGGCGTGCACCATCTGCGACGGACTCGTGTAATCCCAACTCGAAATCGGCACCTTGCGCGACGGTTGCACGTAAAGCCGCTGCTGCACGCCGTGTGGCACGACGAACATCTGCGGCCGCGGATAAAGACGCGTGACCATCACGAGCACGTTGCCGGGCGCGTCGGCATCTAACGCGCCGACCGGCACGTTGTCGACCATGCCGCCGTCCAGCACCGGCCGGCCGTTGCGCCGCAGAACCGGCGTGAACGGCGGTGTACTCGACGATTGCAGGATCAGGTCGGCCAACTCGTCGACGCTCGCGCAATCCTGCGCGCGCACGAATTCCGGATGAAAGCCAAGCGTCCGACCGAGCGTCGGATGCAGCGTCTTGCGCACGTATTTTTCGATGTTGTACGCGACCAGCCCTGCCGCGACCGCACTTCTCGCGCCGAGCCAGCGCGGCAGATGCGACACGCCGATGCGGATTTCCGGCGCCTGCGCGAGCCTGGAAAACTTGTCGCCATAGATATCGAGCAGCGCCTGACGGTAGATCCGGTAATGCGGGAACACCGACTCGCCGCGCAGCAGATTGCCCCAGTAGGCGTTGCGCGTGTTATGGCGCAGTGCGTCTTCGTAATAGCGCATAACCCAGTCGGCGTCGCCGCGCGTGTAAATCATGCACGCGGTTGCGGCGCCGGCCGAAATGCCGGTGATCACGCGCGGACGGATGTCGAGCTGCGGCTGCACGACGTCCCAGAAACCCGCCTGCCACCAGCAGCGGTTGCCGCCGCCGGCGAATACGACCTGATCGAACATGCTGCTTTTCCTTGCTTTCCTTTGCTCTTGCTGCGCGCAGATTGTGTTGGCGGCCCCCTCGGGTCCGACGCGCATTCACTAGAGCAGCGCGTAAGTCGTAGTGGCTTGAACCGCCATGTTGCCGCCTTCGTCGAACAGTTCGACTTCGCCAAACACGAGATTGCGGCCCATGCGCAGCACGCGCGCCTTGATCAGCACATCGCCCTTGCGGACCGCGCGCATGAAGTTGATGTTCAGCGACACCGTGCTCATCGGCTTGAAGCCGCCGAGCGCGGCGGTGATGGCGACGACCATCGCCGTATCCGCGGCCGCCATGAATACCTGGCCGCTGATCATGCCGCCCGAGTGTCGCCACTCGCCAGAGAACGGCAGACGCAGCGTGGCACTTTCCTCGTCGACCTTGATCGGCGTCAACGTGAGCGCCCGGACCCATGGGGCGAGAACTCGGTCGAGCAGCTCGGTAATCTCTTTGTCATCCATGGGAATCCCCGGGCGAAAGCCGCGATGCTGCGTGCGGGAGGTGTCCGCGACATGATACCGGCAGCGCCGGACGCGTCGATGTTTTCGGGATGGCGGCTTTGTCGAGGGAACGCCCAAGTTCGGGCGATGCGATCTTTTTAATAACACTGCGAAAAGGGCTTGGCAATCTCAAAAAGATCCTGCATAATTTCGTTCTTGTTGGGGCGTTAGCTCAGTTGGTAGAGCAGCGGACTCTTAATCCGTAGGTCGAGTGTTCGAGTCACTCACGCCCCACCACCAGATTCAAGCAAAAAGCCCGGTCACTGCGACCGGGCTTTTTGCGTTCTGGCGCCTGTGCAGGCAAATGGGACAACGCGGCTGCGGCACACCCATTCGCAAACTACTGCGAGATTGCGCAAGCTGCGCAGCCCTATCACCATACGCCCAACATCCGCTCCCCCGTAATGGCCATGCCATTACCCAATTAGCATAATTTCGCTTCTAACCCTAAAGATTCCCAAGCTAGCAGCCGACATTCCACATGCCCTTCCTTTCCTCATAAGCATGCAAGGACGGGTATCAGCGAAGAAATTAATTCAAATGATTGGCCAGCGTGCAGCAGGGGGACCGTAGTGATCTGCTGCAGAAACACAGGGGAAATTATGAAATTGAACAAACTTGCACTTACAGCAGTTCTTCTGGCTACGGCCGGCACCACCAGCTTGCTGACCGGGTGTGCGGCGACCCAGGTTGCGATCAGCAAGCACGACCTCGATGTCCAGACAAAGATGTCGGACACGATCTTCCTGGACCCGGTCGCCGATTCGAAAAAGACTGTTTTCGTGCAGATCCGCAATACCTCCGACAAGCCTGATTTCGACATCGCGGCTGACGTGAAAGCGGCCGTCTCGGGCAAGGGATACCGCATCGTCGGAGACCCCGACCATGCGCAATATATTCTTCAGGCAAACATCCTGCAGGTAGGCAAGGTCGCTCCGTCGGCGGCCCAGGAAGCATTCGGCGGATATGGCGCCCCTCTTGGCGGTGCCTTTCTTGGCGCGGCCGCCGCGGCATCGTTTGGTAGCACGCATGCCGCGCCGATCGCTGGCGCGGCCCTCGCGGGCGGTCTGATCGAACTGGTCGCCAACGCTACAGTTAAAGACGTGTACTGCACCGCCATTACCGACGTGCAAATCAAGGAGCGCCAGCACAGTGGCGTAGCGAGCCACGAAAACTCCACACACAACCTGCACCAAGGCAACAGTGGCGGCACAACCGTGACCTACAGCGAAGATACGAACTATCGTACGTATCAGACCCGCATCTTGAGCGTCGCCAACAAGGTGAATCTCGAGTTCGCTGAAGCAGCGCCGCCGCTGCGCAGTGGGCTGGTGCGCGTTATCGCTGGCTCGTTCTAATCCAGGCATCGACAACCGGCGCGAGGTAGCACGTCGCGGAAATCAGAAAGGGTTGCACGCGAAAGCGTCGCAACCCTTCTTCATTTCCGGCGCAGAAAAATCAGGAGCGACCGGTCACCCAACTCCCATCTGCGCGACCCTATTCCTGCCACGGGCCTTTGCCGTATACAACGCCTCATCGGCAGCCCGAACGACGACGCTGACATCCGTCACCCGATCCGAGCGCGACGTGGTCGCGCCGATGCTGACCGTCACGCGACCGAACTCGCCGCCCTGGTGCGCGATGCCCAACTCGCCGATCGCCACGCGGATGTTCTCGCCGACCACCCCGGCGCCGGCGGCGTCGGTATCCGGCAGCACCACGACGAACTCCTCGCCGCCGTATCGACCGACGCAATCGCCCGGCCGCTGGATCACCCTGCGGATGCAGCGCGCGACCGCGGTCAGCGCGACGTCGCCGGCCTGATGACCATACGTATCGTTATAGGCTTTGAAGTGATCGATATCGACGAACAGCAGCGATAACACGCTGCCCGTGCGGCGCGCGCGCAGCCATTCGCGCTCGAGCGTTTCGCACAGCGCGCGGCGATTGGGCAGGCCGGTGAGTCCGTCCGTGCCGGCAAGCCGTTCGAGCTCGTGCTCCACCCGCTGTCGACGCTGCAACTCGGCGCCGAGCCACGCCGCCAACACGATCACGCCGATCCCGAAGATCAGCATCAGCGAACCGATCGTCAGCGCGCGCCCCCACCAGCCCGCGTAGATATCGTCGGTCGCCTCGGCGACCAGCACGATCAGCGGCAATTGCGGAATCCGTCTGAACGAGTAAAGCCGCTCGGCGCCATCGAGCGGCGAAGACGCGATTAAGCTGCCCTCGTCTTTCGCGAGCAGGTGCTGGAAGAACGCCGTCTTGCTGATGTCGCTGCCCGTCACGTGTCGATCGTCGGGCCGTCGCACGATGATCGTGCCGTCCGTTCTGACGATCGACACCGAGCCATGCTGCCCGATCCGCAGATCCGCGAACAGGCTCGTGAAATACTCCTGATCGATACCGAGCGCGACGATTCCCGCAAACGATCCGTCAGGCCGGGACAGTCGCCGGCTCAGCGCGATGCTGCGCGAACCGGGTCTGAGTCTCGAGTTGTACGGCGCGCTGACATCGAGCCCGAGATCCGGATCTTCACGATGAATCCTGAAGTACGGACGGTCCGAGAGGTTTCCCCCGCGCGGCACGTCGCTATCCGAATCGATCACGACGTTGCCCAGCGCGTCGATCACCACCATCGCGCCGACGTATTGCCCGGTCGCCGCGCGATCGAACAGGATCTCGCGCCGCAAACGCGGCGAATCGAGCACGCCCGGACGCCCGAGGCCATCGGCGACGGCCTGCAGCGACAGCGCGTACAGCTCGAAATTGCGCGCGATATCGCGCTCGGTGATCGTCGCGACATCGCGCGTCGAATCGAGTGCGCGCGCAATCGCATCCTCGCGGCTCTGATACAGCGCGTAGCCACACAGCGCGAGCATTGCGAGCACCACGCCGCATCCCGCGTAGATGACACCATCGCGTGGCATCCGCCATCTGCGCGCCCGTGCGATCAGGACGCGAAACCGGGCCTTTCTTTTGTGGATCATGTGCTCTGCGTTTCCAACGGCGGGACTCAGTTTGTCGAAGTGCTCACTACGCTTCCGGTTTGTTGAAACAGAGCACCAGCAGATAGCGAATCCATACGCAAGTGGAATCACGCATTTTCGAGGCTTCGGACTGTTTATCGGGCCGAATAATCGCCCGCTACATAGGGGCATATCATAAGTTTCGATAAATAGAATTTACCTGATAATTCAAAAATTGTTTTTCCTCGGTAACGTTTGCGCGTATTTCTTTTTTAAATTCAAACGCGTGTTTGTTATCGAATCATCGCGTCATCGCCTAATGTTTTTGTGAACCGTTGAAGCCGCAGCGGTTTTAGCTTCTTATCGATTGGGCAATTTCCTTCAATACATGCCCTCGCCGCCTCGTTACCGTTGAGCGTCGCAATCCATTCGCACACTCACGTTTCGAGGCATCCGATGACCGCATTACTCTCGATGGCCGCGTTCGCGCTCGCCAGTTCCATTTCTCCCGGCCCGGTCAACGTCGTCGCGCTGAGCGCCGGCGCGCAGCACGGGCTCGCCGCGAGTCTGCGGCACGTCACTGGCGCGACGGTCGGTTTCACGTTGCTGCTTCTGTTGATCGGCCTCGGCCTGCACGAATTGCTCGCGCGCTTTCCCAATCTGATCGAGATCGTCAAATGGGCGGGCGTGGGCTTTCTGCTCTACATGGCCTACAAGCTCACCATCGATGACGGCCAGCTCGGCGCGGACAAGCCGGCGCGCGGGCCGTCGTTCGCGCACGGCGCGGCCATGCAATGGCTCAATCCAAAGGCGTGGCTCGCGTCGCTGGCCGGCATGAGCGCGTATGCGGCAGGCGGCGACGGCGGGCTCGTCTGGCAATTCACGGCGCTGTACTTCGTGATCTGCTATCTATCGATCGCGAGCTGGGCGTATGCCGGCACGTTTTTGCGCAGGCATCTGCGTGAAGCGAAGCGGGTCCGGGTGTTCAATCGCGTGATGGCGGCGCTGCTCGCGCTCAGTGCGATGTATCTGCTCGTCGAGTGACGCGAGCCGCGCCTGCTTCCCGAGGCGGCTTGATGCCGCGTCACGCTCCACTGCGATATTGGCCCGGCGTCGCCGCCACCAGCCGCTTGAAGGTGCGCTGCAAATGCGCCTGATCGGCGAAGCCGGCATCGAGCGCGACATCGGCGATCAGTGCCCCGCGCCGCAGTTGCCCGCGACTGTACTGGATGCGTCGGTTGATCAGATACGCGTGGGGCGTCATGCCGTAGCGCAGCTTGAACGCGCGTATCAGGTGCGACGCGGACAGCCCGGTGGCTTCGCACACATCGTCGAGTTTCAGCGCGCGCGTGCAGTTTTCGGCGATGTACTCCGCCGCACGCGCGAGTTGGCCGCTCACGGCACGCTCGGGCAGGCTCGCCGGATTGAGCGTTTGCTGCACGCTGGAGAAGAAGGTGATGGTCGCGCTTTCCTTGCGCAGGGTGTCGTTGTCGTCGTCGTTACCGGCGAGAATCGCGCACAGCCGGTTCAGGCCGTCGAACAGCGCGGCATCGAGCGTCATGATCTGCGAAAACGCGCGGAACGCATGGTTCTCGTTGAAGCCCAGCTCGTGCTGCAGTTTCGTGAACCACGCAACGTCGACGTGCAGCATCCGATACGACCACCGCTCGCCGGCAACCGGGTTGCACGCGTGCACATCGTCGGGGTTCATCATCACGACGGCGCCCGCGCCGACCCATTCCCGCGCGTGGCGGTTCAGGTACACGCTGCGGCCTCCCGTCACCGCGCCGATCGAAAACGTTTCGTGCGAATGTTTGGCGTAGCAGACCTTGCGGCCATCGTCGATGGAACGCGCCTCGATGAACGGCAGCGCCGCGCTGCGCCAGAAGCGCGGCGCGTCTGCGCCTTTTGCGCGTGCGGTGTTCGCAGCGCTTGCCGCTTCGATCGTCTCGCTCATGCGCGCTCTCCGGTTGATCCGCCGACTTCGCCGTTGTCTCCGACTTCGCGAAGCCTACGTATCGTAGCCGTCAAACGCATGGCCAACAAGCGAACGCGCGGCGCCGCTCGCAAACGGCGCCGCCGGCCGAACGCGACGCGATTACTTCGCGCTGACGTCGATATTGCCGAGATATTTCGCGGCCAGCGTCTTCACCGTGCCGTCGGCTTGCACCTTCGCGATCGCGGCGTTCAACTGATCGCGCAGCGCGGTATCACCCTTGCGAATGCCGTATGCGATGCCGCTGCCGAGAATCTTGTCGTCACGCACAGGCTGACCGACGAACGCGTAGCCCTTACCTTCGGGCTTCGACAGAAAGCCCGTTTGTCCGGCCGGCGCGAGCACCAGCGTGCCGTCGAGACGGCCAGCCGTCAGATCGGCATAGACCTGGTTCTGGTCCTGATACGGCAGCACGATCACGCCGGCCGGTTCCCAATGCACCTTAGCGAAGGTCTCCTGAATCGAGCCTTGCAGTACGCCGATGCGCTTGCCCTTCAGCGACTCAGGCGTCGGCTGCAAACCGCTGTCGCTGCGCGCGATCAGCTGCGACGGCACGCGATAGACGACGGTCGTGAAATCGATCGCCTGGCGGCGCTGCTCGGTCGCGTTCATCGCTGAATTGATCGCGTCGAACTTGCGGCCTTGCAGCGCCGGAATCAGGCCGTCGAACGAGGTTTCGACCCACTTGCACGTCATGTGCGCGGCCGCGCAGACCGCGTTGCCCACGTCGATATCGAGCCCTTGCAGTTCGCCGTTCGGTCCTTTCGACTCGAACGGCGGGTACTGCGCTTCGAGGCCGAAACGCAGCGTCGCGGTATCGGCGGCGCTTGCGGCCGACGATGCTGCGAGCGACGCGCCGGCACAGGCCAGCGCCAACAAGCACTTGAGCAACTTCATGACATCTCCCTTCATTCTTCGAATACTTTGACGACTTCGATACTTCGAGTGTGCTCTCGCGCGCTCAGATTTCACACAAACGCCGCGCGCCTTCGAGCAGCGTCGCGTCGTCCTTCGAGAAACTCAGGCGAATCAGCCCCGAATCCGTGCCGTCGGTGTAGAACGCCGACAACGGAATCGTCGCGACACGCGCATCGCGGATCAGGCGCAGCACGAAATCGCTGTCGCTTTCATCGGAGAAGCCGCGGAACCGGGCGAGCATAAAGAAACTGCCTTCGCTCGGCAACAGCTCGAAGCGCGATTCGCGCAGCGCATGCGCGAGCAGATCGCGTTTCTTCTGATAGAAGTCGGACAGGCCGAGGTAGCTGTCGCGATTGGCGAGCGCGTCGACGAACGCGTGTTGCATCGGCGTATCGGCGGAGAACACCATGAACTGATGGACCTTGCGGATCTCGTCCATCAGCGCGGCGGGCGCGAGGCAGTAGCCGACGCGCCAGCCGGTCACGTGGTACGACTTGCCGAACGACGACACGATCACGCTGCGCTCGGCGAGTTCCTGATGGCGCGCCATGCTCTGATGCTTCGCGCCGTCGAACACGACGTGTTCGTAGACCTCGTCGGACAGAATCACGATGTCGGTGTTGCGCGTGAGCGCCTTCAGCCGCTCGATATCGGCGTCGCTAAAAATCGTCGCGGTCGGATTGTGCGGTGTGTTGACGATGATCATGCGCGTCTTCGGCGTGATCGCGGCGGCGACTTCATCCCAGTTCACGCGGAAGTGATCGAGCGACAGCTTGATCGCGACCGGCTTCGCGCCCTGCAGGCGCACGATCGGGCCGTAGCTGTCGAACGACGGCTCGAAGTAGATCACTTCGTCGCCCGGATGCACGAGCGCACTGATCGTCGAATAAAGACCTTCGCTCGCGCTCGCGAGCACGGTCACCTCGCTGGCGGGGTCGTAGCGCACGCCGTACAGCGTTTCGACCTTGTCGGCGAGCGCTTCGCGCAGCGCGCCGATGCCGGCCATCGGCGCGTACTGGTTGTGGCCGGCGCGCATCGCCCGCGCGACGCCGTCGACGAGCTTCGGGTCCGGCGCGAAATTCGGCGCGCCCTGCGACAGGTTCAACGCATCGTGTTGCGCGGCCAGTTGGCCGATCACGGTAAAAATGGTGGTGCCGACGTCCGGCAGTTTCGAGCGGGCTTGCATGGCGCTCTGCATAAGACTTTCTCCCTATCTACACCCGCCGGCGGCCGCGCGAATGGCGGCGGCGGGGCATTCCTTCCGGTGGGGTGATTAGGCATCAGCCAAAGAACGCTCACAATCGAAACTTTGTCATGCGCGGCATGCGTTTTATTCATGGCTCGCGCGAAGCCGCTCGACGCAGGCCTAAGCCGGCAGGTTCATGGTTTGCGGGGACGCGGTGTGGATTTCGGGGAATGCGGGTAACTGCGTAGGTATGAAGGAATGTGATGCTGAGCGGCCCGGTTGCGAAAACGGCCGCTGACGCGGCCGTTTTTCGAGTTATTGGACTTTCAATGAAAGCCGGAGCTTCGGGTGAATCAGGCTTCGTCCATCAAACGAACCTTGACCTTGCGCCCCTTCAGCTTGCCCGCGCTGAGCCGGCGCACCGCCTCGCGCGCGATGCTGCGCTCCACCGCGACATAGGTCGACATGTCGGTCACGTTGATCTTGCCGATCTGCGAGCCCGCGAAGCCGGCGTCGCCGGTCAGCGCGCCGAGCACGTCGCCGGGACGGATCTTGTCCTTGCGGCCGCCGAGGATCTGCAGCGTTTCCATCGGCGGCAGCAGCGGTTCGTTGTTGCCCGCCTTCAGCTCGGCCAGCTTGTGCCATTCGACGTCGCGCTTGTGCGCCTGCTCGATCCCACCGACGCGCCCCATCTCGTCCATGCTCGCGAGACTCAGCGCCCAGCCTTCCTGATCGGCGCGGCCCGTGCGGCCGATGCGATGCGTGTGCACTTCCGGGTCCGGCGTCACGTCGACGTTGATCACCGCTTCGAGTTGCGCGATGTCGAGGCCGCGCGCGGCGACGTCGGTCGCGACGAGCACCGAGCAGCTGCGGTTCGCGAACTGGATCAGCACCTGATCGCGCTCGCGCTGATCGAGTTCGCCGTGCAGCGCAAGCGCATGGAAGCCCTGCGCGCGCAGCACGTCGAGCAGATCGCGGCACTGCTGCTTCGTGTTGCAGAACGCGATCGTGCTGACCGGACGATAGTGATTCAACAGCAGACCGACCGCGTGCAGACGTTCGTCTTCGGTCACTTCGTAGAAGCGCTGACGGATCTTGCTGTCGTCGTGCCGCTCGGCGAGTTTGACTTCCTTCGGGTTTCGCAGGAATTGCTGGCTCAGCTTCGCGATGCCCTCAGGGTACGTCGCCGAAAACAGCAGCGTTTGGCGCTCTTTCGGGCATTGCCTGGCGACCTTCGCGATGTCGTCGAAGAAACCCATGTCGAGCATGCGGTCGGCTTCGTCGAGCACGAGCGTGTTCAGCGATTGCAGATCGAGGCTGCCGCGTTCGAGGTGATCCATGATGCGGCCCGGCGTGCCGACCACGACGTGCGCGCCGTGCTCGAGGCTCGCCGTCTGCGGGCGCATCGGCGTGCCGCCGCACAAGGTCAGCACCTTGATGTTTTCTTCCGCGCGCGCGAGACGGCGGATTTCCTGCGTGACCTGATCGGCGAGTTCGCGCGTCGGGCACAGCACCATTGCCTGCGTGCCGAATTTGCGTACATCGAGGCGCGCGAGCAGCGCCAGCGAAAACGCCGCGGTCTTGCCGCTGCCGGTTTTCGCCTGCGCGATCAGATCTTGACCGGCGAGCGCGATCGGCAGGCTCGCGGCCTGGATCGGCGTCATCTCGACGTAGCCGAGCTGCGTCAGGTTCGCGAGCGTGGCGGGCGGTAGCGGCAACTCGCTGAATGCGGCGCCGGCGGGGGTGGGACTGTTCATAGGATCGTCTGTAGGAATCGCGATTACTCGGCCATCGGGCCCTGATCGGGGCGGCCCGGCAACTGCTCGTACAGCACCGCGCCGTTGTCGCCGTCGAAACGCTCGACGTAATTGCGCGCGCCGCACAGCGGGCAGCGGAACAGCAGCCCCTGGCCTTCGTTCTTGATGACGACGTCGGATTGCTCCCACTGCGCGCCGCAGGACTGATTTCTACAGGTGAACACGTTGATTCTCCAACTGGATTCGATGATCGATTGGCAAGGTCGCACATGCGGCCTTGCCGTGTATGGGGTTGCCGCGCCGGCGCTGCGTCGTGACGCGATTGCGCTCGACGGCAAGCATGGCGTCAGCTGAGATGCGTATGCCGCGGACGCGGCACGGCCACATCCATGTCGGTCAGGCCGTGCACGATGCCGCAGTCTTCGACCGGATGCTCGCCGTGGCATAGGTCGCGCAGCGTCGTCAGTTGCGCCTTCAGCTGCTGCAGTTCTTCGATACGCGTGTCGATGTGCGCGATGTGCTCGTCGACCAGCGTATGCATGCCGCCACAGCCGTTCGCCGGCGCGTCGGTCAGACGCAGCAATGCGCGGATTTCGTCGTGAGTCATGTCGAGCGCGCGGCAATTGCGGATGAAGCGCAGGCGCTCGACATGCTTTGCCGTGTAACTGCGGTAATTGGCTTCGGTGCGCTCCGCCTCGGGCAGCAGGCGCTCTTTCTCGTAGAAACGGATGGTTTCCGTCGTGCAATGGGCGATTTTCGCCAGTTCGCCGATTTTCATGGACCCTTCCTCCACGCGGCCTTGACCTTGTAGTGGCTTCAGGGTGTTTACTAGACCACAAATCGCACGAGGAAGCCACCAATGCCTGACACCTGCCGTATTGCCACCGATCGTCCGGAACTGGACGAAGCCTGTATGCACGGGGGTTGCGGCGACGTTGATGCGCGGCGCGACCATGATCACGGCAGGGGCACGGGTGAGGGATGTGGGCATTCGCATGGCGGTGAACATGCTTGTGGCGCCGACGTGGGCGGCGGTGATCGGCATGAAGGGCACGATCATCAGGACGGTCATGATCACGGCCACGCCCATGATCATGCTGCTGTCGCTTGCTGCGCCGCTAGCGCTTTTGCGCCTGCGTCGCTGCGCCTGCCTCCGTCCGAAGCCCTCGGCGACGACCTTCGCACCGCAATCCGCATCCTGCAGATGGACTGCCCGACCGAGGAAGCGCTGATCCGCAAGAAACTCGGCCGTATGCCGGTCGTGCGTAGCATGGACTTCAACCTGATGCAGCGCGTGCTGACTGTCGTCCACGCGCCGGAGGCGCTCGAGTCGGTCCTCGCCGCCCTGCGCTCGCTCGACTTCACGCCCGAACTGGCAAGCGACGCCGGAAAGGGTGGGAACGCCGACGCGGTGCCCCAAGCAGCCACTGACGCAATGCGCAAGCCGTGGTGGCCCCTGATCCTCGCCGGCATCGTCGCGGGAGCCTCAGAAGCCGCTGGCTGGCTCGGCGCGCCGGCCTGGTTGGTGGCGGGTATGGCGGTCGTCGCGATTGCCTCCTGTGGCCTCACGACATATCGCAAGGGCTGGGTCGCGCTGCGCAACGGCAACTTGAACATCAACGCGCTGATGAGCATCGCCGTGACCGGCGCGGCGCTGCTCGGCCAGTGGCCCGAAGCCGCAATGGTGATGGTGCTCTTCACGATCGCCGAGCTGATCGAGGTACGCTCGCTCGACCGCGCGCGCAACGCGATCGAAGGGCTCATGCTGCTCACGCCCGAACAGGCCAGCGTGCAGCAGCCCGATGGAGCGTGGCAGCCCGTCCGCGTCGACGCGATCGTGCCCGGGACGCTCGTGCGCGTGAAGCCGGGCGAGCGGATCGCGCTCGATGGCGAAATCGTCGCGGGCCGCTCGAGCGTCGATCAGGCGCCGATCACCGGCGAGAGCCTGCCCGTCGACAAGGCGATGGGCGACGCCGTATTCGCCGGCACGATCAACCAGGCGGGCTCGTTCGATTATCAAGTGACGGCGGCCGCCGGCAACACGATGCTCGCGCGGATCGTCCACGCGGTCGAGGAGGCGCAGGGCACGAAGGCGCCGACACAGCGCTTCGTCGATGAATTCGCGCGCGTTTATACGCCGATCGTGTTCGCGATTGCGCTCGCCGTCGCTCTGGTCCCACCACTCGTGTTCGGTGGAGCGTGGCACGCGTGGGTGTACAAGGCGCTGGTGCTGCTCGTGATCGCGTGTCCATGCGCGCTCGTGATTTCAACGCCGGTGACGATCGTCAGCGGGCTCGCGGCCGCGGCGCGCAAGGGGATTCTGATCAAGGGTGGCGTTTATCTCGAACAGGGTCGCAAGCTGACCCGGTTGGCACTCGATAAGACCGGGACGATTACGCACGGGAAGCCAGTGCAGACGGAGTTTGAGGTGGTTGGTGACGCGCGTGAAACGTTCCGATACCGCACGCTTGCGGCAAGCCTCGGGGGCCGCTCCGACCACCCTGTTTCGATGGCGATCGCTGCTGCCGCCAATGACGACGGCGTCGAACACCTGCACGTCGATGCGTTCCAGGCGATCGCTGGACGCGGCGTGCGCGGCGATATCGACGGTATCGCGTACTGGCTCGGCAATCATCGCCTGGTCGAAGAGTTGGGCCGCTGCTCGCCGCAACTCGAAGCGCGTCTCGATGCGCTCGAACAGCACGGCAAAACCGTCGTGATGCTCGCCGATGCGCAGCGCGTGCTCGCGCTGTTCGCGGTCGCTGACACGGTGAAGGAAACGAGCCGCGCCGCCGTCGCCGAATTACGGCGGCTCGGCGTCGGCACCACGATGCTGACCGGCGACAACCGTCATACCGCCGCGGCGATCGCGCAGCAGGTCGGCGTCGATGAAGCGCGCGGCGATCAGTTGCCCGAGGACAAGCTCGACGTGGTCACGCAATGGTCGAGCGATGGCGCGACGGTCGGCATGGTCGGCGACGGCATCAACGATGCGCCCGCGCTCGCGCGCGCTGACATCGGCTTCGCGATGGGTGCGATGGGTACCGACACCGCGATCGAAACCGCCGACGTCGCGTTGATGGACGACGATCTGCGGAAGATTCCGACGTTTATCCTGTTGTCAAAGGCGACGTACGGGGTGCTGGTGCAGAACATCGCGCTCGCGCTTGGCATCAAGAGCGTGTTCCTCGTGCTGACGTTGATGGGCTTCGGCACGATGTGGATGGCGGTGTGCGCAGATGTCGGTGCGAGTTTGCTGGTAGTGGGCAATGGGTTGAGGTTGTTGCGCAAGTGAGTGGGCGTGCGAGGTTTACGCTCGTTGCTTCCTACGCTGAACCGTCGTTCACGGCAGGATGCGTCGGAGCGCTGGCTAGCAGCTCATCGCTGTCGTCTTTCAAGCCCACCCCTGTCAGTCTCAGCTTCCTCGCCTGCGTGAGCAGATAGTGCAGCTTGTGCGCGGCCTGCGGATAGTCGAGGCCTTGCGGGCGCACGTTGGAAATGCAGTTGCGCTGGGCGTCGCTGCACCCCGTTTTCGGCGCGTACGTGACGTAGATGCCGAGGCTATCCGGTGAACTCAAACCCGGCCGCTCGCCGATCAGCATCACAACGATTTTCGCGTCGAGCAATTCGCCGATCTCGTCGCCGAGTGCGACGCGCGCCTGACGCGCGACCACTACGGGACCGATGGTCCAACCCGCGAGCTTTGGATGTATAGCTTGCAGCAACGGTACAGCCTGCTTCGATGCGGCGAACGCCGATAGACCATCGCCGATCACAAACAGTACATCGCTTGATTGCGATGGCAGTCGGGCAAGCGTCGCGCGACTCTCCTCCGACAGACGCCGCCCAAGATCGGGGCGCCTCAAATAATGCTCGCGATCCGGCGCGGCGCTATGCACGTCGAGCGTGTTGAAACCTTGCGCGCGCAGCTGTGCGTGCAGCGGGTCCACGTCGAGCGGATGGTGCACGGCGTCGCGCGCCTGCGCATGCGCGAGATTGAACGCGAGCAATGGTGCCGTCGGCAGGCTGTTGCCCGCTCGGCCCAACGCGATGCGTGCCTGCGTAAACCGACGCAGTGCGCTCCACGGGTCCTTGTCGAGTGCGTCGTTCTCGCTCATGCAATCCCCATCCAGTCGCGCGCACCTTCGAGCAGCGGTTGCCGCGCCGATGCGCCGATCAACGCGCCGCGTGCGTCGATGATCTGCATCGACTCCAGCCATTCCTCGAATTCCGGCGCCCGGCGCAAACCGAGCACGTCGCGCACGTACAGCGCGTCGTGAAAGGACGTGCTCTGATAGTTGAGCATGACGTCGTCCGCGCCAGGTACGCCCATGATGAAATTGATGCCCGCTACGCCGAGCAGCGTCAGCAGATTGTCCATGTCGTCCTGGTCCGCTTCGGCGTGGTTCGTGTAGCAGATGTCGCAACCCATCGGCACGCCGAGCAGCTTGCCGCAGAAGTGATCCTCGAGACCCGCGCGCGTGATCTGCTTGCCATCGTACAAATACTCGGGGCCGATGAAACCGACTACCGTGTTCACCAGAAACGGCTTGAACTTGCGCGCGACCGCATAGGCGCGCGCCTCGCAGGTCTGCTGGTCAACGCCGAAATGCGCATCCGCCGACAACGCGCTGCCCTGCCCCGTTTCGAAGTACATCAGATTGCTGCCGACGGTGCCGCGTTGTAGCGACAGCCCCACCTCGTACGCTTCCTGCAGCAGCGCGAGCGAAATGCCAAAGCTCGCGTTCGCTTTTTCGGTACCGGCGATCGACTGGAATACGAGATCGACCGGCGCGCCTTTTTCCATCGCGGCGATCGTGCTCGTCACGTGCGTGAGTACGCACGACTGCGTCGGTACCTGAAAGCGCTGGCGGAAGTCGTCGATCATCTGCAGCAGCTTCGTGATCGCGGCGAGGTTGTCGCTCGCGGGGTTGATGCCGATCAGCGCGTCGCCGCAGCCGTACATCAGGCCGTCGAGCATCGAGGCGGCGATGCCTTTGACGTCGTCGGTTGGGTGGTTCGGTTGCAGGCGTACGGACATGCGGCCCGGTAAACCGACCGTGTTGCGAAAGCGGGTGATGACCGGGCGTTTACGGGCGGCAGTGATCAGGTCCTGGTTGCGCATCAGCTTTGAGACGGCGGCGACCATTTCTGGTGTTAGGCCCTCGGTGATGCGGGTGAGTGCGTCGGTGTCGGTTGTGGTGCTGAGTAGCCAATTGCGGAAGTCGCCTACTGTCAGATGGGAGATTTCGGCGAAGGCTGCTGGCGAGTGATCGTCGATGATCAGGCGGGTGACTTCGTCGGTTTCGTAGGGGATCAGCGGTTCGTTCAGGAACGTGCGTAGCGGCACCTCGGCGAGCGCCATTTTGGCGGCGACGCGCTCTTCTTCGCTCGCTGCCGCGATGCTTGCGAGCTGGTCGCCCGAGCGTTGCGGGCTCGCTTTCGCGAGCAGGGTCTTCAGGTCGGCGAAGCGGTACGTGCGACTGCCGATCGACTCGGTGTAGCTCATGTTTGCGGCTCCATCGCCTCGCGCGAACGCGGGTAGGAATGGGAACGGCGGTTACATGCTGCAGGTTGCTTGCTGCTGGTGCTGCGCACTACACGATAACGCCAAACGGCGGCAGCGTCACGTTGCGGAGATTGGGGCTGTTTGCCGATGCTGTGTTTGGCGCTCCTGCTCGCGTCCACGGGGCGCGGTCAACAGGCGCTCAATCCCCTTTGTGCGCACCGCTTGAAATCCGCAGGATTTGGTAAACGGCCGACACTCGCTGACGTGATACTTTGTTCGCATCCTCTCGCGCCAATTTTCTGCGGTCCAGTCATGAACGAATCAGACCATCGGGCTCGTTACGAGACGCGACTCGCACGCGTGCTCGACCATATCTACGATCACCTCGACGAACCGATCGATATAGGACGGCTTGCGGAGATTGCGTGTCTGTCGCCGTATCACTGGCACCGGATTTATCAGGCGATGTATGGCGAGACGGTCGCGACGACCGTGCGGCGTTTACGGTTGCATCGCGCAGCGGGTTTTCTTGCGAGTAGTTCGATGCCGATTGCTCAGATTGCCGAGCGTTCGGGGTATAGAAGTTTGCAGTCTTTTTCGCGGACGTTTCGCGCGGTGTTTGGTGTGCCGCCGGCGCAGTATCGCAGGCAAGGCACGCATAGCCGGTTTCGGCCGGCGCTTTCAGGAGACGATCAGATGACGATGATTCGTGAGGTCGTGATTCGTTATGTGGAGCCGATGGAGATTTTGTCGGTCGATCATGTCGGACCTTATATGCAGATCGGAAAGGCTTTTGATGCTTTGTTGGGGTGGCTTGCGAAACATACTTTGCTCGAGGCGCAGATGCGGATGATCGGGGTTTACTTCGATGATCCGGGAGTGGTCGAGGAGAAGGCGTTGCGATCGAAGGCGGGTGTGTTGTTGCCGGGGCCTGTGATGGCTGAAGTGGCTTCGGCTGTTGGGATGGGTGGGGCGGTTTCTGCCACGCGTATACGCGGTGGGGAATATGCGGTGTTGCGGCATGTGGGGCCGTATAGCGATATGCGAGCGGCTTATGAGTGGTTGTACGGGACCTGGCTCGTGCAGTCTGGGAGGGAGGCAGCGGATGCGCCGGTGTTTGAGGAGTATTTGAACAGTCCCAAGGAGACTGCGCCTGCGGAGTTGGTTACGGAGATTTGTTTGCCGTTGGGGTGAGGTGTGGGTGGCTGGGTTGGTGCTCGCTGGTTCTGCGTCCTGCGATGTTGCTGTCGTTATGTGCGTATACGTTGCGCGTGTTTCGGCGTGCTTCTCCGGTTTTTATAGTCTTTATATATGTATACGTAGTAATAGTTAACAAGTGGGGCGTTCGGCTGTGGATAACGTGGAAGTTCGTTTACGGATCAATGCGCTGCAGAATCGATAACCCTTGGGAGCGCGAGCGGACAGGTTAACGGAGCCAGGGAGAATTTTTAGCCGACCGGTTACCGCGGCGCATTTATCAAGGTTTCGCCCACAATGTGTTCGGCTGTTTTTACAAAAGTTTTCCAAAGGGGGATGTGGATAAGTGGCCTCGAGTGGAAGGCCATTTTTTGAAGAAGATCTCGCAGAAAGCAAATCTCCGCGCGTTTTACGTAACAGCCCAAAGCAATGCTGTTCCCGCCAGTCTCAACGGAATCACGGGGCACGTGTCGGTGTCGGCTTAAGCGTAGTGGTAACCAGGTTGGCTATTGCCTTCTTCGTTTGCTCCGTCGCGCTCTCGTCGTACCCGATTGTCACGCCCCGTTCGACACAGGGGTCCGCATATGAGAACGGCAGGTTGCTTTTGACGTTAAGCAAATGTCCCGCACTGCGTTCTTCCCATGCACAATTGCGCACTGTTTGCGCTTTCGGCAGGGAGGTTGGATGTGCGAAGGCGCGCGCATCGAAAATATGATTAACCCCGGCAAACTCGGTCAGCTCTACGTCCGCCCCCTTGGCTTTCAGCCGTTCCACATAGGCCTTGCAAGGCGCGACCGGGTCATAGTTGTCTGCGCTTCCATGGAATATGCGAATGGGAGCCTGTGATACGTTGTCGTCATCGAGGTAGTGGGCACTGCAGTCTGGGTAAAGCGGAACATAGGCTGCAAATCCTGGAGTCGACGCATCGGCATGCGCTTTCTGGAAGCGCACCATGCTCGCGTAGAGCGTGTCTTGCCCTCCACGGGAAAAGCCCATTAGCATCACGCGGCTCGCGTCGACATGAGGGTTTTTGGAAATAAGGCTGAGCGCGCGATACGCGTCTTCTGTCTGGGCGAGTCTGCCAAGCTGACTCTGGTCATTGATTGTGTTTTCTATGCCTCGGCTCGTGAAACTGTCGACAACGAAAGTGGCAACGCCCAACGACAGGAACCACTGCTCCCAGTCCGCTATCTGGCCGCCGATACCCCCAGACGGGTGCAGCAGTATGACGGCGGGCAGCCTGTCGGTCCCGGATCGAGGCAGCCGCAATTCACCGGCTATCGTCACGCGCTTGCCGTCTTCGCTTCCGGCCAGAAATTGCTCGTCTGTGAGCGTCATCGACTCGAATGGAATGACTTCCATTCGCGCCACCTGCGCGTAGGGGACGCGTGGAATGCAAAGGAGCACAAGGACTAGCAAAAGGAACGGCAAGCCTCTCACACTTGCGAACATGGCCGTCTCCCATGAGTACGGACAGAGTTATTTATGCAGCGTTATAGGCGGTCCGGGCAGGAATGCAATGCAAATGACAGAATTGTCGTGATACGACAGACGGTGACGGCAGACGGCAGACGGCAGACGGCAGGCACTTTATCGATTCGCCGGGTCGCGCATGTCCAGAAAGTCGAGGATTCGAGTCGCTTTTAGCCGTCCGGAGTCGCCGAGCGCGGTCGGCGCGCGAGCGTAGCGCCGATTTCACTTCGCCGCCCCCAGGTTGATTCCTGAGCGGGAGATGTTTGGCCTGAATGTCGACTCCGCGAGCAGGAAGAAAAGCTCAAGCAGTATCAGCACGTCGACGTATTGTTCATCAGCCTGACTATTAATAAAAAGTTTAAAACTCTTATTGAACGGGTCGACCGGTATCGAAGTGATGCCCTATCGTTCAGCAACAGGACAATCGCAAATGCTGGTGTTGAACGGATAGTTCAACACGCGATGGCCGCCGCCGAAAATCAGATTTGTGCACAAACTGTCCTGACGCCACTGGATGAATTTGCGGCGCGGCGCGCGGAGCAAGCCAGCAGGATGTTGAAAGAAGCGCGTTAGGCGCGTGGTCTCGAATCGGGACGCTGACTACGCAGCGCTTCACGATGTACGTATCGCGGGGAAGAGGCTGCGATATTCACTCGAATTCTTCGCGCCGGTACTTGACGACCACTACCTGGCGGCGATTGAACAACTCGCACAGGTCCAGGAGCACCTTGGCCATTTGAACGACTTGGTGACCAGCGAAACCTTACTCCGCGAATATGCTTTTCAGCTCGGCGAACCGCATGCGTTGAAGAAGGCAGTCAAATATCTGGGGGAGCAGCAGCAACTCCACGGACGGGTCGCGCTCGAAATGCTGCGTACAGGCTGTCAGGTGGGGCCGTGAGTACAGCCATTCCTGAATCATTCTAGCTACCAGACGCTTTCCGCTTCCTCGACTCGACCCGTCGCGACAGGTCGGTCAGCAGCCATCTAGCAACTACGTCAGGCCCGTTCATGTCATGGCTGGCGAACTTGATTTCGTCCTCGAAGTAGACGATAACCGTGCCGCTCATGACGCGGTAGCGGCCCCGATAGCGGGTGCCATCCAACTCGACTTCGATTTCCCTGGTTGTTTCGTAATCTTCGACCATCAACACCGCCCTGTAGTAACTATGACCAGTCGAACTTACCCAATCACATGAGGTACGTCAACGACACAGGAGCAGGAGCCTTTCGGTGCACTTCTTCAATGCGGCAGAATGCGGCGTTGCACGGCGTCGCGATGGTTATTGATGTCAATTCGGCCCTAGTGCCGATGTCGCAAATTCTCGCGAACACGCTTGGCCACGAGAACTGTCATGTAATCCATCACCCGCGCGCCGTCGCTGTATTCGGCCCGCGTGTCCTCATACAGCTTCGACACGGTCTCGGTGGGGGTATTGGTGTCAGAGGCAATAGCCTTGATGACATCCTCAGCGTTGGGCTGGGCCATGGCGCTCTCCTAGCGTTGAGTAGGAACGGCAACTTCGGGAGGTCGATTAGACGACGCTGCCCAACCGCATGCAAATTGAATAGACCTATCGCTTCGTTTTGTCTTTAGGGACGCTTTTGTGTTCTGTCGACCACTGGTGCGCTTACTCCACTGCTTGGTGCCCGACACAGATGAGCTGCGAAAGGCACATGTTCGGCGCGCACTGCACAAAATCAATCTTTTCAGCTACTTGTCCCGCTTGCCCGGGAATTGTCCACGGCCTTGCAAACAGATTGTATGGACAACTTGATGGTCCTGGCATGAGGGCGGCATCTCCAATGCGGTCTGGCAATCGCAAATTAACGGTATATACTGTTTATACCGTTAATCAGTCTGGAGATGGTCATGAGTGAACCCAGCGTGAGGAAGCCGACGAAGAAGGCCTTTCACTTCCCGAAGAATGTCAACGGCCATGCGAAAGCCGATGAGAAGCCAGCGGATGAGAAGAGCGTGGCCGCAGCGCCAGATGCCCAGCCGGCTCCGACGAAGGCCGGCAAACAGAAGCGCGCGAAACCCGTTGAGGCAGCGCAAGTCAGTCCGGCAGCCGAGGTGAAAGCGAAACGCGCGAAGAAAGAGAAGGTGGTTCGCGACAGCTTCACGATGCCGAGGTCCGACTACGAGAAAATCGCGGCGCTGAAACAGAAGTGTCTCGACGCAGGCGTCTCGGTAAAAAAAAGCGAGCTTCTTCGCGCTGGTCTGCTCTTGCTGGACTCGGCCCCCACCGCCGAGGGTCTGCTGGCAGCTGTTTCTGCGGTCGAAACCGTCAAGACTGGTCGACCAGCAAAATCGTAGCTGTACCGCGGTCCGAGCGGATTGCCCGTGCGGGCCGGGGTTCGCCGCTGTGCTTCGCTGAATGCTCCTGCACGGTTCCTGGAACATCGGCCACTGTTCCATACGACGCGCGCCATGACGTGATGGAGCGGTCACGAAACCGCGCGGCGATTACAAAAACAGCTGGGTTGGCTGGCACGGATTCCTATGCCCGATAACCACCTTTCCAGTCGATTCGACGCTGACATCAACCACGTATTGTCCAAGGTTTTCGAGATGGGCGGTTTCGTTGAATCGCAAGTCATGAATGCGATGCAGGCGCTTAACCACCTCGATTTGGACCTGGTCGACAG
The DNA here is from genome assembly GCF_014200875.1 of Paraburkholderia sp. HC6.4b. Classification (NCBI taxonomy): domain Bacteria; kingdom Pseudomonadati; phylum Pseudomonadota; class Betaproteobacteria; order Burkholderiales; family Burkholderiaceae; genus Paraburkholderia; species Paraburkholderia sp. HC6.4b. The sequence goes on from NZ_JACHDC010000008.1 coordinate 140,802, forward strand.
AATCATCGCCGACGAGCGTCGAGTCAATGCCATCGAAGCGGAGGCCGATGAAGAGTGCATCAACATCATCGCGCGGTACCAGCCGGCTGCACGCGACCTGCGTCTGCTGATGGCCATTTCGAAGATCGTCACGAACCTCGAGCGTGCTGGGGATGAAGCGCGGAAGGTCGCTAAGCGGACTCGACGAATTGCAGAAGACCACAATGCACCGACCATCAATGTCGCGGAAATCGCGTTATCCGGTGAGATGGCCATGACTATCCTCCGCGGTGCGCTTGATGCATTCGCGCGCCTCGACACAGTTGCCGCAGCACAAATCGTCCGCGACGACGACGCTATCGATGACCAGTTTCGTTTGTTCGTCCATGAGCTGGTGAAGTACATGATGGAGGCTCCCCGAATCATCCCCATCGCGCTGGACTACCTCTTCATCGCAAAGGCCATCGAACGCATTGGCGACCATGCGACGAACATAGCGGAATTCATTATCTACGTAGTCAAAGGCAAGGACGTGCGCCACGTTTCCCGTGAACAACTCGAACGCGAAGCATTCGGTCAATGATAGAGCGTGAAAGCAGGACGAAGCAGGGAGCGCATCGGTCGCGAAGACGGACTGACAGCGATGCGCTTCTCCTCGCCTTCGCAGTTAGTACGGGATGCACAACGCCATGGCGTCAAGGTGCTGCCAGTCGATGTGGCCATCAGCGTTTGGGACTCGTCGCTTGAGCACAGTGCTGGCATCGTCGCTGACTATCTCGGTCTGTCGGTCTTACGCTTGGTCGACATCCGCTCGAACTGCTGCGGCCGGAGTTGCTCGCAAACCGGCTGATGCCAGCGTCGACTCTGCGCACCTATCGCGACGAGCGGCTCGCACGAGGCTGCGGTCTTTTTACCGCACGGCAACGGCCGGGCACTGCGAAGGGGGTCATGTTTGTGACGCTTGAAGACGAGACCGGCGACGTGAATGTAATCGTGTAGCCGAGCCTGCTCGAGAAGCAGAGAAAGGAAGCGCTCGGCGCATCGCTACTTGCCGTGTACGGAACATGGCAATGCGAAGGTGAGGTTCGACATCTGGTCGCGCAGCGCCTTGTCGATATGTCTCACCTGCTTGGCGGCCTGATTACTGCGAGCAGAAATTTTTGCTGACTTACCAACGTGCCTTTGGAATCGGCATTTCCTTTCAACAGCCATCTTTCGATTTCCCTCGTCAGCACAAGAGGCGGCTTTTCGACTACGTTGTCTTGCGGCGCTGTTGCTCGCGATGGGTTATGTGGTCCGCCAGCAGCCGTCGCATTGTGGCCAGCAACACCGGTCCGTCCACGGGTTTGGGAAGGAAGCCGTCGTAATTGATGAAGGCCGGTGGACTGGGTTCGCCGGAAACCAGTATGAAAGCAACGTCAGCTAGTCCAGGCAGCGTGCGCAAACGATGACAGAGTTCGCTGCCCGACATCACCGGCATGCGCCAGTCGGCGACCACTATGTCGACTGGGGATTCGATGAACATTGCCAATGCTGACTGGCCGTCGCTCGCGCTTCTTACATCAAATCCGTCAGTGGCACAGATCGCGCCCCACGCGGCCAAAGCCTCCGCATCATCGTCTACCAGCAGTACGCTTGTCATGACCAATTGCAAGAGTCGCCACATGTCGTTTGGCAGCTTGATGCAGGTCAAAGTTCACGGGCCATGCATCGACGCCGCATACCCGCAGGGTGCGGGAACAGGTGGTGGAGGGGGCGCCGGTGCAGGCCAGGGTGGCACCGGAATGGGAACGCCGAAAGCAAGCGGCGCTACAAAGTCACCATCTGGCGCGTCCGGCGCAAACACCATGGGTAAGTCGGGCGATATGTCGCAGAAACAGACGAAGCCGAAAATGCAGAAGAAGAGGGAATGAATGCGCCCGCCTCTGACAGCAGTGGAATGAAGAAGACTTACAAGGGTGTCGCTGCGGAGGCACGCCATTTAACCTGCCAGGTCAGCCTCGCGGTCAGGAGCGCGGTGCGGCAGGACACCAGCGACGCTGGATAGCGTCCGGAACGTCGAGTGGTCGGCGCAAAGCGACAACGAAGAGGCTCGTTGCGAGCATTGCGCCGCTGTCGCTCCGCCTTCAATAATTGCAACTCGACCAAGCGGTCAATGGCGGCTCTTCGTCAGCGCCATTCCAGTTTTCGTCACAGCGGCAGCCGCCCCTTTAGGTCGGCTCCGCTCCCGTCGGCATCGGATTCTTCCTCTTCTATCTGTGCGCGGGGTTGCTCCCAATACTCGTCGGCGCGACCGTCGGGGCTGCCGTCTTTTTCCCGGAGCTCGTAGGCCCGTACACGAATCTTCTCTTCCCGCGAAACGTTGTCCATTGCTCAATCCTCCAGAGATTTTTCGCGAGCAGCTACTCGTGAAGTTGCTCCGCGTGCCAGTTTCACAGCGGAAGGCGAAAGCGTCGATGCGGGAGCAGAAAGGCCCACGCCGACGAACGTGTCGAAGCAATTGGCGTCCGAGTCATGCGTGATGACGCCGCCGCGCCGCGCTTCGCGTTGACTTCCAATCTCGGCGCTTGGTGGCGGATTCTGCTTTTTCGACAGGCGCTCCTGGCCGACTCCGCCTTGAAAGTACGACGCCTGACGAACCGGCGCCGTAAGCGGCAAAGAGACAGACTATCTCCTGGACTGGCTTGATATCCGCGGCTTGCTTGCCCTTCGGCCCTATCTTCACGTCGAAGCTGACCTCCTGATTCTCTTGCGGCGACTTGAACCCGTCTGCGCTGATTCCCGAGAAGAGGGCAAACAGGTCTTCACCGCTGCCATCCGACGTGATGAAACCAAAACCCATCGCATCATTGAACCACTTTACGGTACCGCTTGCCATCATTGTGTCCAGAATCGAAAAGGCTGGCCGCTTCAGGTATCGCCGGTACAATCCAAGGACCTATCGCCTTGACCTTGAACATGACCGGACGCCCAGGCGTACAAGACGATTTTTTGCAGATGCCCGTGAACGACAAGACCACCGTAAACGTGTTCCTCGTGAACGGCATCAGACTGAGCGGTCAACTGGCCGCCTTTGACCAGTTTGCAGTTCTGCTGGAGTCTGGCCCGGGTGCGCAACTTGTCTTCAAACATGCCACTTCGACCGTGTTGCCGGTCAATGGCAGGAGCCAGGCACGTGACCCGACCGAGGTGCCGGTGAGTGGCGACAAGCCGAACCGCGTGCGAGGCCGTGTCCGATGAGAACTGCCATGACATGCTGTCGCTTACGCTTGACCTGCGCATAGCCAGACGACGTCCACGTCGAGAAGTTCAGAAAGGCGCGCACAATCCGTGCTCTTCGGAACGGTAACTCCGGCGCGCCAAAGGGTCACCTCGTGTTCCGGTACGCCGAGTGACCTGGCCACCCGACCGGAGGTCACCTTGGCGCGCTTGATGGTCATGTCCAGTCGTGCAGCGAAGGCCCGCCTGGAGCCGTTGTGTTTGAGAGTGCCTTGCAGATGTACATCAAGATTCGGACGACGATTCATGACGTGCAATGCTCCTGTAACTCATCGTGACCAAACCTACGTGCTTCAGGCTACGAAGGTGTGACACGACTTCGATGTTGATGCTTGCGGTCGAACGCCATCACTCGGGCTGGCATGTCGTTCGCGTGAACTTCACTGCACCTGAACGCCCGTTGCGGCGCGCCTTCCCCGCTCTGAGTTAACGCTTTAAATGCCCGGTGTAATCGACACGGATACCGTTTTCCCTATCCCGTACGTGGCCAGAAGTCACTCCGCCGCTTTCTTCGAGTGAAGTAGCAGCGCAATGACAACGCTCGCAGACGTAGGTCTGTCGGAAAACCTACCCGGAGGTCGGCACCTGTTCGTGCGTCACCGGCTTTGGTCACCAGCGGGTCCGGGAAGTTCCAGTGGCGAATATCTGCTTGCGTGGAAAAGAGCGGCGTTGTTCCACGACCTCGTCACACATCGCGATGATGGTCTCCGGCGAAAGCGCCATCGCAATAAGGACGCAGACGCATCCAGCAGGTGGCGGCGAGAGAAAAAACACCCTTTTTCAAGTGTGCCCCAGATAGGCAGATTCAATTGGCGCCCCGACCGCTGCCGTCCTGTAATTGTATTTTCGTCGTCTGCAGTTCCTGCATCTGTCGACGTCCGCAGAGCACCCTTACGCAGCCCAGTGCTGAGGACGTTGTACGGGTTCGTGGCCAAGACCAATACGCCTGCGGAGCCGGTGTCGAAAATACAGCTGCTCGGGAGCTTCCATACGACGCGCTTCATCAGTTGGTCACCGTTGCCGAACATGCTGGGCGTTGGGCATACATCTTCCGGAGGCGAACATGGCTGATTTTCAGGGACAGGCTGCTACAGCGCAGCAAGCTAATCTTGACTTCTTTTTCGGCCTGGCCAGCAGAATGCTGGAGGGCGAGGAAAAGCTCGTCAGACTGAATCTGGATACGGCGAAAACGACGCTTGCCGATTGGCACCAACGCGAGCAAGACGGGCTGGCGAAGAAGGACCGACAGGAAGTTACCGGTCTGCAAGATGCGCTGGCGCTGCACTCGGCGGAGAAGGTCCTGACGTACGAACGTCAGGTTGCGGAAATTGCGTCGACCACGCAAACGCAACTGGCAGAGGTCGTCAATGCGCGGTACCAGGAGGTCAGCCGCCAGGTTCAATCGTTCGTCGAGAATCTCGCGCAAAACGCCCCGGTCGGCTCCGAAGCCGCAATCGCATTTCTGAAACAAGCTATCACGCTGGCCAACACCACTCAGGAAAGCGTGCAAAAGGCCACGAAGCAGGCAGTCGAAGTCGCGCAAAGTAACCTGGACGCCGCAACAAAAGCCGCATCGGAGGTGACCGAAGCGGCTGACCAGGCAGTCGAGAAAGCAGCAAAAGCGGCGAAGCAATAATTTGAAGGAACGTTGAACCCGTGGTCGCACGGCGCGGCGACCTAACGCGCCTGGCCGCACACTGCGACCTGGCCGCTATCGGACAAGCCCAGCTCTCGTGGGCGCTGGTCGGCCGTTCGGGCGCACGTCATGTCCGCCCACGTCTGTTACCAGGCTCGCGCCGAGACGGGTGCTCTTCAAATTTTGTCGGGAACGGACGTCCCACGTAAAAAAACAGCCTCGTACAGAGGCGGCAAGTCACTACTTGGGAATACTGGGCGATGAAATCTCCCCTTAACGCTAAAGGGGCCTCAGACGTTCGAGTGAGCTGTGCGCCTATTGGACTTCCACTCAGAGAACATTGCGCAACGGGTATTGTTTCGTCAAAGCCATCCAATCCAAAACCGTGGGAGGATCTGTTGCGCACTTCCCGAGGTTCAGGCAAAAGGCTTCAAATCGCTGCAGGAAAACCAGAAGGTAAGCTTTGGCCGGAAGCAAGGCCCGAAGGGTAAGCAGGCAGCGAAAATCTATCCAAGCTAACACCTCAGCGCAACTCGCTGACACGCAAAAGAATGGCCTTAGCTCAATCGCAGTTACGTTATCCGAGACTCCGACAGTGAAGTTGTAGTCTGCTGTGGTACATGGGTCAATCCGGGTAAAACGCCGATTCTGAGCGCTCGACATTTCGCTCGTTCCCGGCGCGGCCGCGTCGAGATGCTTAGCAGCAAAACTCAGAACTCGTTCAGTTCCCGTCGCTCGGGCGGTCTGCACCTGCATAGCTCACGCTTGCTCGATTTGTGCCGGGACGGCCGAGGCGCCGTGCAGTGGCGCCCCACGTGTCCGTGGACTTCGCTCATCTTACGAAAATGCGGCTCGATAGCCGTGCACCGGCCCGAAACCAGATTGAATCCCGAGCGCCGCGATTGAGCGCGGCGAACTCGTGACCGTCATCAAAAGGTGGCGGCGGCCCCCTGCACGAGAGGGTGCTCTGCAGTTGACTTCCGCCTGTTGGCAGTGGGCGGGAACACGCTCCACCTGCCGTCATCGTGCCTGAAGAAAAACAACGCGCGCGCTCCGGCTGGTGACGACGTTTCGACGCACACGTAGCGTCTCCCATTCCCTGCGGTGCGACTGAATCTGGTTACATGAACGTGCATCGTGGGAGCCGGTGCGAGCCACTTTTCGACCTGACAACGCAGGGACTGCCCGTTCGTGTTTTTCATGTTCCGCTCCAGCAGGTTTTCCGTTCAGGTAACGGGACGGTTTTCACCGTTCATCTCCTTAACGCCGCAGACGCCCGCAATGTTGACCAGGGATTTGTGATTTCTGAAACCGGATATTTCGAGGTGAGTGGGCCTCAGAGAATTGCCAGGAGCTGGACGGCCGACGGCACAGGCCGGCCCGAACCCTGACCATCGACATCCGCGGCGCCCGCGTTGCCTGAGGGCGACTCCTGTCGCCTCGCCATGCATCGGCAGTTCCGGGTTGCTGATAAATCGACAGGATGGACGCCTTGTCAGACAGGTCCGCGAAGAAGTCCGAGTTTTTGCCGCTCAAGGAAAACGCGAACACCGTGCCTCTCACAGCGCTGCGCGACGGGCAAGCTAGAATTGTGCTTCGACTCACGTAGAGAGAAATGAGCAGATGAATGATGCATTCGAGCGCCGTGCCTTGTTGCTTCACCTTGGAGACGTACTGGAGGTCGTGAACCGTCTCCTGAAATGTGGTGACGGCCACAAGACCGTACGCGAACTGGCCGCAGCGCACGACCCGCTTGGAGGCTTCCCGCTCCTCGAACAGGTATCGCCGGGGATGACAGCAGAGCAGTTTGTTCAGCGAGTGTCAGACGCCTTCTTCGCATGGCCACGGGAACTGCTTGAGCCTGAGCTGAATCGCAAGCGTCTTGCTTCCACTGTTCGACGGAGCCTGTTTGCCGACAACGCAAACGGATGGCGTGCGTACGTCGCAGCGTTGCGTAGCGACGTTCGGTGGTTCGGTGTGGGCCTGCCGTCGGTGAAAGCTGGCGAGGACGTGTGCGCTGATTCGACCGATGGCAGTTCCGAAAGCTTGCAGGCGGACGAGGCTCCGAGGGCTGGCGATGTCGAGCGTAATGGCGGACAAGCCGAGGACCAACGGGAGAGCGTTGAAAGCAGTGGGCGAGTCTACCCCTCATGGCCGTGGAAGTCCGACGCGTAAGTTGTGGAGACGACGTGAGGATGGGTGAACGGTTCGCTTGACCTGACTCCACGTCGCCGGTGATTCCGCTGCGTTCGTCGACGCCGACAGGGTCCGAATTGTGCGCGCCGCTGCGCTACGGAGCGCTACGCTTGGGGCGCTGACAAACCGTGCTGGTAGTACTCCTCGACTGCCTATATCTGTCGTATCGCTCAAGGAAAGACGTCGTACCGACGGACGCGCCTGGTCCCTCCCGAAATTGGAATTCCTCCTGCAGAGTCAGGGAATTTCGCATGCGACGGGCGCCTTTGGGTGGCCGTTGATTTTGCGGATTCGTGCCACAGCCGATTGGCTCGTGCATCCTTCTTTCTCGCATATCTCCAACGTACGCCATGTCCAGCCAGTCACCACTTCACGACATCATTACCCTCGCCGAAATCCAGTCGCTCGCGGACACGAAAACGTTCGGGCGCGGCAAGGCGTATTTTCATGAAGGCGCCGTATCACGCCTCGAAGAGCGCGATGGTGTCCTTCGCGCGAACGTACGTGGCACGCACAGGTACCGCGTCGAACTTGGCGCGGGCGACGACGGCGAGCTGACCTACGAATGCGACTGTCCGGTCGGCGAGGACGGTATCTTCTGCAAGCACGCGGTCGCGGTCGCCCTGTCGTGGCTCGAGAATACCGGCGCGGAAGTGTTTCATGCCGATGAGTCAGAGCCGGCAAAGCCTCGTAAAAAGCGCAAGACATACGAGGAGCAGATTCGTGAATATGTTGCGACGCTGAATGCGGAAGCCGTGCGCGAACTGTTGCTGGAAGCGGTCGAGCGCGACATGGCGCTGCGCGACAGGCTGTTGCTCGCGGCGCGTGCGGCGAACGCCAGTGACCTTCCGAGCATGAAGACCGCGGTACGACAGGCGACGCGCATTTCGCGGCCGCTCGACTGGCGCGAAGCCGGCGCGTACGGCGACGGCCTGATGTCGCTCGCGGACATGCTGCGGCAGCGGCTTGCCAGTCCTCAGGCCGCCCAGGTGGTCGAGCTTGCGGAGCTTGCGATTGCCGGCGCCGAAGCAAGTCTCGAGCAGATTGATGACTCCGGGGGTGATGTGATGCCGGCCATCATGGAGCTTGCTGCCGCACATCTCGAAGCATGTCGTCAGACGCGACCGGACCCAACGAAGCTCGCGGAGCGACTGTTCCGGTTTCAGACCGACGGCGTGTGGGATACCTTCTACGATGTGTTGCCGGCTTACGCCGAACCGCTCGGCGACCTTGGGATTCGTCGGTACCGCATGCTTGTAGAAAACGGATGGGACGGCCTGCCGGCACTGACGCCGAGCAATGAGTTTCGCCGGTCGTTCGACCCGCTACGCATGCGACTGGAACGCGCGATGGAGGCGCTGGCCGACCTCGACGGCGATGTGGACGCACTGGTTCGCATCCGGTCAAAGGACCTGTCGAGTCCCTACCGTTTTTTGCTGGTCGCAGAGCTTTGCGCGAAGCACGGGCGCTACGACGAAGGACTCGCGTGGGCCGAACGCGGCCTCATGGAGTCAGGCAAGAACGTGGACCAGCGTCTGCTCGACTTCTGCATCCAGGAGCACCTGCGGCGCGGCGAATTCGAGAAGGCTGATGTGCTCGCGTGGCAGCGTTTCGGGATGCACCCGGGTGCAGAAGCATTCGCCGCCCTGATGGATGTCGCCAGCGCGACTGGCCAGCATGATATGACACGCGAGCGCGCGCTCAATCATCTGTGGAGTCTTGTTCGTGCTGAAGAGGCGCCGACCAAAGCGAAGCGCAATTCCTGGCAGATGCCGACGCGAACCGAACTGGTCAAAATCTTTCTCACCGGGCGCGAGTACGACACGGGGTGGAAGACGTTCTGCGGCGGTCCCGTGGCGACAACTATGTGGGCAACGATGGCATCCATTCGCTCAAAGACCCATCCGCACGACGCCATTGTCCTGTATCACCGCCTGCTACCCATCGCCGCCGAGAGTGGAACGCGTAACGCCCGTTATGAGGAGGCGTTCGGCATCGTGCGGACTATCGGGAAATTGCGAGCAGAACTGAAGGAGCATGCGCAGTTCGCCGATGAACTGCAGACCATCCGCGAGACCTATCGTGCCAAGCGCAACTTCATGAAGCTGCTGGCGACACTGGGTTAGTCGTGGCTGTCTACTCAAGCGCGCGCCCAATCAGTTCCTGGGGCATGCGCTTCGCCCCCGGTTTCGAAGCTGGCGACGATGCGGGAATCCTTGATGAGTTTTGTTCCCTGCACAACTCCCGCCGACGGCATATTGGCCGTTCGGGGCGATGGCATGTCCCGTGAGGGGTAGCCTCCTTTATATGTTCCGGATGCCGTCCTCGATGTGTCACGAGCGGTGCCAGTCTTTACGATGTCGGGTCGCGTCCCAACGTCTGTGCCAGATTTTCGTAACCAGTGAGTCGGCGGAATTAGCGCTGCCCGGGAATGATGCCGTCCCCATCGACACTTTCCGCCGACCGCGACGCCATGAGCGCATGACATCCGCGAGGTCATCGAGCGACAGCGGTTTGATGAGATGGCAGTCAAATATCCGCTCATCAATCTGAGGTCTGCCTGGGGCATCGGTACTGCCGCTCAATGCGACCAGTTTCGTCAGGGAGCATTGGGCGCGAAGGCGAAGTAGTTGTGCGAGCTCGATGCCATCCATCCCTGGCATCGTGATATCAATCAGCGCAACGTCCGGCGTGAATGATTCCACTATCGAGAGCGCGTCGGGTCCGCTCTGTGCCCGCTTCACCTCGTGCCCCTCCAGCTCCAGCAATGTGCCGAGCGCCGCCGTGGCGTCTGCGTTGTCGTCCACGAGAAGGATGCGAGCCGGTGCCATGGTGCGTGTCGCGGACGCGACGGGGGCACTCGTGCTTTTGCAGACAATGGGGAGCTGCACGGTGACTTCCGTCCCTTGGCCTTCACCGTCGCTCGCAACGATAACCGTGCCGTTGTGTGCGGCAACCAGATGCTTCACGACCGCCAGTCCGATTCCGAGTCCGCCTTCTGCCTTTCCGCGTGCTGACGCCGACTGGGCAAACATCTCGAAGACGTGTGGCAGCAGTGACGGCGAAATGCCCGCGCCGTTGTCCCTCACCGTGATGACCGCAGTGCGGGGCGATGAATCGTGTATCGGCTCGATGCTCAGGTCCGGTGCCTCGACTGACAAAGTGATGTCGCCGCCGGGAGGGGTGTATTTCACTGCATTCGTCAGCAGATTCGATATGACCTGGGTGAGTCGGGCAGCGTCGGCGTGAACGGTCACCGGAAACGGCGGAATGGTCACATGGATGCGGTGCTCACCGTTTTTGACGTCGGCTTTCATCGCCGTCACTGCATCGGCCACGATATCCTGGAGCAGCCCGTATGAAGGGCGAGTGGAGAGCTTTCCATGCCTTATCCGGGACGCGTCGAGCAGGTCGCCGACGAGTCGTTTGAGTATCCGCATCTGCCTGTCGGCGATGCCGAGCGCAGACAACACGGCGGGATTATCTGTAGCGAGCTTTCGTGCGGCCGTCAGGGCACTGTCAATGGGTGCGAGAGGATTGCGTAGTTCATGGCTCAGCAACGCAATGAAGTCGTCCTTGCGTGCTTCGGCGAGAGTCAGAGCATTCCTTGATGCCTCCGCCTCTGACGCGCGCGCTTCGGCGTCGGCCTTTGCCCGGGTCATCGTGAGCGCTGCACAGGTGAAGTTCGCGAGACTGGTGAGGATTCTACGGTCCTCGGTATCGAAAACGCGTTCCCTGTCGTGAGACATCACCCACAGGGTGCCCCACGGGTCAGGTTCGCCCGGAATCGGTACGACCAGTTCTTCGATAATCTCGGGGGCAATGTGTTTCAGAAAGGCGAAGTGGCGCTAGGGAAAGGAAAAGAGTTGCCCCGTTGCCAGTTCAAGCGTCACGCCGCCTGGACTCTCCGCTATCGGGATGGTGCTGCCCACGGCGGCAAGGCATGCACCCGAAACCGCGACCCAGCGGAAGATGGGCGTGCCGTCGGTGTCCGTTTCCACTAGGCCGATGCCCGCGCTGCCCGCATCACACACCCTCAGTGCCATATCCGAGAGCGTCTGCAGCATGGTGCCGTCCCACAACGTCAGTGCCTGTGCCAGACGGTGCATCGCGCTGCTTTGCCGCCTCCGCTTCTACCGCCCGGCTTTTGCGTCGGCCTTCGCCCGGAAGGCCAGGGCAATCGCCTAGTTGACAAGTCGAATTTTGACTTCCTATTATGCATACACAGGTGCACACATCTAAGCACACATAATTGTGTGACGTACGCATGTTCGTCGCCGGGATTCCCCTTGTTTGAGAGGTCATCATGGTTCGGCTGTCTCGTTTTACCCGTCAAGCTTTGTTGTGTCTGGTTGCCGCTGGTTGCGTCATTGCCAGTGTGCCGGCTCGCGCTGACGACTCCTCCGCATGGCAGAGCGTGAAAAAGGCAGGTGTCCTGCGATGCGGCGCGGCGGTCGCGCCTCCGTATGTGATGCGCGACCCGAAGACCGGGGAATACAGCGGCTTCTTCTCCGAGCTTTGCCGAAACTTCGGACAGAACGTCCTGAAGGTGAAGGTCGAGTTCGTCGACACCACGTGGGACAACATCGTTGCAGGTCTGCAGTCGGAAAAGTGGGACCTTTCGATGGCGCTGAACGACACACCGGACCGCGAAAAGGCGATTTCCTTCTCGGTGCCTGCAACGGATTACAACGTTTCGTTCGTCTATAACAAGAACAACCCGAAAATTCCGAAGGGTGCTCACACTGTTGCGGAAATTGACAAGCAGGGCGTGACTATCGCGGTCATGTCAGGAACTGCGCAAGACAAGGCTATTTCGGCAGTTATCAAACAGGCTCAAATCATGCGCTTGCCAGGCAACGATGAGACGCGTCTTGCTCTCATGTCGAAACGCGCTGACCTTCTTGCTGACGCCAACATCACTAACATGCTGTTGACCGAGGCGCATCCCGAATGGGCGGCCACCGTCCAGCCGACCCCGCCTCTTGCTCAGCAGGAAGTCGCATTCGGCGTTCGGAAAGAGACGCCTGCGGCTGACATCGCCGTCCTGAACAAGTACGTCAATGAGCAGGTCAAATCGGGCGCCGTCAATCGCCTCATCAAGACATCGGTCCAGGCCATGCTCACCTCGAACAAGTAACACATAGAGAAGTAATACACCGAGCGCTGCGATGGCCCTGCCGGCATCGCGGCGCCGTTCCATTTGCGATGCGTACAAGTTGCGCAAGTCCTCTCTCCCTGTTCCATTTGCATGGCGCTGCAGCCCAGCCCATTTCAATGACTGTTCGGCTACCTGCGGCTTCAGAGTGGCCTCGAGTTATGCGCTCTCGTCGGGGCGCTGTTCAATCAGTCTCCAATCAGACCGCCAACGGGGTTTTTTAGAGGTCGTTGGCGGCTTGAATACGGAAGTTGTTACTTTGCGGCGTCGAGCATTTGTTGAACCGAAGCCTTCACAAGCTTGTCGACCGACCCAGACTTCACCTGAGACGCAATGAAGTCGTTGAGAACTGCAACGTCCGCAGGCGGAGTACCCTTGCGAAGACCAAACGCAACGTTCTGGTGCGCGAGTGGGGGCGTTGGGCTGAACGCTGCTGCCCAGTCCGGGTGCGCCTGCGTAAGAAGCATGTTCGTGATGCTCGGGTCTGCAACCAAATCTGCTCGGCGGGAAAGAAGGGAAAGCCGTACCTCATCGTCCCCCGGCAAGCGAACAATCTCTGCCTGCTTCAGGGCAGCAGTAATGGCTTTGTCCGCGGCGGTGCCAGACATGACGGCAATTCTGATGTCCTTCTTGTCGATGTCGGCAAGGGAGTGGATACCTCCCGCGAACTTGGGATTCTTCTTGTTGTACGCGAACGACAGGCTGTAGTCGATGGCCGGAGCGGAAAAATCGATGGCTTCCCGTCGGGCAGGCGTGTCGTTGAGCGCCATGGAGAGGTCCCACTTTTCCGACTGCAAGCCGGCGACGATGTTGTCCCACGTAGTGTCAACGAACTCCACTTTGACCTTCAGAATCTTCTCACCGAAGTCACGGCACAGGCTGCTGAAGAATCCGCTGTGCGTCCCGGTACTGGGGTCGCGCATAACATAGGGAGGTGCGACAGCGGCGCCACAGCGAAGTACGCCCGCCTTTTTGACGGCTTGCCACGTGTTTGCATCATCGGCCTTGGCCGGCATGCTTGCGAGGGCAGCGGAGAGAAATGCCGCACATGCTGCGGCACCAAGAGTCAAGCGAGAGTTACCTAACATGTCGACCCCAAAAAAGAAAGTGATGGTGTGGTCAATCAATCCGTTCGAATGGTGCACATCAGTGCATTGAGCTTCTTCACCTGGCAATATTTGACTGGAAATCCGACAAATTAAAATGTCGTCCTAACAAAACTGTCTGAAGCCCGTACCTCCAGTTGACGTAACCCGCTTGTTAAAGGCGACAACCGCCGGATGTCGCGTTCAATACGTCAACCAGCCGACCCAGAACAGGCACCTCATGACCCCTCGACGGTTTTGCTCAGGTCAACCTCAGAGACCTGGTCGCTTCGCATGAATTCGAAAAAGCTCTCCCGAAAGTGCCTTGTCTGTTCCAGCGCCAGGTTGTCTGCCAGGTCGGGTTCGCAGGCGCGGATGGCTTTCAACATCATCTCGTGCTGTTGATACAACTGATTCGCATCGTGTGTCTGTCCCAGGTGCTCGATGTGCAGATTGAACATCCGACGGCGTTCGTCGAGCAGGCGCTCATAGAACGCAGCCAGGTAGGGATTCCGGCCTGCACGCGCTGTCGCCATATTGCAGTTCTTGTGGGCCGCAGAAACGCTGAGATAGTCACCTGTTGCGATTGTCTCGAGCAATTCCTTGTTAGCAGCCGCAATCATGACCAGATCCTCGTCCGTACGATTTGTCGCGGCGAGTCTGCAGTTCAGGCGATGAGCGATACCGAGCGCCTCGACGTACTTCGGGAACGCCTCCAGTTCGATTGGCGACACAATCGTGCTTCGGTTGGGAAGCACGACTGCGAGACCGTCGCCGACCAGCCGAATCAACGCTTCGCGTATCGGGGAACGGGACATCTGAAACCGGTCGGCCAGCGTTGCCTCGTCAAGAAGCCTTCCTGGTCGTTGCGCAAGGTTCAGAATCTCGGTGCGAAGCGTCTGATACACCGTTTTGGTGCTGGTTACCTTTCCTCGGCGCTCGTCGTCAGTTAGGAGAGTGTTCATAGCATGCTTCGTTTTGATTGGATACCGCAGTCAATCTGGTTTGTTCGGGAAGATTGCGGAGAGCCTTCCAGGACTTCCCGACTATCTGGGTCGCCGGGCCGTGTTCAATCGCTGTCGGGCAATCTCAGGTACGACCGCTGTTCTACCTCGGGGAAATACTCTCCGCGACGAACAAACTTCGTGTGGTCGCGAACCGCATTCGGATAAGTTTCCCAGTCGATAACCCGACCAGTCTGCAGCGAGCGCATCAGGAACTGCCTAGTTCGCTGATTGGCCGCGACTTCTTCCCGAAGGTCTTCAAGGTTCCACGTTTCCGCCAGAATCGTCTTGAGTTCTTCGAGGATGGGGCGAGCCTCCGGGTCGTCGGCGAGGTTATTGACCTCACCCGGGTCTGCATCAAGATTATAAAGCTGGGAAGGATACGCCCTGGAATAGACCAGCTTGTACTTTCCCTTTCGCACCATGACGCGTGGAGCTTTCGTCCCGCCGTCAAGGTGCTCAGCAAGAACCACCCGGTCAGGCTCATCTTTCTTCATCAAAGACAGAAGGCTGCTGCCTTCGTAGGCCGTCACGATGGCTTTCTCGTCTCCATTAGCAATGTCAACCAGAGTGGGGAGCACATCGACGAGTGATACGGGGGCCTTTACGCGTCCGGGACCCTTTGCGCGCGGGTCGTAGAAGAAGAGCGGTATGGATAGCGCGGGTTCGAACAGGTTTTTCTTGAACCATAGACCGCGCTCGCCAACCATGTCGCCGTGGTCCGACGTGAACATCAGAATCGTGTCTTTTGCCATCCCGGTGGCTTCGAGGGCCGCCCGTAGTTCTCCCACGCGCTGGTCGATATAGGAAATCATAGCGTAGTAGCCATGCCGCGCGCGCCGATAGACTTCGTCAGTCACGTTGTACTTGTCGAGACCGTAGTGAAAGTACAGGCCGCAGCTATGGGGGTCCATCTTGTCGAGTTCAATTTCGGCGACGCGAGGCTCGTCGATTTCCTCGTCCTTGTAGAGATTCCAGAACTCGGGAGTCGAGACGTACGGGTCGTGAGGCTGCGTGAACGAAACTGTCATGAATAGAGGGCGACCGTCACCATATCGACGCCAGTCGTAGATTTGCTGAACCGCACGCCTGGCGACTTCATCGTCGTAGTCGATTTGGAGTGACCGCGCGACGGCATTCGCGTCGGCGACCGTTTCAACGCTTGACACGCCCTGGGTCTTGACATGCGTTTCCGGGTGCTCCGGGTCGCCGACCTCGTCATAAGTCAGCGGCGTCCAGCTGAAATCCGCGGGGTAAATTTCGGTGGTCAGACGGTCCTCGAACCCATGGTGCTGGTCGGGGCCGACGAAATGCATCTTGCCGGACAGACACGTGTAATAGCCGGCGTCCCTAAGGTAGTGAGCGAATGTGGGAACGGACGCGGGAAACTCGGCCGCGTTGTCGTAAGCGCCAATCCGGGAAGGCAGGCGCCCACTCATTAAAGCAAAGCGCGATGGCGCGCAGAGCGGGTACGGACAGTATGCGTGCTCGAAGACGGTGCCCTCAGACGCTAGCTTGTCCAGATGCGGCGTTTTGCAGACTTTGTTGCCATACGCAGGGAGCGCGTAAGCCGTCAACTGGTCGGCCATGATGAACACAATGTTGGGCTTCTTCATCGAACGTTCCTTGTCACCTCGTCTCACGGCACAACCAGCATCGGTTTTTCGAGGGTTGAGCCATCCCTGTGCTATCCGTTGCATCCCGTTTGGGCCTTCCGGATTTCCTTCAATCATTTTGTCGACTAAAATTCGACAAGTAAACTGTTTTTTTGGGTCGCCACCGGTTTTTCACCTCCGCGTTAACCCGATATATCGCGACACTTCGGTTCGAGCGGTACCTATCCGGTTTTTGTTCGCTTGACCTTGTCGAAAATTGGGCGACATAATCGGCGCAAGTTGCACACTTTGATGTATACACTGCAGCGTTTGAATATCTGAGAGCGCTGTTAGCCGGGCGGTTCGTGGAAGCGAGGCCGGCGGTTCCTCAGGGTGGTGCTGCTGTCGGAGGCGGCAACAGATGTCGACTCCGTGCATGGTGCGGCAGGTCTCCTGCAGGTTGGGTCTTCGTAACGCAAGCTGATTTAAACAATATATTGAGGAGTCCGATATGAAAGCTTCACGGCTGTTTGGCGCTGCTATTGCAATGATGCTCGCAAATGTCGCCAACGCTCAGAGCGGCGCCACCTTGTACGGAATTATCGACGCGGGATTCAACTACGTGAGCAATCTCAAAACCGGCAACGGTGCGCACGCGTTTATGTTGTCCGATGGCCCTCCGCAGGCAAGTCGATTCGGCCTGAAGGGGGCAGAGGATATCGGGGCTGGGAACAAGGTTATCTTTCAGCTCGAGAATGGTTTTAGCGTGGCGAACGGCAATCTCGGCCAAGGTGGCCGGATATTCGGGCGCCTCGCCTGGGTGGGGATGTCGGGGCAGTCTTGGGGTAAGGTTACCCTCGGTCGTCAGTACGACCCGGTTGTTGACTACCTTTATCCGCTGACTTCGTGCGGCACCTACGGCGGCGGATACATGTGCCATCCGTTCGACAGTGACAACATCGGCAACGACTTCCGCGTCAACAATTCCGTCAAGTACACGAGTCCGAACCTGGGTGGTTTCACGTTCGGAACGATGTACGGGATGAGTAATCAGGCCGGAGGGTTCAAGCAAAACCGTGCGTATAGCGTTGGGGGTTCCTATGCGAACGGGCCTATCTATCTCGGCGCGGCATTCGAGCAACTGGATAATCCAGGCACAAACGCCGATGGCGCTGTTTCATCCAATGCAGACGCTCCGTTCGTCGCAGCCCGTCAGCGCATCTACGGTGCGGGTGGAACGTACACGATTGGCCCCGTGAAGCTGGCAGCGTCATGGGCCCGGACGGTGCTTGATGGCATCAAGTCAGGCCCCATCGTTTCCAGCTACCTGCGACTCGACAATTACGAAGTAAACGCGACCTACACGTTCACACCGAGCGTCCTTTTGTCCGGCGGCTACTATTTCACGAGCGGCAATCAAGCTTCCGCAACCGGGGACCTGCATCCGAAATGGCACGAATTTAACGTGATGCTGGATTACATCCTTTCAAAGCGCACGGACGTATTCGCAATGGCCATTTACCAGAAGGCAGCCGGGGATGCGACCTTTGCGAGCATCTACGCAATCGGGCCCACCGCGACGGAGGCACCGGGAAGCGCCCGCCAGACCGTAGTGCGGCTGGGTATCCGTCACAAGTTCTAAATCAAATTAAAGGCTTTCGCATCAGCGGAGGCCTCTTTGCGCACCTTAGCACGCACCGTCTCCCAGGCATCGCAGCGATGCAGTGAGCATGGAGCGGCCGCAGCTGACGTGTTTTTCAACCTTTCACTTTTGCCTGAATTGCTGTCGATATAAGCCTCTCAGCAGCAAGAAATCACTGGCAATTCTGTGCTGCGGGTTAACCCCCTGAGCGGTTTCCCTGAAAACCTCGAATAGAGGTTGACAGTGCAAATTTCAGCCGCCTAAACTGTGTGCAACGCTGCATACATCAGAGAATGCAATGCAGCACGCGGCGAGATGTATGGTGAAGGGCGGTCCGCCCGAAACCCTCCCTGCCGGGTACCAGCCGCCGGACATGAGCGCCTCGGCCGGAGTTGCTTGAAGACCGTCAGTTTTGGCTCGCTTACTTATTCAGGCGCATCGCACGCGCTTCGCTGGAGAGACTTCAATGTTGTCACCCCAAACCATGGCCATTCAACCCAACGGACAATCCGCCGTCCATGACGTTCCCGTCTCCACAACCGGAGACTTCGTCCAGTTTCGCCAGGTGTACAAGTCTTACGGCGAGAACCTTGTCGTCATGGACAAGATGGACCTCGACATGCGTGCTGACGACCGCCTTGTCATCATCGGCCCTAGCGGAAGCGGAAAAAGCTCCCTGCTGCGCGTCATGATGGGCCTCGAGGGAATTCAAAGTGGCGAGATTGGCTTCCGGGGCCAGCCCTACATTCGAGGCGCTGATGCAGGACGTGCAAAACGCATTGACGCCAAGCTCCAGAAGCAAATCGGCATGGTGTTTCAGCACTACACGCTCTTTCCTCATCTGTCGGTGCTCGGCAACCTCATTCTCGCCCCCGTCAAGGCTGGCGGCCTGTCGAAAGCAGAGGCCACCGAGCGTGCGCGGATATATCTCGCCCGGCTGGGGCTGGAAAGCAAGCTGCATGCATATCCGAGCCAGCTCTCCGGCGGTCAGAAGCAGCGCGTTGCAATCGCCCGCGCATTGATGCTCGAGCCAAAGCTGATGCTGTTCGACGAAGTCACGTCGGCACTCGACCCGGAAATGGTCGTTGAAGTGCAGAACGTAATGCTGCAGTTGGCTGAACAGACGATGGCCATGATTATCGTCACGCACGATATGCATTTTGCGCGTGATATCGGCACTCGTGTGGTGTTCTGCGCAAGCGGAAAAATCGTGGAACAGGGCGCACCTGCCGAAATGTTCAAGTGTCCGAAAGAGGCTCGCACTCGCGAGTTCCTCGAGAAAGTTCTGCATCTCGACTGAGGTTAAAGCCATGAACTACCACTTTGACTTTAGTTTTCTTGAAGGCAGTGTTGGGGCATTGCTTTCTGGCCTCAGGGTGACGTTGGAGCTGGCTATTGCCTCCAACGCCATGGGCCTTGTTCTGGGCTTCCTTCTTTGTCTCTTGGCGATGAGCCGCTGGGCAGTCGTTCGATGGCCGGCTCAGCTCTTCATCGAGTTTTTCCGCTGCACACCCGCACTGCTGCAGATTGTGTGGTTCTTCTACTGCATTCCGATGCTCGCAGATGTGTTCATCGACCCCATCGTTATGGGCGTGCTTGCGCTCGGCCTGAATCTCACTGCCTTCAACGCGGAAGCGTATCGAGCCGGTGTCCAGGCAGTTCCCAAGGAGCATCTCGACGCGTGCGTTGCGTTGGGACTGCGTCCCTGGCAGCGTACGTTCTACGTCGTGCTGCCACAAGCCCTGCGAAATGCGATGCCTGTTCTGATGACCAACGGCATCGGCAGTCTTCAGCAAAGTGCTCTGGTTGCCATCGTTGCTGTTGCTGACCTGATGTACGTCGCCAAGAGTCTCGCGACTGAAGCTTATCGTCCTCTCGAGACTTACTCCGTCGTGGCGCTGATTTACTTTGCACTAACCTTGCCCATCTCGAAGCTAGTGCATCTTGTCGAGCGCCGGCAGGACGCGGCTATGCAGCGATAAGGAACTGAACATGAGCCTCAACTTTTTTGCCGTCTTTCCCTATTGGCACGTCCTGCTTAAGGGGCTGGGCGTTACGCTGGCTTTTACAAGCAGCTGTGCAGTGATAGGGAGCCTCGCAGGATTCATGTTGAGCCTGCTGCGGATGTCGCCGACACCATGGGTTAAAGGGCTAACCACTTTTTATGTCCAGTTCTTCCGCGGCACGCCACTGCTGATTCAGCTTTTCTGGGTCTTCTTTTGCTTCCCGGTTATTTTCCGGATACCGATTCCTCCGTACCTGTCAGTCGTCATCTCACTGACCATGTACATGGCGGCGGTTACGAGCGAGACCTTCCGTGGAGCCCTGAAATCAATTTCGGCCGAACAGCATGACGCATGCACCGCCCTCAGCCTCACGCCGCAAGCGAAGGTTCTCTATGTGATTTTTCCACAGGCACTGCTCAGGGCGGTTCCGCCGCTCCTTTCGAACATTGTCAGCCTGTTCAAGGAGAGCGCGCTCATCTCGTCGGTGGGTGTCGCAGACCTGATGTTTGTTGGAGAGAGCATTTCCAACAGCACGGCTCGGCCGGTGGAGTTCCTGACCGCAGTTGCAATTATTTACTTCCTTGTCGCGTTCCCGCTGACACGTCTGGTCGGGCTGGTTGAATCGCGCTTCCTCAGACGTTTTGCCTATTAACCCAAACAGTATTTTTGATTGTCGGAGTAACTCAAATGCAGATGAAAGGTATCCTGCCCGCACTCGTCACCCCGTTCAATGTGTCCGGTGCGGTCGACCACGACACGCTTGCGTCCATCCTCGAGTTCCAGCTCAAGGCTGGCGTCAGTGGATTCGTTCCGCTGGGCTCGACGGGCGAATACTACGCGCTTACGCACGACGAGCGACGCGCCATCCTGAAGACGGTCCTTGAAGTCGTGGGTGATCGCGGCATGCTCATCGGCGGCGCAAACGGCTCGTGCACGCGCGAAGTCATCGAACAGGTCCAACTGGTCCGCGACGCGGGCTACAAGAACGTTCTCATTGCTCCGCCGTACTACGCGCTGCCGTCGCAGGAAGAGCTTATCGGCCACTACGAAGCCATCCTGAAAGCAGTTCCGGACGTCGACATCGTCCTGTACAACTACCCTGTTCGCACGAATGTCGAAGTGGGCTTCGGCGTGCTGGACGCGTTCAAGGACAACCCGCGCGTCATCGGCATCAAGGAAAGTAGCGGCAACCTGTTGCGCGCCATCGAAATCGGCGAGAAGTACAAGGACAATTACCAACTGTCGTGCGGCTCGGACGACCAGGCGCTCGACTTCTTCCTCTGGGGCGCGAGCAGCTGGATTTGCGGTCCGGCAAACTGCTTCGTGAAGCCGGTGGTTGATTTCTACAACAAGTTCACCGCTGGCGATATCCGCGGCGCGCAGGACGTGATGCGTTCTCTGTTTCCGGTTATGGCGACCATGGAAGCAGGCAAGTTTGTGCAGAAGGTGAAGTACGGTTGCGAACTCGCCGGCTTCAAGGTCGGTCCTGCACGTATGCCGCTCAAGCCGCTCACGGACGAAGAAAAGACAGCGTTCCGCGCTGTTTTTGAGGCCGCCCAGGTCTGACGCACGCGCGCCGACGGACACATTCCGTAGGCGCATTTCTTTCACGAGACATCGGAATGACGAGACATAGTTTCAGGTGCATCGAAGGGCACGCAGAGGGCATGCCAGTCCGCATGGTGATTGACGGCGCGCCTCAGCTTACGGGGAAGTCGATGAACGAGCGCCGTGAAGAGTTCGTCGCGACGTACGACTGGATTCGTCGTTCTCTTATGCTCGAGCCCCGCGGGCACTCTCACATGTCGGGCACCATCCTCTATCCGGCATTGTCTGCTGGGTCGGATATGAGCCTGCTCTTCATAGAGACGTCTGGTTGCCTCCCCATGTGTGGGCATGCGTCAATCGGATCCATTTCGTTCGCACTTGAAGCAGGTCTTGTTCATCCGAAGTCGCCCGGCAAGGTCGTTGTCGATGTGCCTGCCGGGCAGCTTACTGCTCACTATGAGACGGAAGGCAGGCGTTTGACCTCCGTCCGCTTTACAAATGTACCGAGCTTCCTGCTGTATCGCGATGTGGAAGTGGTCCATCCGCGGTTCGGCAAACTGACCATCGATATTGCCTACGGTGGCAACTTCTATCCGATAGTCGAGGTGCAGCCGAACTTCCCTGGCTGCGAGCATTTCTCCCCCGAGGAACTGCTTGATTGCGGCCGCCAGATGCAGGTCTTGGTCAACCACACGGTCGATGTTGTTCACCCCGACAACCCGAACATTCGCGGCGTCAAGCACTGTATGTGGACGGGTGCTCCGATTTCGAAGGACGCCGATGCTCGCGCCGTCGTCATCGCAGGTGACAGCCTGATTGACCGTTCGCCTTGTGGAACGGGCACGTCGGCGCGCGTGGCTCAGCGCCATGCAATGGGGCTGCTGCAGCAAGGAGAGACTTTCACCCATCAAAGCCTCATCGGTAGCCATTTTATCGGCCGTGTTGAATCTACGCTGAAGTTAAAAAGTGGTATCGATGCCGTGCTGCCGAGTGTTGAGGGACGCGCCTGGATGACTGGGCGTTCGGAGCACTACGTCGATGACTCGCAACCCTACGCGCATGGCTTTGACCTGCAGGAGTTCTCCAAGTGAACGCCGTTCCTCGTGATTCTTTCACGGCCAGCCAGGCTCCTGTAGTGCAGGAATCCGCCGCTGTCGTCGGTGGCGGCATCATCGGAGTCTGCTGCGCACTCTATCTTCAGCGCGGTGGCTACGCCGTTACGCTGGTTGACCCCGAAGCGCCAGGCAACAGTACGGCGAAATGGAGTTGTGGCCAGATGGCGGTGAGCGAAATCATCCCGTTGTCGAAACCCGGCATTTTGATGAAGGTACCTGGCTGGTTGATGGACCAGAAAGGTCCTCTTGCATTGCGCCCAAGTGCACTGCCGGGCATCGTGCCGTGGTTTTTCCGTTTTCTCATGTGCGCGCGCCATTCGAAGATTGCCGACATTGCGCAGTCAATGGCGACGCTCACGCACGACGTGTATGCCGACTATGCACCGTTGCTTGATGCCTGTGAGGACAAGACCCTGATGGGCGAGCGTCCGATTCTTGAAGTCTTCGACAATCCAGCGGGCATCACCCACGAGCAACCACACCTCGACCTGCGCACATCC
The DNA here is from genome assembly GCF_014200875.1 of Paraburkholderia sp. HC6.4b. Lineage (NCBI taxonomy): Bacteria > Pseudomonadati > Pseudomonadota > Betaproteobacteria > Burkholderiales > Burkholderiaceae > Paraburkholderia > Paraburkholderia sp. HC6.4b. Next base: position 163,545 of record NZ_JACHDC010000008.1, read on the forward strand.
CTCGGCTTCAAATCGCAGCGGCTGAACGCAAAAGAAATCGGTGACCTTGAGCCTGCATTGGCAGGACGCTTCGCTCACGGTTTGCTCTTTCCTGACTGGCGAGCGGTCAGCGACACAGAGGGCTTCGTCGCCGCGCTCACGGAAAGTTTCGTTGCCCAGGGTGGTCGGCGCATTCGCGCGGAGGTCACCCGCATCGACGAGTCGAATGGGCGAGCAACGGGTGTCACGCTAGCAAACGGCCAACGCGTGCAGGCCAGTGCGGTTGTTGTGGCCTCTGGCATCGGTTCGCGACGGTTTTTCGACGCACTAGGTGTCGGCATCCCGCTCGAGGGTATTGCAGGCTACCAGGCCGTACTTGCGAATCCGGGCGTCGAAATCCGTCATTCCACAATCTATGCGGACGGAGGCTTCTGCTTCAGCCCGATGACGCGTGGCCTTCAGATTGGCGGCACGATTGAATTCGCTGGACGCGACGCGAAGCCGAACTTCAGGCGCGCCGACATCATCCTTGAAAAAGCAAAGCGGGTGTTACCGGAACTCCAGACGGACGATGTCGAGTATGGCGTTGGCTATCGTCCCTTCCTGCCAGACACTAAACCCATCATCGACCGTTCACGTCGTCTGCAGAACGTGTTTATGGCATTCGGCCACGGCCAGCTCGGTCTCACATTAGGCGCAACAACTGGACGTCTGATTGCAGACATGGTTGCCGGGCACCCGACGAAACAGAACCTCACACCATTCAGCGCCTACCGCTTCTCCTGACGGGACGAATTCGATGAAATCGTACGAGCATCTCTATATCAACGGCCAATGGGTTTCGCCCCTGCAGGGTGGGACTTTCGATACGGTTGACCCGAGCAATGAGAAGGTGATTGCAAAGGTCGCTGCCGCAACCTCGGAAGACGTCGACCTTGCAGTCAACGCTGCCCGCAAAGCATTCGACGAAGGCCCATGGCCCCGTATGAGCGGCGCCGAGCGCGCCGCTGTCCTTCGCAGAATCGGCAAGGGCATTCGTGACCGTTTGCAGGAGCTTGCGGAAATCGAAGTTCGCGACAATGGCAAACCGCTTCCGGAGGCCCTATGGGACCTGGGCGATGCAGCCGGTTGCTTCGAATTCTATGCGAGTCTCGCCGAGAGGCTGGATGCCGATGCCGAGAAGCCTGTTCCGCTTTCCGATGACCGCTTCAGCTCGGTTGCGCGCAAGGAACCGGTCGGTGTCGCGGGGGCCATCATCCCCTGGAACTTTCCGATGTTGATGGCCGCATGGAAGGTCGCGCCTGCTCTCGCAGCTGGCTGTACCATGGTCCTGAAACCGTCGGAGCTCACGCCTCTGACTGCGCTTGAGCTCGCCGACATTGCGGCCGGTGCTGAACTTCCTCCCGGCGTGCTCAACGTGGTCACCGGTCTTGGCAAGGACGCAGGCGCCCCGCTGAGCGAGCATCCGGGTATCGACAAGCTGGCGTTCACCGGTAGCGTTCCGACCGGTAGCCGAATCATGCAGGCCGCTGCGCGCGACATCAAGAATGTGAGCCTCGAACTGGGCGGCAAGTCGCCGTTCATTGTCTTCGAAGATAGCGATATCGATGCGGCCGTCGAATGGATTATGTTCGGCATCTTCTGGAACCAGGGAGAGGTTTGCTCTGCGACGTCGCGCGTTCTCGTGCAGCGCGAAATTTACGGGCGCCTGCTCGAGCGGCTGGAAGAGGAAACGCGCAAAATCACTATCGGGAACGGTCTTGAGGACGGCGTGCTGCTTGGACCACTCGTTAGCGAGGGGCAGTATGAGAAAGTGCTCGAAGCCGTCGCGCGTGGCAAGGAAGAAGGCGCGCGACTGGTAACTGGCGGAGAACGACCCGCACACCTCGATAAGGGTTACTTTATGGAGCCCGTCGTTTTTGCCGATGTACCGGAAGAAAGCTGGGTCTGGCGTGAGGAAATCTTCGGGCCGGTCGTATGCATTCGACCGTTCGACACTGAGGCGGACGCGGTGCGGTCCGCAAACGATTCGCGCTTCGGCCTTGCTGCGGCGGTGATGTCGCGCGATAACGAGCGCTGCGAACGTGTCGCGCGAGCGCTGCGCGCCGGCATTGTCTGGATTAACTGCTCGCAACCGACTTTTACGGAAGCTCCATGGGGTGGCTATAAGCAAAGCGGTATCGGCCGCGAACTTGGCGAATGGGGCCTTAACAACTATCTGGAAACAAAACAGATTACGCGGTACGACAGTGACAAGCCATGGGGCTGGTACATCAAGTAAGGTGGGTCAATCATGCGCTGGAAAAAGACACTCCAACTCGTAGACGTGCACTGCGAAGGCGAGATTGGCAAGGTTATCACGGCAGGAGTCGTCGGCATCCCCGGTGAGACCATGCTCGACAAGATGAACTACATCAACGAGGTGGACGACAGTCTGCGCAGACTGGTCGTGCTTGAGCCGCGAGGCTGCCTGCAGATGTCGGTCAATCTCCTGCTGCCGCCGACTCGTCCTGAAGCACACGCCGGATTCATCGTGCTGCAGGCGGACAAGGCGCATCCGATGTCGGGCAGCAATGCCATTTGCGTGGTCACAGCGTTGCTTGAACTCGGTATGGTCGAGATGCAGGAGCCGGAAACGACTGTGGTGCTCGACACGCCAGCGGGATTGGTTACCGCCCGCGCGAGCTGTAAGGACGGGCGTTGCACCGAGGTCTCACTCGACATGATGCCGTCGTTTGTCGAACAGCTGGACTTTAGCTTCCAGACGTCGCACTTCGGAACAATCAAGGCGGACATTGCGTTCGGCGGCGTCTATTACGCGCTCATCGACGTCGAACAGGTTGGGCTGGAGATTGCGCCAGAGAAGGCCCGCGAGCTTGCCGAGCTTGGCGTGTCGCTGAAGGATGTCATCAACGGGCAGATTCGGATACAGCATCCGCTCTACCCACAGATTAACGAGGTCGCCTACGTGATGTTCCGCAATCGCGTGACTGACGAACTGTATCAGACGTGCACGACACTGCCTCCTGGTCGGGTCGACAGGTCACCGTGCGGAACGGGAAGCTCGGCCAATCTGGCGACGCTGGCCGCCCGAGGCCTGGCGGACCTTGGCAGTCGGCTGAAATCGCGCTCGACAATCGGAGGCGAATTTACCATCGAGCTCCTCGGCAAAACCGAGGTAGGAGGCAGGCCGGCGGTGCTCCCGCGTGTTCAAGGGCGGGCGTGGGTCTACGGAATCCAGCAGATTGGGGTCGACCCTGACGACCCGCTCGCCGCCGGCTTCATGCTGAGCGACACCTGGGGCTCGGGTTTCCTGAAGGCCTGAGGCGGAGTGCGCGCGATGATAAACTTGAATGCGCGCCCGTCTTTCCGGGCCCACGATGATGGCGGTGAAACGATGAGCAAAGGCACGACAGAGACTGAGACCAACGTGCGCCGGCATGGCGGACGGTACATCTACGAGGAGTTGCGAAAGCAGATTCTGACGCTGCAACTCAAGCCAGGCGCCCCGCTGGACGAGGTATCGCTTGCGGAGCAGTTTGGCCTTTCGCGTTCGCCGGTGCGCGATGCGCTTGCGCGACTGACTAGCGAAGGCCTGGTGACCATTCTTCCGAACCGCACGACTCTTGTCACGCCGTTCGAAATTGAAGAATTCCCCAAATACATTTCGGCACTTGACCTCATCCAGCGAGCGGTCACGCGGTTGGCAGCACTGCACCGAACCGATACCGACCTCGCCCGCATCCGTAAGGCAGATGACGTGTACATGCAGGCGGTGGAAAGTGGCGATTTCCAGGCGATGTCCGAAACGAACAAGGCTCTGCACATGGCCATCGCGCATGCGGCGAACAACCCTTACTTCGTCGGATATTACGAGCGGCTATTGGGTGAAGGCCAGCGACTGTTGCATCTGCATTTTGACTTCACGGTCACTTCGCCGACAGCGGCGAAGCTCGGACGCGACCACGACGAACTGATAGACGCGATAGCGAGGAAAGACGCCGAGGCGGCGGAAAAGGCCGCGCACGAGCACACCATGCTGTTCCAGAAACGGTTTCTTGATTACATGCGACAGAACATGACTGAATCGATGGCCGTTCTGTGACCCGTTGCAGGCAGCTTCGGTCTCTCCAAGTCTGCCTTTTTCGCAAAGCTAGGCGGCGCCGCTGGTCAGCCCCTTCATAAACGTCCACAGTTCCGGAACGTCGGACGCCGCTGCATTGAATCTGAACCACTCAGATGCGGGCTCCCCTGGTCGGAAATATGAGCCAGGAGCAAGCCAGATGCCCTTGCTCAACGCATCATTTGCAACTGCGATGCTGTCTTCCGGCCGAATAGGCAACTTCGCCCACAAAAACAGCCCTGCATTGGGCGCGTGGAATATTTCGAGGCCGGCTCTGGCCATGGACTCAGTCACGCGCGCGTGCGCATTGAACAGCCGTTCCCGGATGTGAGCGGTATGACGGTCGTAGTGCCCTTCTATAAGGACGGTCGCGACAGCACGCTCGGTAACTTCGGATGAGGTAAGGCCGACCGCCATCTTTGTCAGGGCGAACCGCGAAACGAGGTCTCGGCTGGCGGCGATATATCCGACTCGCATTGCGGGTGTGATGGTTTTTGAAAAGCCTGATACGTAGATGACCCGTTGCAGACCTTCCATCGCCGCGAGGCATGGCGCGCCAGGCGGAGCGAGCTCTCTGGAGATATCGTCTTCAACAATCCACAGACCTTCGCGGTCGGCAATCTGAAGCAGGCGGAACGCTGACGAAGCGCTAAGCGATGTTCCCGAAGGATTCTGCAACACGGTATTGATGAACAGGCCCTTCGGGCGATGTCGCTTCACCACCTCTTCAAGTTGCGCGCTATCGATGCCGTCAGGTGTACGCGGAACACTCACCACGTTGACGAATGCCACCTTGAGAATCTGCAGCAGATTGCAATAGCACGGGTCTTCAACAATCACCGTGTCACCGGGCCGAAGAAGAGTCCGAACGACGAGGTCCAGCGCCTGAGTGACGCCTTGCGTCAACAGAACGTCAGTGGTACCTACGGACAGCGAATATCTACGCAACGAATTAGCGATATGCTCGCGCAGTGTCGCGAGTCCGTACGGATGGCCGTAGCCTCCGATGCGGGGTCCTGGCACGCGGCTTACTACGCGCAACGCGTGTTGAACGCCACTCTCGTTTATCCAGTCGTTTGGAATCCACCCGCATCCCGCCTTGATGGGCACAGACTGGTCCGCAAAAACGTCGGACAGTAGCCACGCGGCGTTTAAACTTGGAGCGCTCCAGACAGGCGCAGCAGGCGCTTTGGCTGCTGGAGTTGCGACACGGTAACCTGCTCCGGCACGGGCGTTCACAAGCCCTAGCGAAACAAGCCGTTGGTATGCTTCAGAGACTGTGTACGTGCTCAGGTTATGAGCTTTCGCAAGCGTTCGTACAGAAGGCAGCATGGTGCCGGCGGGGTACGTACCCTGTCTCAGTTCCTGCCCGATTGACGAGACAATCTGGTCGACCAACGTACCTTCGTTCTTCCTGACGCGGGACAGGTTCAGTTCGAACATTTCAATACAGTCCGGGAGAAGTAGTTAGTACAGTCTGACCGTTTGTTTTCGGCTGTCCAGTGATTGTAGCGTGCGAAGTCGATAGAGTTGACTCCATATTCACGGAGTCAACTCATGAGCACAACGCAAACCGGGCCGGACCTCTCGAACTTCTGGATGCCGTTCACGGCGAACCGGCAATTCAAGGCAGCACCCCGACTGTTCAAATCTGCGAAGGGCATGTACTACACGACCGTGGACGACCGTCCCGTGCTCGACGCGACGGCAGGTCTTTGGTGCGTGAACGCGGGCCATGGCCGCTCGGAAATCACGGAGGCTGTCGCTGAGCAACTCGCAACGATGGACTATGCGCCGACGTTTCAGATGGGCCACCCGCTCGCATTCGAAGCAGCGACCGCGGTCGCCGAATTGATGCCGGTGGGCCTCGACCGTATCTTCTTTACAAACTCGGGTTCGGAGTCGGTCGACACAGCGTTGAAGATAGCACTCGCCTATCATCGTGCGCGCGGTGAAGGGCAACGTACCCGCTTCATCGGCCGGGAGCGTGGTTATCACGGTGTTGGGTTCGGCGGCATTTCAGTCGGTGGCATCCTGGCAAACCGCAAGACGTTCTCCGGTAACCTGATGCCACATGTGGACCACCTTCCGCATACGCTGAACATCGCGGAGGCAGCGTTCACGCGTGGCCAACCGACCTGGGGTGGACATCTGGCAGATGAGCTTGAGCGGCTCGTCGCGCTCCACGACGCCTCGACCATCGCCGCCGTTATAGTCGAACCGCTTGCAGGGTCGACTGGCGTAATCGTTCCTCCGAAGGGCTACCTTGAGCGACTCCGCGAGCTGTGCACCAGGCACGGCATCCTGCTGATTTTCGACGAGGTGATTACCGGATTCGGGCGCTTGGGCGCGCCGACGGCGAGCGAATATTTCGGCGTAGTTCCGGACGTCCTCACGATGGCGAAGGCAATCAATAACGCGGCCATTCCAATGGGTGCCGTTGCGGCCAGCCGCGCGGTCCATGACACGGTGGTCAATGCAGGAGCGGAGAATGCTATCGAGTTTTTTCATGGCTACACCTACACTGCGCATCCCGCCGCGGCAGCAGCTGCTATTGCAACGCTCGATATCTACAAGCGGGACCGACTCTTCGAGCGTGCAAAAGAGTTGTCCGGCGTTTTCGAAGATGCTGTACACGAGCTGCATGGCTCGCCGTACGTGAAGGACATCCGGAACCTCGGTCTGGTCGCCGGTATCGAGCTCGAATCGCGTCCGGGTGCACCGGGTGCACGCGGATACGACGTATTCCTGAAATGCTTCGAGGCTGGCGTACTCGTGCGTTACACCGGTGACATTCTTGCCTTCTCGCCGCCACTGATTATCGACGAGCAGAAGATTGACCAGATTTTCTCAACGGTGCAAGACGTACTGCGCAACGCTGCCTGATTTTAACCACCAGGCCGCCATCGGCCAGACAAGCATCTGGAGTTCCGAAATGAATGTAGCAAATGAAACAGCGAACCTCTCTATCAAGCAGGTTAGCCACTTCATCAACGGTCAAATCGTTGTGCCGTCGAGCGACCGCTTCAAGGATATTTTCAACCCCGCAACCGGAGAGGTGACCGGCGGAGTGGCCCTTGCCTCCGTCGAAGAAGTCGACCAGGCGGTGCAGGCAGCCGCGGCAGCTTTCCCGAGCTGGAGCGAGACTGCTCCGCTCAAGCGTGCGCGCATCCTGTTCAAGTTCAAGGAACTGCTGAACAAGCACCACGACGAGCTGGCGATGCTCATCACGCGTGAGCACGGCAAGGTCTTCACCGATGCGCAGGGCGAAGTGGTACGTGGCATCGAAGTTGTCGAATTCGCTTGCGGCATTCCCAATCTCCTGAAGACGGACTTCACCGACCAGATTGGCGGCGGCATCGATAACTGGAACCTGCGTCAGCCGTTGGGCGTGGTGGCGGGCATTACGCCGTTCAATTTCCCCGTGATGGTGCCGATGTGGATGTTCCCGGTTGCGCTGGCCTGCGGCAACACGTTCTTGTTGAAGCCGTCCGAGCGCGACCCGTCCGCTTCGGTGCGCCTCGCCGAACTGCTCAAGGAAGCTGGCTTGCCGGATGGCGTCTTCAACGTGGTCAATGGCGACAAGGTGGCAGTCGACGCGCTCATCGACCATCCGGACGTCGCCGCCCTGTCGTTCGTCGGCTCGACGCCGATTGCGGAGTACATCCATACGGAAGCGTCGCGTCGCGGCAAGCGCGTGCAGGCGTTGGGCGGCGCGAAGAATCACCTCGTGGTGATGCCGGACGCAGACCTGGACCAGGCGGTGGATGCGCTGATTGGTGCCGCCTACGGCTCCGCCGGCGAGCGCTGTATGGCTATCTCGGTGGCGGTCGCCGTGGGTGACACCGGGGACGCCCTCATCGAGAAGTTAATTCCGCGCGTCAAATCGCTTGTTATCAAGAATGGCGAGAAACTCGACGCTGAAATGGGGCCGCTCGTGACGGCCGAACACAAGGCGAAAGTGGCCGGCTACATCGCTTCCGGCGAAGCCGAAGGTGCCAGGCTCATCGTTGACGGGCGAACTCACCCGGTCTATTCGAGGCCAGGGTATTTCATCGGCGGTACCCTCTTCGACGACGTTCGGACGGACATGAAAATCTACAAGGAAGAGATATTTGGGCCTGTTCTTGCGGTGATTCGAGTGCCCGATTTCGCGAGCGCAGTGAAGCTAATTAACGCGCATGAGTTCGCGAACGGTGTCTCGCTTTACACGTCGGACGGCGGCGTGGCCCGGGCGTTCGCGCGACAGATTCAGGTCGGCATGGTCGGCGTGAACGTGCCCATCCCGGTTCCGATGGCATGGCATTCGTTCGGCGGCTGGAAGCGTTCCCTTTTTGGCGACCATCATGCTTACGGCGAAGAAGGCGTACGCTTCTATACGCGCTACAAGAGCGTCATGCAGCGTTGGCCGGATAGCATTGCCAAGGGAGCCGAGTTCACAATGCCCGTTGCGAAGTAAGCTCATGACTTGGCGCGGTCGGCGGTTGCGGATGGCGTCCACTGGCCGAGCCGAGCCAGGCTCAGTCGCTTGGGTCATACCACAACAAGGTTGTAGTGGCGGCAAGCGCGCCCCCGCGTTTCAACGCGGGCGCCAGAAGTCGCATGGAGGATTGAAAACATGGAGGCTTGGATGTTTCGTCGCGGTCCTCTCAAGTGGCTCTTGGGGGCGAACCGCGACGAGACGGCGCTGCAGATGCAAGATGCGGTGGATTTGCTGGCAAGGGGGTGGCCGGAAGATTATCCGGCCGGAACGGTGGAATGGTTGATTGCGGGACAGGTTTGACCCAGTGAGTTCGAGCGGGCTCTGATGGTGCCTGTAGACCCATCCGCGATTCGTACGGAGGGCTTTCACGCCTCGCGTGACGCTTCGGAGCCCCCTCCCTAAAAGTGTCCCTCAGCCGCCCTGCGCCCAAAAATTTCAAAGAAAACGGGGGGTAAAAAGACGAGCCGCTCGATGGTTACATGCGCTACCGAATAAATGCGTCCCTAGCCATAGCTGACAAGGCTTTGACCGTTTCGGCACTCTCCGTCAGGGAGGCTTCCATGACGAGGTCGAGGGACACTTTCTTTTTTGCCGGGCACACGGGATGCCGGCCAGCGCCCACGCACTCCACCGTCACCGACTTCGCCAGATTCCAGGTTTTTGCCGGCGTCAGATAGGAGCGCATCAACGGCCATCGCCGCTAGGAGTCGTTCTGAGGCGGTCAGCGCAGTGCGTCTATCTAAAAGAGGCGCATTCGCTAGAGAAGCAAACCGGGTCATCCCAACTACGATGCTCTGGCGCGACCAACGAAGCCGCTGTGCGTGAGCTGGGCGATGCTGTCGCAGGCGAAATCGTTTTCAGTACATTGGGCGGGAGCACAGACGAAAACCGCGGACCAGCGGACGCAGCAGAAGTCCGGCTGAAAAGCCCCCCTGATTGTTGCCGAGACCGAAAAAACTACGGCCACCTCAACACTGTGGCCGTCATTCGTGCGGCTGTGACGTTAGTAAGGTGCCGTCATGTGAGCTATCGGAGCGCGTCTATCGATAAATGTCTCAATGGATGCTTCCCAAAATCTCAGGTTATGACTCCTGCTACAACACCCTCAAACGTCGATATTCCCCGCCCTCAACGCATTCGACTCAATAAAAGCCCTGCGCGGCTCCACATCATCCCCCATGAGCGTAGTAAAGATGCCATCAGCAGCAATAGCATCCTCAATCTGCACCCGAAGAAGACGCCGCACCGCAGGATCCATAGTCGTCTCCCAAAGCTGCTCCGGATTCATCTCCCCGAGGCCTTTATAGCGCTGCTTGGACATATTCCTCTCAGCATCAGCCAGCAGCCACTTCATCGCACTCTTAAAGTCGGTGACAGCCATACTCCGCTCCCCACGCTTGATCACAGCGCCAGAGCCGATCAACCCCTTGAACGTATTAGCGGTGGTCACAAGCTGCTGATAATCCGCAGTCAACTGAAACTCTTCATCGATCACAGAAATCTTCTGATTCCCATGATGCGTCCGCGCGACGCGCAGCGAGCGCAGCTCCCGCACCGGGTCATACATCGTCGTAACGCGCACTTCCGGCTTCAGCGCATCATCCCGCAGCTTCGCCTCAAGCGCGCGAGCCGAAGCTTCGGCCGCCTGCTCGCTGGAGAGGTCGATAGCAACCCCATCCATCACGGCCTCGAGCGCACCCGCGTCATACAGCCGGCTCAACCGATCAACCACTGCCTGCGCCAACAGATAAGCCCGAGCCAACTCACCCAACGCATCCCCGGTAATCGGAGTCGCACCTTCAGAAGCCACCAACTCCGACCCCTGCAACGCGAGCCGAAGAATATGAGCGTTGACTTCCGACTCATCCTTCAGATACCGCTCATCCTTCCCCGCCTTGATCTTGTAAAGCGGCGGCTGCGCGATATAGATATACCCGCGCTCGATCATCTCCGGCATCTGCCGATAGAAGAACGTCAACAACAGCGTCCGGATGTGCGCGCCGTCGACGTCAGCATCGGTCATGATGATGATGCGGTGATAGCGCAGCTTGTCGAGGTTGTAATCTTCCTTGCCGATCCCGCAGCCAAGCGCGGTAATCAGCGTAACGATCTGCTCGGAAGAAAGCAGCTTGTCGTAGCGCGCCTTCTCGACGTTCAGCACCTTGCCGCGCAGCGGCAAGATAGCCTGAAACTTCCGATCACGCCCCTGCTTCGCCGACCCTCCCGCCGAGTCACCCTCGACGATATAAATCTCCGACTTCGCCGGATCCTTCTCCTGGCAATCGGCGAGCTTCCCGGGCAAACCGACGCCATCGAGCACGCCCTTACGGCGCGTCATCTCACGCGCCTTGCGCGCCGCATCGCGGGCACGCGCCGCATCGACGATCTTGCCGCAGATGATCTTCGCGTCGCCCGGCGTCTCGAGCAGGAATTCCTCGAGCGCCTTTGCGACCACTTCTTCCACCTGCGCGCGCACTTCCGACGACACGAGCTTGTCCTTCGTCTGCGAGCTGAACTTCGGCTCAGGCACCTTCACCGACAGCACGCACGACAGCCCTTCACGCATGTCATCGCCCGACGTTTCGACCTTCGCCTTCTTCGCGACTTCGTGATCGGCGATGTACTTGTTCAGCACGCGCGTCATCGCCGCACGCAGACCGGTAAGGTGCGTGCCGCCATCGCGCTGCGGAATGTTGTTCGTGAAGCACAGCACGTTTTCGTTGTAGCTGTCGTTCCACTGCATCGCCACTTCGACGCCCACACCATCCTTCTCGCCGATGATGTGGAAGATGTTCGGGTGCAGCACGGACTTGTTCTTGTTGATGTACTCGACAAAACCCTTCACGCCGCCGACGAACGCGAAATCCTCTTCCTTACCCGAGCGCTGATCCACCAATCGAATCCGCACGCCGTTATTGAGGAACGAAAGCTCACGAATCCGCTTCGCGAGAATGTCGTAGTGGTATTCAACATTGCCGAAAATCTTTTCATCGGCCATGAAATGCACTTCGGTGCCGCGGTTTTCGGTGTCGCCGATCACCTGTATCGGCGACGTGGTCACGCCGTCGATCTCTTCGAGCACGCGGTTCTGCGGCACACCACGGTGGAATTCCATGAAGTGCTTCTTGCCGTCGCGGCGCACGGTGAGGCGCAACCACGCCGACAGCGCGTTCACGCACGACACGCCCACGCCGTGCAGGCCGCCCGACACCTTGTAGCTGTTCTGGTCGAACTTGCCGCCGGCGTGCAGCTCGGTCATCACGATTTCGGCGGCGCTGCGCTTCGGATCGTGCTTGTCGTCCATCTTGAGGCCGGTCGGCACGCCGCGGCCGTTGTCGGTGATCGACACGGAGTTGTCCGCGTGGATGATCACCTGGATGTCGTTGCAATGGCCGGCGAGCGCTTCGTCGATCGAGTTGTCGAGCACTTCGAACACGAGGTGGTGCAAACCGGTGCCATCCGATGTATCCCCGATGTACATCCCAGGCCGCTTGCGCACGGCTTCCAGACCTTCGAGGATCTGGATGGACGAGGCGCCGTAGCTGTTATCGGGCTGCGTATTGTTCGTTTCAGTCATGGATTTTTTCCGGTTCTGCGTTACTGCAAGGTTGCTGCTCTGGACTTTTCAAAACGCCATAAAAACGCCAAAGGGGCGCTGCGCCCCTTGGTGTTCTTCTTGATGTTGGACGCGTCAGATGCGCATCGGCATCACCACGTACTTGAATTCGTCGTTCTCGGGAATCGTGATCAACGCGCTGGAGCTGGCATCACCCAGGCTCACCTGCAGCATGTCGACCTTCAAATTCGCGAGCACGTCGAGCAGATACGTGACGTTGAACCCGATATCGACGCTGTCGCCGTCGTATGCGATTTCCAGTTCTTCCTGCGCCTCTTCCTGATCGGCGTTGGTCGACATGATCTTCAACTGGCCCGGCTCGACGATGCAGCGCACGCCCTTGAACTTATCCGACGTCAGAATCGCCGCGCGTTGCAGCGAACGCTGCAGTTCTTCGCGGCCAATCTGGAATTTGTTCTTGTGCGACTTCGGAATCACGCGCTGGAAGTCGGGGAACTTGCCTTCCACGAGCTTCGACACGAGTTCAACCTGACCGAACGTGAACTTGACCTGCGTCTGCGCGATGTCAATCTTCAGCGTGTCGTCGATGTCTTCGAGCAGGCGCTGTAGTTCGAGAATCGTCTTGCGCGGAATGATCACTTCGTGGCGCGCGAAGGAGCCCTCGATCTTCATCGACGAGAACGCGAGACGGTGACCGTCGGTCGCGACCGCCATCAGCTGATCGCCGTCCACCACCAGCAGCATGCCGTTCAGGTAGTAGCGGATGTCCTGCTGGGCCATCGAGAAATGGACCATGCCGAGCAGCTGGCGGAACGTCTTTTGAGGAACCACCAGGCTCGCGCCGTAGTCTTTGGCCTGAGCGACGGTCGGGAATTCGTCCGCGGCGAGCGTCTGCAGCGCAAAGCGGCTCTTGCCGGATTGCACGGTCAGACGCTTGTCGTTCAGCGTCAGCGTGACCTGGCCGTCAGGCATCGCGCGCAGAATGTCGAGGAGCTTGCGCGCTGCCACCGTGGTCGCGACCGAATCGCCGCCCACGCCGAAATCGGCGCGCGTGGTGATCTGCAACTCCAGGTCGGTCGACAGGAACGATACGTCAGGACCGTTCTTGGTGATCAGCAAATTGGCGAGGATCGGCAACGTATGGCGGCGTTCGACGATGCCGCTCACGGTTTGCAGCGGCCTGAGGAGGTTGTCGCGTTCGGTCTTGACCAGTTGCATAGGGTTCCTTCGTTGGTATAACGGCCTGCACGCCTTACGGGACAAGCGTTTCAGCGCGCAGCCACGGCTCCCCGCCGGCGCCCTGAAAAGCGCCCGACACGGCGTGAAATCCGCCCGTCGCCGCCGGGCGGTTAAACCTGTATTGTGCCTGAAAACGGGACCGCCTCACTAAAATGGGGGCGAGTTCGGGAATAAACAGGTCGATTTTGTAGGGCGTGGTCCGGGCTGCCGCCGACTTGTCGCGCCGCTGCGCGGCGCTACCGGTTCGCAGGCTCGTTGTTCCGCCACTTCTGGCCGGTTGCGCCGCAAATTCGTCACGGGTTTGCCGCGCTTTTTACGTCGCTTCTGCCCGCTTACCGTCGCGTTCCTTGTCATTTCCCGTTCGGACCCGACAGCGCCGCCGGGTTGTGAGTCCCCTGCCCGTTTCTCGATTTACAGCGTTTTCGCGGCCTCATTCAAACCACTGCGTAGCCGCTTCCGGCGTTTCCTGCCGCCGACGTCCGTTTCACGGTCGCGTGCGGCCAGCCCGTTTAGCCCTTCAGCGTCTGCTCCAGCACGTGCAGTTCGTGATTCAGCTGCGCGTCCTTGCTGCGCTCGTCGGCGATCTTGCGCACCGCGTGCAGCACCGTCGTGTGGTCGCGCCCGCCGAAAAGCTCACCGATTTCCGGCAGACTCTTCTGCGTCAATTCCTTCGCCAGGTACATCGCGATCTGCCGCGGCCGCGCGATGTTCGCCGGACGCTTCTTCGAATACATGTCCGCGACCTTGATGCTGTAGAAGTCGGCGACCGTTTTCTGGATGTTTTCCACCGAAATCTGCCGGTTCTGCACCGTCAGCAGGTCTTTCAGCGCTTCCTTGGTCAGTTCGATCGTGATTTCGCGGCCGTGGAACTTCGAATACGCGAGGATCTTGCGCAGCGCGCCCTCGAGTTCGCGCACGTTCGAGCGGAGATGCTTCGCGACGAAGAACGCGACGTCCTCATTGAGGCTCACGAACTCCGATTGCGCTTTGCGCATCAGAATCGCGACGCGCATTTCGAGTTCGGGCGGCTCGATCGCCACCGTCAGTCCGGAGTCGAAGCGCGAGATCAGGCGATCGTCGATACCCGAGATTTCCTTCGGATACGTATCGCTCGTGATAATCACTTGCGCCTTGTTGGCGACCAGCGCCTCAAAAGCGTAGAAGAATTCCTCCTGCGTGCGCGACTTGCCCGAGAAGAACTGAATATCGTCGATCAGCAGCAGGTCGAGCGAGTGGTAGTAGCGCTTGAAGTCGTCGAACGCCTTGCGCTGGTACGCCTTCACGACATCGGACACGTACTGTTCCGCGTGGATGTAGCGAATCCGCGCGCCGGGTTTGTCCATCAGCAACTGATTTCCGATAGCATGGATCAGGTGTGTCTTGCCGAGGCCCACGCCACCGTACAGGAACAGCGGGTTATACGAAATGCCGGGGTTGTCGGCGACCTGGATCGCCGCGGCGCGCGCGAGCTGATTCGCCTTACCGGTCACGAAGTTGTCGAAGGTCAGCACGGGGTTCAGCTTCGAGCGCTCGTACATCGAGTCGCTCTCGCTGGATGCCGTCGCGCCCACGCCTTGGCCTGGGCGCCACGTGCGACGTCCGGCGGCGGCTTCGTTCGCGTCCAGGCTCGGCAGATCGAGATCTGCGACGTCTTCGGCGGCGCTGCGCGAATTCGCGTTTTGCGCTGCGAGCGCCGCAGCCGCGGCTGCGGGATTCGCGCGCGCGGCATGCGCGGCATGCACGGCGCCGACAGCCGCATCGACGGCCGCGACGCCGCCGGCATTACCGCCCTGCGGCGCGGCCGAAGCCGGGCGTGCCGACGACGGAGCCGGCGCCGCGGCCGTTGGGCTACGCATACCGGCCTTCGGATCCAATACGAATTGCACGTCCACCGGCGCATGCCAGAAATCGCGGGCCATATCCGCGATGCGGCCGGAGAACTGGCTCTTGACCCAGTCGAGCTTGAAGCGGTTCGGCGCGGCAATGCTCAACGTGTTCGCATCGGCGTCGAAGGCGACCGGGGCCAAGGGTTTGATCCACGTCACGTACTGCTGGGGCGTAAGCTCACGCTCCAGCAATGCGGAACAGTGTTGCCAGAATTCGTTCATCAAGTTGCTATCGTTATGGTGTGCACGGCGGTCGCCGCTGCCCCTGTCGCGCACGCGCAACAAGGCCCTGAGCAGCCAGGCGTAACAGCCCCAGGAGCCTGTGCCACAAGGGTCTGCGGGACAAGCGTGCCGGAGCGGCGTGCAACATTTTTGGGAAGTAAGGCGAGATTCTAACGCCAAAACGAACCCGAAAGTGAGTTATCCACAGGGACCGATCGCTTGGTCCGGCAACCCCCGGCTGCGCCAGACGACGGCTAAACTATTGACGGCCAACGGAAAACCAGTTTAAATAGCGGGTTCCGCGAAAACCAATTTCAGTAAACCACCGGCCATTGCGCTTTCAGCGATGATCGCGCGGTTTTTTTCGATCAAGTGAGAGCAACATGAAACGTACTTACCAACCTTCCGTTACCCGTCGCAAGCGCACCCATGGCTTCCGCGTTCGCATGAAGACCGCTGGCGGCCGCAAGGTCATCAACGCACGTCGCGCGAAGGGCCGCAAGCGCCTCGCGATCTAAGGCAAGCGGATTGCGCGCTGTGACCGAAACCCGCGGCGAAGCGGGAGCGGCCGGGGCGCAGCAACCGGGCTCGGTTCCGTTGCGAGCGCAAGCCGCCTTCCCCAAAGCCGCAAGGCTGCTAAAAACGGATGAATTTTCATCCGTTTTTCGTTTGCGGCCGTGGCGCCGTACCGCACACTTCGTCGTGTACGGCCGGCCCACCGGCAACGAGGCGCGTCTTGGCCTCGTGATCGGTAAGAAGTATGCGCCGCGCGCGGCCACGCGGAATCTGGTGCGCCGGATGGCGCGCGAAGCCTTCCGGCTGCGTCGCGCGGAATTCGGCGGTTGGGATGTGCTGCTGCGTCTACACACGCGTTTCGACAAAAAAGCTTTGCCGAGCGCGTCATCGCCGCCGTTGAAGGTGCTGTGCCGCAGCGAAATCGAGGCGCTGCTCGACAAGGCAGCGCGCGAAATTACCCGTCGTCAGGCGCCGCCCGCGGAGGCGCCCAAGACGGAATGACGCAGTGACCGCCCGCACCACGGTCGCCGCAATGGGCGTTGCGCCGGCAGCTTCAGAGCGCGGGCGTCGTCCTGTACTTCACGTTGCGCGGCGCCGTACGGCCGCACCTGCCATGCAAACGGTACTCTTCGCTTTATTGCGCTTTTACAAGCTTGCCGTGAGCCCCATGCTCGGCAACCGGTGCCGTTTTTACCCTTCCTGCTCTGATTACGCGCGCGAGGCAATCCAGTATCATGGCGCCGCGCGCGGGACTTATCTCGCCGTGAGGCGTGTTTGCCGCTGCCACCCGTTTTCCGCGGGCGGCATCGATCTCGTCCCGCCACCCACTTCTGAAAAGCGCTGACGCGCCGTTCCATCGACACTGAGACAACGCATGGATATCAAACGCACCGTCCTATGGGTCATCTTTTTCATGTCAGCTGTCATGCTGTTCGACAACTGGCAACGCGACCACGGACGCCCGTCGATGTTCTTCCCGAGCACGACGCCGACCCAGACCGCCGGCAGCGCCACGCCGGGCACCACGACACCGGGCACCCAGCCGGCCGATCTGCCGACAACCAACGCGGCCGCGCCGGGCAACGCGCCAGCGGCCGAGCAATCGCAGCTCGTGAAGTTCGGCACCGACGTCTATAGCGGCGAAATCGACACCCGCGGTGGCACATTGTCGCGCCTGTCGCTCGTCAAGCAGGGCGACGGCAAGCAGCCGGATCTCGTGATCACGCTGTTCGACAAAACGAACAATCACACGTATCTGGCGCGCACTGGCCTGCTCGGCGGTGACTTCCCGAATCACAACGACATCTTTACGCTGATGCCGAATCAGCCGACCCATCTGGCCGACGGCCAGAACTCGTTCCAGATGAGCTTTGAGTCCCCGGAAAAGGGCGGCCTCCGGGTCATCAAGACGTATACGTTCACGCGCGGCAGCTACGTGATCGGCGTCGAGACGAAGGTCCAGAACGTCGGCACCACGCCGGTGACGCCGCAGCTCTATATGGAACTCGTGCGCGACGACCAGCCGGTCGAAACGCCGCGCTTCTCGCATACGTTCATCGGACCGGCTGTCTACACGAACGAGCATCACTTCCAGAAGATGACGTTCAGCGATCTCGACAAGAACAAGCAGAACTTCGCGACGTCGGCCAACGACGGCTGGGTCGCGATGGTCCAGCACTACTTCGCGTCGGCCTGGATTCCGCAGGAAGGCGTGAAGCGCGAGTTCTACGCCGAGAAGATCGATCCGTCGCTGTATCGCGTCGGCATGAAGGAGGCGATGCCGACCATCCAGCCGGGCCAGACCGTCAGCGTGTCCGCGCGTCTGTTCGCCGGTCCGGAAGAAGAAAAGATGCTCGCAGGTATCGCGCCGGGTCTCGATCTGGTGAAGGACTACGGCTGGGTCACGATCATCGCGAAGCCGCTGTTCTGGCTGCTGTCGAAGATCCACGGCTATGTCGGCAACTGGGGCTGGTCGATCGTGCTGCTCACGGTGCTGATCAAGGCGGTGTTCTTCCCGCTGTCGGCCGCGAGCTACAAGTCAATGGCGCGCATGAAGGCGATCACGCCGCGCATGCAGGCGCTGCGCGAGCGTTTCAAGGGCGATCCGCAGAAGATGAACGCGGCGCTGATGGAGCTGTACAAGACCGAGAAGGTCAATCCGTTCGGCGGCTGTCTGCCGGTCGTGATCCAGATCCCGGTGTTCATCTCGTTGTACTGGGTGTTGCTGTCGTCGGTGGAAATGCGCGGCGCGCCGTGGATTCTATGGATCCATGATCTGTCACAGCAGGACCCGTACTTCATCCTGCCGATCCTGATGGCCGTGTCGATGTTCCTGCAGACCCGCTTGAACCCGACGCCGCCGGACCCAGTCCAGGCGAAGATGATGATGTTCATGCCGATCGCGTTCTCGGTGATGTTCTTCTTCTTCCCCGCAGGTCTCGTGTTGTACTACGTCGTGAACAACGTGCTGTCGATCGCGCAGCAGTACTACATCACGCGGATGATGGGCAGCTCGAAGGTGAAGCCGGCCTGATGTTCCGTCCGGTGGCGGCCCGCAGGGCCGCCGTGACGCAAGCTCAAAACGAAAAGCCGCCCGGTGCGAACCGGGCGGCTTTTTTATGGTGCGGCTGAAGGAAATGCGGCGGGCGGCTGCGCTTGAGTTTCGTCGTTCACTCTTCGTCGGAATCTTCGCCGTAAAAACGCACGATCATTTCCTCGACCAGATTCCGGTCCTTCGGGGTCAACGATGCGATCTTCGAAGCGAGTTCGATCGTTTCGGGTGTCGGCGGATATTTTTCGCCACGTGCCATCGGTCGTGCGCTGGCGCCGGGCGGTGGTCCGTAATGGAGCCAGTGCTCCTTGACGTTCAACCATTCGGCGAGCGTGCGCAACTTGTCCGGCTTCGGGATCGTCGTGCCCGTCAGCCATTTGTGTGCGGTCTGGGGCGTCACGGGCCGCTCGCCGTAATAGCGAAGATTGAATTGCTCGGCGAGTTTGGTCCCGCCGCGGATTTTCAGCGGCTCAAGCAGATCCTTCAGCCTCTTGGCGAAGGCGGCTTTTTCTTTGTCGGTCGGCATGGGCCAGATTGTGCAATTCGGAGTTCAGCCAGTTGACAACCGATCAAGCTTTGTTTTCTCTTATTTGAGATAGTTTTAGCTTGTAGCGCGCGCCCCGTAACGCGTTGCGCGAATTTGATTTTTTTCATCTCTCGATTGCCAGGCTTGGCTTTGCCTGAACCGCAGTTCCTGCCGAGTCTCAACAATTCCTAAGTAGCGCGGTAACAATCCTAGCTTAATTGAGATAAATCTGAGTTGTTCAAACAATAGAGGCGAACGGGCACGTCATCCGCTTCGCGTCCTTGTCGCCAGCGCTTCCGTGCGAAGCGCGCGCGTTACAATGCCTCGCGCCGGTTCGACCGACGCGGCCCTGCTCCTCCCCTCCCGTTTCACCCGACTTCACATGCTCACGACCGACTCCGATCCCATCGTCGCCATTGCTACCGCGCCCGGCCGGGGAGGCATCGGCGTCGTGCGGATTTCGTTCGGCCGCGCTGGCGCGGCGGCGGCCCAGCCGTTGATGCAGGCCCTCACCGGCCAGACGCTCGCGGCGCGTCACGCGAGCTACGTGCCGTTTCTCGACGCGAGCGGCAATCCGCTCGATCGCGGCATCGCGCTGTACTTTCCGGCGCCGCACTCGTACACCGGCGAGCACGTGCTTGAACTGCAAGGCCATGGCGGCCCGGTCGTGCTGCAATTGGTCCTGCAGCGCTGCATCGACGCCGGCGGCGCGTTCGGTCTACGGCTCGCCGAGCCCGGCGAATTCACGCGTCGCGCGTTTCTGAACGACAAGCTCGACCTCGCGCAGGCCGAGGCCGTCGCCGATCTGATCGAGGCAAGCACCGAGGCCGCCGCGCGTTCGGCCGGCCGCTCGCTCGACGGCGCGTTCTCGCGCGACATCCACGCGCTGGTCGAAGAGGTGATCACGCTGCGGATGCTGGTCGAAGCGACGCTCGACTTCCCGGAAGAGGAGATCGACTTCCTCGAAGCCGCCGACGCGCGCGGCAAGCTCGTGCGCATACGCGAGCGTCTCGCGCACGTGCTGAGCGAGGCGCGCCAGGGCGCGTTGCTGCGCGAAGGTTTGTCGGTCGTGCTGGCGGGGCAACCGAACGTCGGCAAGTCGTCGCTGCTGAATGCGCTCGCCGGCGCCGAACTCGCGATCGTCACGCCGATCGCCGGCACGACGCGCGACAAGGTCGCGCAGACGATCCAGATCGAAGGCATCCCGCTGCACGTGATCGACACGGCCGGCCTGCGCGAGACCGAGGACGAGGTCGAGAAGATCGGCATCGAGCGCACATGGGGCGAGATCGAGCGCGCGGACGTGGTGCTGCATCTGCTCGACGCGCGCGCCGGAATGACGGCCGGCGACGAAACGATCGCCGGACGCTTTCCGCGCGGCGTGCCCGTCGTCCGCGTGCTGAACAAGACCGACCTGACAGGGCTCGCGCCCGCGACGCAGGCGCTCGACGCCGACCTCGAACTTAGCGAGGTGCGGCTGTCGGCGAAGAAGGGTGACGGCGTCGCGCTGCTACGCGACGAACTGCTGCGGATTGCCGGCTGGCAGGCGGGCGCGGAGAGCGTCTATCTCGCGCGCGAGCGGCACCTGATCGCGTTGCGCGCGGCCGACGAGCATCTGGCGACCGCCGCCGTGCATGCGGAGCAGAACGCGCAGGCGCTCGATCTGTTCGCCGAGGAATTGCGGCTCGCGCAGGATCAACTGAACTCGATCACCGGTGAGTTCAGTTCGGACGATCTGCTCGGCGTGATTTTCAGCCGATTCTGTATCGGCAAGTAACGCCGAACTTGTGCGTCGCCGCAATACGGCCGTCATATAGGCTATCGCGGCCGAATCGGTGCCGCTGCCGCACACGCGAAAATCGCACTCCGTCGACCAAAAACCCACCGGATTTTTGGTACACAACCGGGCAAAGGTTTAGAATCCAGCTGTCCGAGCCTAAACGTACAGCGTCCCCAAAGCATGCCCCGCCTCGCCACCCCGCTCACCGAATCCGAGATCCGCGCGCTCGAACCGCGCGCGACCCGCTACTGCGTCGCCGACGGCAACGGCCTCGTGATCGAGGTCATGACGACCGGCACCAAGGTCTGGCGCTTCCGCTATACGTTGAACGGCAAGCGTCAGCCGCTCGCGACCATCGGCGATTACCGGATGATTTCGCTGCGCGTCGCGCGCGCGAAGGCGCAGAGGTACGCGGCGCTCGTCGCGCAGGGCATCTCGCCGGTCGCCACCGCGCGGCGCGATCGCGGTGCCGAGAGCAAGGCCGACGTGCTGCGCGAAGCGGCCGAGCTTTATCTCGCGACGGCGCTGGCCGGCAAGTCGGATGAATATCGCCGCACCACGCGGCGCGCGCTCGACAAGGACGTGCTGCCCGCGATCGGCAACAAGCCGATCGGCGCGGTCACCGCTGACGACGTCGTCGCGATCTGCGAGCGCATCAAAAGCCGCGGCTCGCCGAAAATGGCGCTGCACACGCGCAACGTCGTGAAGCGCCTGTACGCGTATCTGATCGCGCGCCAGCTCGCGACCAGCAATCCCGCGGAAGTCGTACCGGCGCGCTCGATCGCGACCTTCGACAGCCGCACCCGCGTGCTGTCCGGCGCCGAGATCGGTGTCATGCTGCGCACGATCGACACATCCAATATCCGCCGTCCGCTGAAGCTCGCGCTGCATCTGCTGGTGCTGACGATGGCACGCAAAGCGGACCTCGTCGAATCGACATGGGCCGAGTTCGATCTCGACGACGCGCTGTGGACGATCCCCGCCGCGCGCCTGAACGCGCGCGAGGACCGCGTCGTCCGTCTGCCGCGTCAGGCGGTCGCGCTGCTGCGCGAGCTGCAGCGCGGGCGCACCAGCGAGACGTTCGTGTTCCCGAGCGTCAGGGGCGACGATCGGCCGATCGCGAAAAGCACGCTGAACCAGGCAGTCAAGGCATTGGGGCTCGACGTGGAGCATTTCGTGCTGCATGACTTTCGTCGCACCGCATCGTCGCATCTGCGCGACATGGAACAGCAAACAGATGCGGGGGGCGACATCGCGAAGCGTGAAGCAACCGACGAAGCGGCGTGGCAGGATCGCATGCTTCAGAGTTGGGCTGACTTTGTCGATAGCCAGATGGAAGTCGCGCGGTAGACGGCGAACGGGACGGCTTGACGGCATTGTCATGGGTTTTGGCGTCATGTGACGCTTGCCGTCAGGCCGGTAACAGGATGGTACACAGGCTAAGGCGACCTCGCCCAGACGCTAAGCAAATAAAGGAAAAATCATCAAAAAACAGGTTTCCAAACCGGGCGCAAATGCGCCTTTTTTCGCTTCTCTGGACCGTTTGACATCGTCGTTCTTTCCCCGCTTCCTTCGCCTACACTGAGAGATGGATGCAAGCCGATACGGAGGTTCCGATGCCTGAATCAATGCTCGCTTATCTGATGGGGCCCGCCGTCATGCTGGTGGTCGGCCTTGCCATCTGGATGATGTCGCGTCACCGCGACCCGTCCAGGCCGCCCAGGCTCGAGCGCTGGCTCGACACGCATTACGCGGAGTGGCTGCATCACAAGCATTAAGCCGTGCCTCAAATGGAAAAAGGCCGTCGCATTGGGCGACGGCCTTTTTGTCTGCGCGTTGTTCGGCTGAATCATCCGCGCATCAGAGGCTGGCCGCGCTCACCACTGCGGCTCGGGTTGCGGTTGCGCATAGCCGTACTGTCCGGGCGGCGGTGCGCCGCACGCGACATAGGCGCGCTGATACTGGTCGTAGCAATATCCGGGCGGCGGTGCCACGTAAGCCGGCGCGGGTTGGTACGCGGGTTCGCCATAGACCGGCTGCGGATACGCGACCACCGGCGCCGGCGTCAACGCCGAGGTGACCACCGCGCCCAGCACCGCGCCGCCAATCAGCGCACCCACCACATCACCGCCGTGTCCGTGCGCGGACGCCTGGCCCGCCACCGTCAAACTACCCGCCATTACCAACGCCACTGCGATCTTTTTCATATTGAGCTCCCGCCGTTCAGGCATGGACGAATTGTCGCCGGCGTGCGCGGAAATAGATGCTGCAGTTGGTAACCGGAGATTAACTCTGTAACAGGTGCATAACGTTGGACGCGTTAACCCACGCAAGGCATTGCGCTGCTTTTCATCCAGGCATCGCGGGGAAGATCGCCGCGCTGGCCTTGATGCGGGCGCCGACTATTATCTGACCAAGGGCAGTGGTCAACGAGCGCCTCGCCTCCCCGCAAGCTGACGTGCCCTCCCTGAACTTCATCCTGGCCGAGCCACATGGACACCTCTAAACCGCCCCAGAACGCCGCAACGCTGCATCCCGCAGACGACGCGAACGCGCAGGCGCACGCGCTCGTCGCTGAGGATGCGCCCAGTCTCGCCAGCGACGACGCGCTCGCGCGCATCCTCGCCGACCCGCCGGCGGCCGAGTGCCCGATCATGGTGCTGCTGGTCGACGACCAGGCGGTCATCGCCGAGGGGGTGCGCGAGGCGCTCGCCGACGAGCCGGGCATCGACTTTCGCTACTGCGCGTCATGGGAAGACGCGGTGCGCTGCGCCGAGGAAACGCGCGCGACGGTGATCCTGCAAGATCTCGTGATGCCGGGCACCGACGGTCTGACGCTGGTGCGGCAATACCGGCTGAATGCCGCCACTCGCGACATCCCGATCGTCGTGCTGTCGACCAACGAAGAGCCGCTCGTCAAAAGCGCGGCGTTCGCAGCCGGTTCGAGCGACTACCTCGTGAAGCTGCCCGACCGCATCGAACTGATAGCGCGCATCCGCTATCACTCGTGCTCGTATCTACACCTGCTGCAACGCGACGAGGCGTACCGCGCGCTGCGGCAATCTCAGCGGCAACTGCTGGCGACGAATCTGGAGTTGCAGCGGCTCACGCATTCGGACGGTCTGACCGGCCTGTCGAACCGCCGCTACCTCGACCAGTATCTGGCGGCCGAATGGCACCGTGGCACCCGCGACAAGACCGGCCTCGGCCTCCTGATGATCGACGTCGATCACTTCAAGGCCTACAACGACACCTATGGGCACGTCGCCGGCGACGAAGTGCTGAAGAGCGTCGCGCATACGATCGAAGCGTGCCTCGGCCATTCACTGGATCTCGCCGCGCGCTTCGGCGGCGAGGAGTTCGCGGTGGTCGTGCCGGACACGTCGGCGGGCGGCTTGCGCCTGCTCGCGGAGAAAATCCGCATCGCGGTCGAAGACCGCGCGATCACCCATGCGGGCTCGGCAGAGGGCGTCGTCACGATCAGCATCGGCGCGGCGATGGTGGTGCCGTCGGCCGCCGAACCGGTCACGACGCTGATCGAGGCCGCCGGCGTCGGCCTGTATCGCGCGAAACACGACGGCAAGAATCAAGTGGCCGTGAGCGGCTGAGTCTGGCGCCGCCCTCCTCAACCTTCGGCTTACGCCACCGCGGCGCGCGTATAGCGCTCGGCCGGCGCGCTGCGCGACAGATTCGGCTGCAGATGCAAACGCGCGCTGTTCAGACGCTCCCAGTCGGCGGCATCGGGCAACGACGGGATCGTCACCAGCTCGCCCTGGTCGAGACCGGCAAGCGCCGCGTCGACCATGTCCTCGGCGCTCATCACGATCTGCGAAGGCAGGTTCTCGACCGCGAGACCCGCGCGATCCCAGAACGCGGTGCTCGTCGCGCCCGGCAGCACCGCTTGCAGCCGCACGCCCTTGCCGCCCACCTCGTGATGCAGCGACTGCGTGAGGTTCAACACGTAGGCCTTGGTGCCGCTATAGGTGCCGTTCAACAATTCCGGCGCCAGCGCGACGATCGACGAGATATTGATCACCGTACCGGCGCCGCGCGCGATGAAGCCCGGCAGCACCGCCGCCGTCAGGCGCGTGAGCGAGGTCACGTTCAGCTCGATCATCTGCTCGAGTTGATCGATGTCGGAGTCGACCAGCGTCGCGGTTGCGCCGACGCCCGCGTTGTTGATCAGCATCGTGATGCCTGGCTCGGCGCGCAACTGGTTCTCGATGCGGCGCACGTCGGCCTTGTTGGTCAGATCGGCGCTGACGGTGCTCACGCGGCGGCCGGTTTCCTTCGTCAGCCGGTCGGCGAGGCTGCTGAGGCGTGCGCCGTCGCGCGCGATCAGCAGCAGGTCGTAGCCGCGTCGCGCGAGCCGGTCCGCGTAGACCGCGCCGATACCCGACGATGCGCCCGTGACCACCGCCGTACCCTTGCCTTCGTTCGAATTGCCTTGTACGCCCTTGGCTGCCTGCGTTGCCATTGAAGCTCTCCTTGTGGGCTGCGCATGATGCGGCCGCCCTGTCCGGTGAATGGGAACATCCGTGAACTCGCCGCCTGGCGGCTTTTGCGCTGATACGGCGGGGTTGACGAGCTGAGTTTAGGCGCGTACTGTTTTGTCTCAAATGTCGTATTTCCCTCGTTTCCGGACATCGCAAATGAAACGCATCGCCGTGGTGGTCTTTCCGGGCTTTCAGATCCTCGACATGGTCGCGGTATCGATTTTCGAACTCGCCAATCAGGACACCGGCGAGCCCGCGTACGACGTCGCGGTGATCTCCGAGCACGGCGGCATGGTGCGCAGCTCGGCGGGCGTCGAGGTCGCGACGCGCCCGTTCGGCGATCCCGCCTACGACACGGTGATCGTCACCGGCGCGATGGAGATCGCGCCGTCGTCGCCGGGGCTGCTCGCGTTTCTGAACGACGCCCTCGCCGCCTCGCGCCGCACTGCGAGCATCTGCACCGGCGCATTCGTGCTCGCCGAAGCGGGCATCCTCGACGGCCGTCACGCGACTACGCACTGGGCGCATGCGCGCGATTTGCAACGGCGCTTTCCGCGCGCGCGGGTCGACGAGGACCGCATCTTCATCGTCGACGGCTCGGTGTGGACGTCGGCCGGCATGACCGCGTGTATCGATCTGTGCCTCGCGCTCGTCGAGAACGACCTCGGCGTCGCGGTTTCGCGCGCGATCGCGAAGAAGCTCGTGGTCTATCACCGGCGCACCGGCGGGCAATCGCAGTACTCCGCGATGCTCGATCTCGAACCGAAATCCGATCGGATCCAGAACGCGCTGTCGTATGCGAAGAGCCATCTGCGCGAGCCGCTGACCGTCGAGCAGCTCGCCGACGTCGCGCATCTGAGCCCGCGCCAGTTCAGCCGCGCGTTTCGCGACGAGACGCGCCAGTCGCCGGCCCGCGCGATCGAGGCGCTGCGTGTCGAAGCGGCTCGCACGATGCTCGAAACCGGCCGTCATTCGATCGAAACCGTCGCAGCCGACACTGGCTTCATCGACCCCGAGCGGATGCGGCGCGCGTTTTTGCGCGCGTTCGGCCAGCCACCTCAAGCGATCCGGCGTGCCGCACGCGTGGCGTAAGCGTTCGGGTAGAGAATAGGAAACCCGCGGTGCGAAGCTACGCAAAAAAAGTATCCCGCTCGACCCGTGAATCGAACCCAGCCCAAATGAAAGGAAACGCGATGAGCTACAACGACAGCAACCCGTTCGCCAAAATCTTGCGCGGCGAACTACCGTGCATCAAGGTGGCCGAAAACGACCAGGCGCTGGCTTTCATGGACTTGATGCCGCAGGCCGACGGCCATCTGCTCGTCGTGCCGAAGGAAGCGGTCGCGGAAATTTTCGATCTGTCGGATGCGGCGCTCGTCGCGTCGACGCGCATGGCGCAAAAGCTCGCGATCGCGGTGCGCGCGGCACTGCGTCCTGACGGCGTGTTCATCGGCCAGTTCAATGGCGCGGCGGCGGGACAGACAGTGCCGCACGTCCATTTCCACGTGATTCCGCGCTGGGAAGGCCAACCGCTGAAGCTGCATGCGCGCGAGGTCGCCGATCCGGACACGCTCGAAGCGCTCGCCAAACGGATTCGCGCGCACTGGCGCGCCCACTGAAGCGCGACGCGAGGCCTGCCGACGCAACGTCGCGCCCCGCATTACGGTCACGCCCGGTAACAACTGTAAAAGCCGTTGAAACCACCGATTAGCGTGTCGCGACTAGACTGCTATTGCCTTGTGTTCAAGGCATTGAGTGTGGATCTCTTTTTTTCAGCCTGCCCCTGTGGCAGGCTTTTTTTCTTTGGGGACCCGCTTCGCAATCTCAGAGCCGCTCGCGCGAACGGCGTAGCGGATGCCGCCAGTCGATGCGTCGGCGACGCGCTCGCAACGGCCGTCCGTCGTGCAGGTCTCGATGCTCCTGCCACAGTTCGTCGGAAAAAAGAAACATGACGATCAGCAGCGGAACGACCAGAAAAATCCCGAGTATGACGTGCTCGTTCACGATAGCCTCCGGGTGCAGGAGATTCATTTTCATTGTAGAGCACCGCCTGTACCCGCATACCGGCTCGACGAAGATCCACCTGGATTCAGGCCGCACGCGAAGGGTACATCGCACTGCGATCGCGCCCCCCTCGCCTGTCCACGCGGTTTTGCGCCGCGCGGCTTTTTTCATGCGTTTTCGGCAATGGCGCGTTGCAAGCGTTTCACCAGGGCCCGTGAGATACGGCTGGCACTGTTTATTTTCTGCACTTGCCTCGTTATTGCGCATCGCAGCTTTTGCCTGTGGAATGACTTTGTGTGCGATGCACAAACCCGTTGATTAAATTGTATTAAATCGCTTAATTGACGCTACACGTTTACGTGAATGCGCGCGCAAAGCTTTACCAGCTAAGGCATATGCGAGTGTGGATTTTTAGTTATTCATTTCATTGCCATTCGGTCAGGCGTGTGCTCAAGCTTTAATCAGCTTCGACAGCAGGTGCGACAATTCGCCACTGTTGCGATCGCACACAAGATGTGCTTGTCGTTCTCATCGGTTCTCCTAGAGTGCGAGATGCGGGTCCACCGTTAAAGTTAAATACATAGCTAACCGAGATTTTTTTCGGCCCGCCCCGGAGGAACGAATGAAAACTCGAATTGCCGTTGTTTTCGCCATCGCGGGTTTGGCTGCCGCTAGCGTTCAGGCGCAAGACGTCGTGATCAAGCCGCAGCAAACGATCCAGTTCAAGGCCAATGCCTATGGCTGCGTATCGAAGGACAAGCTCGATGCCGCCGATCACCACGCGCAAGCCGGTGAACAGCAGCAGATGCAGGAATTCTTCTCCGGATATCAATGCGTGTCGACTCCGACCGACTCGAGTTTCCGCGTGGTGCGCGTGGTCGGCCACGACGTCGAGTTCGTGAATTCAGCCAATAGCGATACCGAGGGGCTCTGGGCGAACGACCGATTCATCAAGCAATAAGTACAACACCGGTATTCCGGCAAAAGCCGGAATACCGTCGCATGCGTATCCGCTGCGGCTTTAAAAGTCGCAGGCGTGAACGCGTGAGCTAAAAGAGACGGCTTGGGCATTCCGATGCCAAGCCGTTTTTTTTATTGCTTTTGATACTTGCCAGGCTTCACCTGCAATAAAAAAGCCGATGCGGGTTTTATCGACCCGCATCGGCAGTACGCCTTCTCGCAAAGCGCAGGAAACCGGCCACGAGCAACGGCGCGTCAGTGCACGCGCTTGCTGCGGCGGAACTGGTCGAACAGAACCGCGAGCAGCAGGATGCCGCCGCGAATCAGGTACTGGTAGAACGTCGGTACGTTCAGCAGGCTCATGGCGTCCTGTACCGAGCCCATGATCAGCACGCCGACCAGCACGCCGGAGATCGTCGCGACACCGCCCGTCAGCGACACACCTCCGAGCACGCACGCGGAAATCACGCCGAGCTCGAGCCCGACCGACGTCTTCGGATCGCCGAGGCTCATGCGCGACGCGAGCATCACGCCCGCGAAGCCGGTCACGAGGCCTTGCAGCACGAACACGGTGATCTTGATGCGCGTGACGGGCAGCCCCGCGAGCACAGCCGCTTCGCTATTGCCGCCGACGGCCAGCACGTTCTTGCCGAACACGGTCTTTTTCAGCAGGAAGCCGAACAGAACGAAGCCGACGATGTTGCTCCAGATCGGATAAGAAATGCCGAGGAACGAGCCGCCGCCGAGGTCGAAGAAGCGCTCCTCGGAGATCATCACCGCGTCGCCGTTCGACGTGATGTACGCGAGGCCGCGCACGACCTCCATCATCGCGAGCGTGACGATCAGCGAGTTGATCTTGTAGCGCGCGACCAGCGTGCCGTTGACGAGCCCGACCGCGCCGCCCGCGAGCACGCCGGCCGTGATGCCGACTAACACGCTGTGCGTCGCGGTGATCAGCACGGAAGCCACCACGCCCGAAAACGCGACGATCGACGCCACCGACAGGTCCACCTCGCCGAGCGCGAGCACGAACATCATCGTGACGGAGATCGAGCCGATCAGCGTGACCGACAGCAGCAGGCCCTGGATATTGCGCGTGCTCAGAAAGTCTGGGACCGTGAACGACAGCACCGCGAACAGGATGACGAACACCATCACGATGCCGGATTTGTTGATCAGGTCCCAGGTGC
The DNA here is from genome assembly GCF_014200875.1 of Paraburkholderia sp. HC6.4b. Taxonomy (NCBI): domain Bacteria; kingdom Pseudomonadati; phylum Pseudomonadota; class Betaproteobacteria; order Burkholderiales; family Burkholderiaceae; genus Paraburkholderia; species Paraburkholderia sp. HC6.4b. The sequence continues at coordinate 193,077 of NZ_JACHDC010000008.1, forward strand.
GCGCGGCGCGCGCGGCCAAGCCCACGGAGGCGACGGCGGGGGTCGAGGAATCGGTGGAAGGTGTATTCATGATGTCTGTTCCATTCAATGCCGTTTTCGTTGCGATATTCGGTAAGAGGTCTGGTGGCGCGATCCGTTGGGCGATCAGCGCGGCAATGCCAGCTTGATCAGCGCATCCGGCGTGGCCTGCGCCTTTGGCAGATCGCCGACGATGCGGCCTTCCTTCATCACGATCACGCGATCGGTCACGCCGATCACCTCGGCGAGATCGCTCGACACGACGATGACCGTGCGGCCCGCCTCGGCGAGCCCATACAGCAGCCCATAGATCTCGCTGCGCGCCCCGACGTCGATGCCGCGCGTCGGCTCGTCCATCAGGAACACGTCGATCTCTTCGGCGAGCCAGCGCGACAGGATCACCTTCTGCTGATTGCCGCCGGACAGCGTGCCGATCGGCGTGTCGCCGTTGCGCGTCTTGATCGCGAGCTTGCCGATGAACTCGCGGGTGGTCTGCGCTTCCTTGCGGCCGTTGAGCACGCTGAAGCGGCTGAAGTGGCGGCGGCAGCTGATGTTCAGGTTGTCCGACACCGACGCGATCGACACGATGCCTTCCTGCTTGCGATCCTCGGGACACAGAGCGACACCGGCGCGCACCGCGTCGCGCGGCGTGGCGAACTGCACGCGCTTGCCCTTCAGCGCGACCTCGCCGGCGCTCGGCTTGACCGCGCCGTAGATCAGCTTCATCAGCTCGGAGCGGCCCGCGCCGACGAGTCCGAAGAAGCCGACGATCTCGCCCTTGCGCGCCGAAAACGAAGCCGGTTCGCGCAGGCCCGGTCCCATCAGGCCGTCGACCTGAAGCTGCACGTCGCCGTGCTCGCGCGCGCGATAGCCGTACACATCGGTGATCGAGCGCCCCACCATGCAGCTGATCAGCCGATCGCGATCGAGTCCCGCGCCGGCCTCGAAGGTGTCGATGCGGCGGCCGTCGCGAAACACGGTGACGCGATCGCACAGTTCGTAGACTTCATCCATCCGGTGCGTGACGTAGATGATCGCGCGGCCTTCGGCCTTCAGCGCGCGGATGATGCGGAACAGTTGCGTGGTTTCGCGCGACGACAGCGAGCTGGTCGGTTCGTCGAACGCGATCACGCGCGCGTCGCGCATCAGCGCCTTGCCGATTTCGATCATCTGCCGCTGACCGATCGACAGATGCTTGACCTGCTGCGACGGATCGAGCTTTTCGCCGAGCCGTTCGAGCTCGCGCATCGCACGCGCGACCAAAGCCTTTTCGTCCAGTACGCCGAAGCGATTCGGCAGGGCGCCGAGCATCAGATTCTCGGCGACCGTCAGCTCCGGCACCAGATGCAGTTCCTGATAGATGATCGCGATGCCCGCGGCGATCGCCGCCTTGGTCGTCGCGAACTGCTGCTCGACGCCGTCGAGCGACAACGTGCCCGAGACAGGATGATTGACGCCGGACAGCACCTTCAGCAGCGTCGATTTGCCGGCGCCGTTTTCGCCCATCAGGCCGTGCACCTCGCCGCGGCGCACTTCCAGCGAGACCTGGTCGAGCGCGAGCACGCCCGGAAAGCGCACGGTGATGCCGTCGAGCCGGAGATAGGGGGCGTCGGATGCGGGCGTCGATGCAGGCGAGGGCGTGCGCACCGCCTCGCTGGCATGAGACCCGGTGAATAAGGACGTCATCGAAAAACCTCGAACGGATGAAAGCTGAGCGGGCCGCGCTCGCGCTAAACGCGAGGCACGAGGCGGCCCGCCGTCTGCTGCGAGAACCTCGCTTAAATACCCAGTTCCTTGCGCACGTCCAGCCAGTTGCCGCGCACCATCAGCTTGCCGGTGGTCTGCGTGTCGGCGGGCGGCTGCTTGCCGTCCTTGATCCACTCGATAAGGTTCTCGGTGCTTTCCTTGCCGTGGTTCGTCGAGCTGACCGCGATCGTGCCGTAGAAGCCCGTCGGTTCCTTCTTCTGGAACTCGGCGAACGCCTCGCCCGCGCCGTTGATGCCGACGCCGATCACGTCCGCGGCCGGAATATGCAGCTGTTCGGTCGCGCGCACGCCGCCGAGCACGCTTTCCTCGTTGAGCGCGAAGATCACCCACTTCTTGATGTTCGGATGCTGCGCGAGCACCGGCGACACCGCGTTGAAGCCGCCTTCGTCGTCGGTGGTTTTCTGCGGCGCGTCGAAGACGTTTTCCTTCTTGAAGCCGCCGGCGAGCAGCGACTGCGTCGCGCCGTCGGTGCGCAGCTTCGCGGTCGGCAGCTCATAGTCCGTGATACGCAGCGCGCCGACTTCCTCAGGCTTCCAGCCGCGGCGCTTCATTTCGTCGGTGATCGCCTGGCCCACCTGGTTGCCGATCTTGAAGGCCGACATGCCGAGGTGCGGCACGTTCGCCAGCGGCTTGCCGGTTGAATCGACCAGCTGGTCGTCGACGGTCACGAACTTCATGTTGTAGCGCTTCGCGCGCGCCTGAATCGCCGGTCCGAGACGCACGTCGGGCGCGCAGATCACGAAGCCCTTCGCGCCTTGCGCGCCGAGGTTGTCGATCGCGGCCAGCACCTTTTCGCCGTCGGGCGTGCCGATGTTGACGACCGAGAAGCCGTCCTTCTGGCCGAGCGCGCTCGCGGCTTTCTGTTCGTTGATGAACCACGCCTGTTCGGGCATCTTCACGAGGAAGCCGACTTTGAGCGGCTCATCCGCGTGGGCGGACAGTTGTGCGGCGAACGGGGCGGCGAGGGCGGCGGCGGCCATCGCGGTCAGGGTCAAACGGCGAAGCTTGCTGGTCATCTACTGTCTCCTGAGGGTGAAAAGCTGCATTGATGTCGTGTAGTTGCAGCGGGGTAACGCGGGCGGCGTCAGCCGTCGCGCGAATCGGGGCGGATCTGTGCGCGGCACGCCGGGCGGTTCGCGCAAGTCGCGGTGAAAACTGTGGCGTGGCTCATTGCTTCTAGCTCGCCAGGTACGCCGTTTTCACGGCGGTCCAGAACGCGGCATCGCTCGCGCCATAGGCCGACGCCTTGCGCCCGCCGCCGGGTCCATGATGCTCGACGGTCGTGGTCGGCAGATTGATCGTGACGAGACCGCTCTGCACGTGGCGGCGAAAATGCCGCGCGCGTTCGAGCGAGCGCGTACAGATGCCGGCGCACAGTCCGTAGGCGGTGTCGTTCGCGAGATGTAGCGCGTGTTCGTAATCGTCCGCGCGCAGCACGACCGCGAGCGGCCCGAAAATCTCTTCACGCGCGATCCGATGCTCCGATTCGCCGATAAACAGCGCCGGCTCGAAAAAATAGCCGCGCGTCGCGCGCTCCAGTCGCCGCCCGCCGCGCAGCAACTGCGCGCCTTCCTGCTCGCCGACGCGCACGTAGTCGAGATTGCGTTCGAGCTGCGCGGCGTTCGCCACCGGGCCGATATCGGTGCCGTGCTTCAACGCGTGATCGACGGTGAGTTTCGCGAGCTTTGCCTGCAACGCGTCGACGAACGGCGCGAACACCGCGCGTTCGACGATCAGCCGCGCGGCAGCCGTGCTGCGCTGGCCGGTCGCGCTGAAGGCACCGCTGAGCGCCGCGTCGACCGCGCCGTCGAGATCGGCGTCGGCCAGCACGACGAACGGATTCTTGCCACCCATCTCGAGCTGCACGCGCGCCTGGCGCGTCGCGGCGGCCTGCAGCACGCGCGTGCCGGTGTCGGACGAACCGGTGAAGCTGATCGCCGCGACGAGCGGATGTGCGACGATGCGCGCACCGACCTTGCGTCCGCTGCCCATCACGAGGTTGAACACGCCGGCCGGCAAGCCCGCGCGACTGACGATCGACGCGAGCGCCGCCGCGCAGGCCGGCGCCGATTCGGCCGGCTTGTAGACGACGCAGTTGCCGTGCGCGAGCGCGGCGCCGATCTTCGCCGCGGCGATCGCGAGCGGCGCGCTCCACGGCGCGATGATGCCGACCACCCCGAGCGGCTCGCGCGTCACGTCGATTTCGACGCCGGCACGCGCCGACGCGAGCGGCTCGACGAACGCGCGCAGCGCCTCGGCCGCGAACAGCTTGAACAGTTGCCCTGCGCGCGTCGCTTCGGCGAGCGCCTCGGGCAGCACCTTGCCGACTTCACGCGCGAGCAGCCGGGCCAGCTCCTCGCGGCGCGCGAGCATTTCGCTGCCGATCGCGTCGAGCGCGTCGGCGCGGCGCTGTGCGGAGGCGAGCGACCAGTCGCGAAACGCCGCGTGCGCAGCCTCGATCGCGCTGTCGGTCTGCCGCACGTCGGCGCGCACGTATTCGCCGACCGGCTCGTCGAGATCCGACGGATTGAGCGAAACGCCCGTGGTCGCGCCGGTCTCCCATCCGCCATTGATGTAATGGCGAAACGGGCTGGCAACGAGGGGGACGAGCGGATCGCGGTTCATCGGCGAAAAAAGGCGCACCGTAAGTTCACAAAGTCCACGAATGGTATGAGCCGGCCCAATAACTTTCCAATCCCTTTTTAGGCTTCTCCGATATCAGTTTCGGTATGGCATCATGGAGCTTCAGAGGAAGAACGTACAAAAATCGCTCGTAAAGACCCAGGAGACCCTGCGATGACGCGTAGCTATTCGAACTGGTTCGTGCGCGCTCGGCTGAAGACGCGCCAGTTGCTGCTGCTTGCCGCGATGGAGGAGGAGGGCAACGTGCGCCGCGCGGCCGACGTGCTCGGCATGACGCAGCCGGCCGCGTCGCGCCTGTTGAAAGAGCTCGAGGACATGCTCGGCGTGAGCCTGTTCGACCGCACGCCGCACGGTATGCACGCGACGCTGTACGGCGAGGTGATGATCCGCCACGCGCGCATGGTGCTGTCGAACCTGAGCCAGGCGCACGACGAAATCTCGGCGCTGCGCGCGGGGCTCGCGGGTCAGGTGCGTATCGGCGTGATCGCCGCGGCGGCCGCGACGATGGTGCCGCGCGCGATCGCGAGCGTGAAGGCGCGTTATCCGCAGTTGCAGATCTGGACCGAGGTCGAGACCTCCGACGTGATGCTGCCGCGGCTCGCCGAAGGCGATCTCGACATCATGATCGGCCGCGTGCTCGAAAGGCAGAACCAGTTCAAGACCGACGTGCGCTACGAACCGCTCGCCGACGAACCGCTGTGCGTGGTCGCGCGTCCCGGCCATCCGCTCGAAAATGAAACGGGATTGACGCTGCGCGGCATCGTCAACGCGAGCTGGGTGCTGCATCCGCCGGGCAGCGTGCTGCGCCATCGCTTCGACCTGATGTTTTCGCAGATCGGCCTGAATCCGCCGCAGAACGTCGTCAATACGAACAACTTCCTCGCGATTTCGAGCCTGCTGCTGCAAAGCGAGATGTTGGCGGTTTTGCCCGATGAAGTGGCGCGCCAGTACCAACAGTACGGGGTATTGAAGCGCGTACCGATCGATTTGCCTTGCAGGATGGATACATTCGGTATCATCACGCGCCAGTCGCATCTGTTGTCGCCGGCGGCCGCCGTCGTGCTCGACGCGCTGCGAGATGCGGCTCGCGACGTGTACGGCACGGCCACGGAACCCGCGGTGGCCCGGTAAATGCTTCCTTCTGTGTCATAGGCACCGGCTGACGGCGCGGGAGGAACATACGATGTACAGCAAACACAAGAAACGGCAACGCGCCGTCGACGATTCATTTTCGCTGCGCTCCGGTGGAGCGAGCGCCTGGTTTAGCAACGGCATGGCTCTCAAATCGACGATATACAAGGCGGAACTGCAGATCGCTGACATGGACCGGCACTATTACGCCGACCATTCGCTGACGATCGCCCGTCACCCCTCCGAAACCGACGAACGGATGATGGTCCGCGTCGCCGCGTTCGCGCTGTTCGCGCAGGAACGGCTGGAGTTCTGCAAAGGTTTGTCGGATGTCGACGAACCGGATCTGTGGGCGAAGGATCTGACCGGCGCGATCGACACGTGGATCGAGGTCGGCCAGCCCGAGGAGCGCCGCATCGCCAAGGCGAGCGGGCGGGCGAATCACGTGGTCGTGATCGCGTATGGCGGGCGTACTTCGGAAATCTGGTGGCAGGGCGTGCGCAACAAGGTCGAGCGCCTGCGCAACGTGACGGTCTGGACGCTCGGCGAAGACGTCGCGGCATCGCTCGGCTCGCTTGCCGAACGCACGATGCGGCTGCAATGCACGGTGCAGGACGGCGAAGCATGGCTCGGCAGCGCCGAAGCCGATGCGGTGAAGATCGACTGGACCGTACTCAAGGCGCCCGCCGATGCGTGACGGCTCAGGTCTGAACCAGTTTTTGCGCCGCTTCGTTCTCGCATTCAGAGCGACGTGACCCGCGCCGCTTCCGGCGGCCCCTTCAGCTCGACCATATTGCCCTCCGGGTCGAACAGATACAGCGACGGCCCGAATCCGTCCGCGCCATAACGCACTCCCTGTTCGCCGAGCCGCGCGCCATGCGCGCTCAAATGCGCCTTCAACGCGTCGGCGTCGAACGACTCGACGCGCAGACACAGGTGGTCCATGTTGCGCCCCGTGCCCGCCGCGCCGTTTTCCGCGCGATCGAGCTTCGCGCCGACCTGCAGCAGATCGATCAGCGATCGGCCCGCGCGCAGTTGCGTGAGGCCGAGTTCGCGCTGCTCCTTTTCAACACTGCAACCGAGTACGTCGCAGTAAAAGCGCGCGAGGGTTTCGACCTGCGTCGCCCGGATCACGACGTGGTCGATCTCGCGAATGTGGATTTTCATGTCGAACGCCCTTTCGCTAGTTCGGAGAACCGATTAGGAAGTGTAGGAGAAAGGAAAGGGCGGGGTGGATCGGCGGGAAGTCGTGGGCGAACCGGACCAAATGCAAACCAGGCGCGGACAAAAACCGCAGGCAAAAAAAAGCCCGCTCAAGTGGAGCGGGCTGAATCCATATCAGGAGGAGACATGGAGGAGACAAGCACTAATATACACATCGGCTTGGTGCGACGCAATAACTTTTTAAGGGAAAACCCGATATCGTGCGAAATTGCCGCAGTTTGAGGCAAAACATCCGGCCGCAGGGCATTCCAAGGCGCTTCGGATTGCGATTTGCCGGGTTTGACCCCACTACGGGTACGGACAAGCGCGTCCGAATGACAGAGCAAGATCCGGCGCGTACTGTGTAGCGTTCGGGCCTAGATTGATGAGCATCGACACTGCCTGCCCATCCGGGACCCAGGACATCATGAACGCCACCACTCGCCATTCCGTCCCCATGCGCGCCGCCGCCGACGTCGACACCGCCCAGTGGCGCACCGACGACGAACGCTGGGACGCCGTCACCCACCGCGACCGCGATGCCGACGGCGCATTCTTCTACGCGGTCAGGACGACCGGCGTGTTCTGCCGGCCGTCGTGCGCGTCGCGCCAGCCGCGCCGCGAAAACGTCGCCTTCTTCACCGATGCCGCCGCCGCGCGCGCCGCGGGCTTTCGCGATTGCAAGCGCTGCCAGCCCGGTGGTCTGCCGCGCGAGCTCGACATCGTCGCCAGGGCGTGCGCAGCGCTCGACGCCGATCCGCAGCAGCGCCTCACGCTCGCGCAACTGAGCGATGCCGTGCACGTGAGCCCGTTCCATTTGCAGCGCCTGTTCAAGCGCGTGGTCGGCGTCTCGCCGCGTCAATACCAGGCCGCGCAACGCGGCGCCGCGTTGCGCGATGCGCTGCAGGGCGGCGCCGACGTCACGCGCGCGACGCTCGACGCCGGTTTCGGCTCGCCGTCGCGAATGTACGACAGCGCGCCGGCCGAGCTCGGCATGGCGCCGTCCGCGTATCGCCGCAAGGGCGCGGGCCTGACGGTGCGCTATGCGAGCGCGCCGACCTCGCTCGGCTTCGTGCTGGTCGCCGCGACTGACAAGGGCATCTGCAAGATCGGTTTCGGCGACGACACCGCGCTGCTGATCGACGAATTGCGCGGCGAGTTCGCGAATGCCGAGCTGCGCGAAGACGCCGGCCGGCTCGCGCCGTTCATCGCACAGATCGACGCGTATCTGCGCGGCACGCGCCAGGACTTCGAGTTGCCGCTCGATATCGCGTCGACCGCATTCAAGCAGCGCGTGTGGGATGCGCTGCGGCGAATCCCGTACGGCGAGACACGCAGCTATTCGCAGATCGCCGAGGCGGTCGGCTCGCCGCGGGCGGTGCGCGCCGTCGCGAGCGCATGCGCGACCAACCCGGTCGCGCTCGCGATTCCTTGCCATCGCGTCGTGCAGAAGGGCGGGGCGCTCGCCGGCTATCGCTGGGGGCTGCCGCGCAAGGCCGCGTTGCTCGACAATGAGGCGCAGCACGCAGGCGGCGTTTCAGCCAGCGACGCGCCCCGCCGCGACGCAAGCCGCACAGATGCCGACTCCCACAACTCCCAACTGGATCACGCCGCTTGAGCACGCTTCACGAGGTTGCAACTCTCGAATTGCCGTTCAAGGCACCGTTCGACTGGCCGCGGCTGCTGCGCTTTTTCAGCGGCCGCGCGACGCCTGGCGTCGAAGCCGTCGAGGACGGCGCGTATCGTCGCGCGATCGACTGGAACGGCGACGGCGGCACACTCAGCGTGCGGCTGCATCCGCGCAAGCGCTGCATCGTCGCGAGCATCGAAGGGCCGGCGAGCCGCCACGCCGATGCACTCGCCGCGCCAATCGCAAGAATGTTCGATCTGTGCGCCGATCCAAAGAAGATCGCCGCCGGACTCGCGGCGGACCCGTGGCTCGCGCCGCTCGTCGCCGCGGTGCCCGGCCTGCGCGTGCCGGGCGCGTGGTCCGGCTTCGAACTGGTGGTGCGCGCGATCGTCGGTCAGCAGGTCAGCGTGAAGGCCGCGACGACCATCATCGGACGGCTCGTGCAGCGAGCGGGCGAACGCATCGACGGGCATCCGCACGAAAACACCGCGTGGCGTTTTCCGACGCCGGCCGCGCTCGCCGAAGTCGATCTCGCGCAGATCGGCATGCCGGGCAAACGCGTCGCCGCGTTGCAGGGCTTCGCGCGTGCGGTCGCGAGCGGCGACGTGCCGCTCGACAGCAGCGACACCGTCGACGCCGCGAGCCTGCGTGCCGCATTGCTCGCGCTCGCGGGCATCGGCCCATGGACCGTCGAATACGTCGCGATGCGTGCATGGCGCGATCCCGATGCATGGCCCGAGGCGGATCTCGTGCTGATGCAATCGATCTGCGCGCGCGATCCTTCGCTCGTACGGCCCGCGCAGCAGCGCGGCCGCACCGACGCGTGGCGGCCGTATCGCGCGTATGCCGCGATGCATCTGTGGAACGAGGTGGCGGATCGGGCGGGCGCTGCGCGCGGGGGATGAGCTGAGCGTCGTCGCAACGTGCCGATGCCGATGGCGTAGTTCAGCGCGACCTCGACGTGCTCGCTGAAACTCCGCCGAAGTGGCCGCAAGCAGCGGTTCTGGCGAGATGTTAAAGTGCCCGCTACTGAAAATTCCGCCGAACGTTGTCAGCCGCTATACCGTCTGTGAATCGTCTGGCGATACACGGCGACCGGCAACGCCCAACTTGCATCAATGCCAAACACCACACCTTCCTGCACGACCGACGCGCTTTCGCACCGCCTGTCCGTGCTCGACTCGAGCCCGCAGCGCGATGTGCTGATACGCGGCCTGCGCGGCATCGAAAGGGAAAGCCTGCGCGTGACGCGCAACGGCCAGCTCGCGATGACGCCGCATCCGCGCGGGCTCGGCTCGGCGCTCACGCACCCGTCGCTGACGACCGACTACTCCGAGGCGCTGCTCGAGCTGATCACGCCGGCTGAGCAGGACGCCGCCGAAACCCTCGCGCAACTCGACGTGCTGCATCGCTTCGTCTACGCGGAGCTCGGCGACGAGATCCTGTGGAACAACTCGATGCCGGGACTGTTGCCCGCCACCGACGATGGCATTCCGATCGCGCACTACGGCACCTCGAACATCGGCAAGCTGAAGTACGTGTACCGCGTCGGCCTCGCGCTGCGCTATGGCCGCACGATGCAGTGCATCGCGGGCATCCACTACAACTATTCGCTGAGCGAAGACGTGTGGCGCCTGCTGCACGCCGATCAGCAATCCACCGCGAACGCCGTCGACTTCCAGTCCGACCGCTACCTCGCGCTGATCCGCAATTTCCGCCGCACGAACTGGCTGCTGATGTATCTGTTCGGCGCGTCGCCGGCGCTCGATCGGCGCTTTCTCCGCGATCGCAAACACACGCTCGAGACGTTCGACGCCGACACGCTGTACCGCCCGTACGCGACCAGCCTGCGCATGAGCGATCTCGGCTATTCGAACACGGCCGCGCAAGCCGCGCTGCACGCCGACTACGACACGCTGCCCGGCTATCTCGACGCGCTCGCGAAAGCCGTGAGCCGCCCGTATCCCGCCTACGAGCAGATCGGCACGCAACGCGACGGCGAGTGGGTGCAGATCAACACCAACGTGCTGCAGATCGAAAACGAGTTCTATTCGACGATCCGTCCGAAGCGCGTCACGTATCCGGGTGAGCGGCCGTTGCATGCGCTCGCCGCGCGCGGCGTGCAATACGTCGAAGTGCGTTGCATGGACATCGATCCGTTCGAGCCGGCCGGCATTTCGCTCGAAACGTCGCGCTTTCTCGACGCGTACCTGCTCGTGTGCGCGCTCGACGACAGCGCGCCCCTGCCTCCGCCCGCGTACACCGAAGCGAACCAGAACTTCGGCCGCGTGACGATGGAAGGCCGCAAGCCAGGCCTCGAACTGGTTCGCGACGGCAAGCCGGTCGCGATGATCGACTGGGCCGACGAACTGCTCGTGAAAATCGACGCCGCGGCGGCCGTGCTCGACAGCCTGAAGGGCGGCGACGAACACGCGCGCGCGGTCGCCGCGCAACGCGCGAAGCTCGCGGACGTGTCGCTGACGCCATCGGCGCGCGTGCTGCAAACGATGCGCGACCAGCAGCAAAGCTTCCTCGCGTTCGGCCTCGCGCAAAGCGAAGCGCACGCCGCGTACTTCCGTGCGCGTCCGCTCGATGCCGCGCAGTCCAAGGCGTTTGCCGACCTCGCGGTGCGATCGCTCGACGAACAGGCGAAGCTCGAACGCGACGAGGTTGGTTCGTTCGATGCGTTCGTCGCTGCGTATCGGGCCTATACGCTCAATCGCTTCAGCGTCTGAGCGTTCGGACCACAGCATCCCGGAAGTGCTTCAAGCGGCCCACGTGGCCGCTTTTTCTTTGCCCCGAGTAACGCGCAGGTAACCTCTACGGATTGCGCTCTTCAGGCGTCCGCGGAATCGGCAAATACTCCGCGCGACGTCGCGATTCTCTGATCTGGGTGAAACACCGCTTCGATGGGGTAGTCCAAAATCTTATGACATGCTCCACAGGGGAGGTATCGACGTGAAGAACAAAGCTCTGTTGGCCGCGCTGTGTCTCTTGGCGACGACGGCATGCTCGACCCAGGGTCAGGTCGATCCCGATGTCATGCAGATCGCGACCAGGCCGTTGACGTGTTCGAACAAGGCCGAATGCGACCTCTGGTGGCAACGGGCGCAAACGTGGGTCGCGAGTCATTCGAAGTACAAGATCGAGACCGCTAACGACTCGCTGATCCAGACCGCCGGCCCGGACGGCGGCAAGCGCGCGCTCGCGTTTGAGATCACGCGCGCCGCAGGTCCCGATGGCACTACCACGATCGGCTTTTCGGCGCATTGCGACAGCTCGCTCGGCTGCAAGCCGAATCCGTGGGAAGCCGGTGCGGATTTCAAGCAGTATGTGAGAGGCACCACGGGCACAGCCGCCAGCGCGCCGCAAGGCAGCGCGACGCCATCGCAGAACGCGCCCGATGCGACGCATCCGGAGACGACGCCCCGTAACACGACCAGGCTGCCGAATGGCGAGGCGATGTCGCAATAGATCGAGCGGTGGCCGCAGCGGCGATGCGTTCGCCGCTGCCGCGCGTTTGCTTCAGTGTCCTAATGAAGGCCCGGCGCCTTTGCGCGGCTTCGTGATCCACACGAGCACCGCCAGCACGATAAACGCCGCGCCCGAGATGCGGAAGAAGTCGTTGGTGGCCATCATGTACGCCTGACTCGTCACCACCTGGTTCAGCTGCGCGGTCAGGCTGTCGCCGGAGAGCCCGACGCCCGCCAGCGCATTCGTATAGGCGTTGGTGTTCGCCGAATACGTGCTGACCGTATCGGCAAGCATCGCGTGGTGATAGATCGTGTCGTTTTCCCAGAACGTCGTGCTGATCGCGGTGCCGATCGCGCCCGACAACGTGCGGAAAAAGTTCGACAAACCCGACGCGCTTGCAAGACGCTCGTCGGACACGCTCGACAGCGTGATCGTCGTCATCGGCACGAAGAAGCAGGCGACGCCGATCCCCTGCACGAGCCGCGGCAGGATCACGTGGCCGAACGGTACGTCGAGCGTGAACGTCGAGTTCCAGATCGATACGATCGCGAACACGATGAACGCGAAGCTCGCGACCATGCGCAGATTCAGCCGATGCATGTTCTTGCCGATCATCGGCGACAGAAACAGCGCGAGCAATCCGACCGGTGCCGTGGCGAGACCCGCGAGGCCGGCCGTATAGCCCATCACCGTTTGCAGCCATAGCGGGAAGATCACCACCGAGCCGAAGAACGCCATGAAGCCGAACGAGACGATCACGACGCCGAGCGCGAAGTTGCGATCCTTGAACAGCGACAGGTCGACGATCGGCTCCTTCTCGGTCAACTCCCACACGAGCAGGAACGCGATCGACACGAGCGCGATCACGGCGAGCGCCACGATGAACGTCGAGTTGAACCAGTCGCGGTCCTTGCCGAGGTCGAGCATCATCTGCAGACACGACACGCCGGTCACGAGCAGCACGAGGCCCACCGCGTCGATGCGCTGGCGCGTCGTCTGCGTCTCGCGGCCACGCAGCAGCAGATACGCGCAGAACGCCGAGAACAGGCCGATCGGCACGTTGATGTAGAAGATCCACGGCCACGTGAAGTTATCGGTGATGTAGCCGCCCATCACCGGGCCGAAGATCGGCGCGCAGATCACGGTCATCGCCCATAAGCCGAGCGCGAGTCCACGTTTGGCGGGCGGGTAGGAGCGCATCAGGATCGTCTGCGACAGCGGCACCATCGGCCCGGACACGAGCCCTTGCACGAGCCGGAATGCGATCAGCGATTCGAAGTTGTGCGCGAAACCGCAGGCCGCCGACGCGATCGTGAACAGCAGCACGGACAGCGTGAAGAGTCGTACCTCGCCGACGCGTCGCGCGAGCCAGCCGGTCAGCGGCACAGCGATCGCCGAGGCGACCGAGTACGACGAGATCACCCAGGTGCCCTGGCTTGCGGCGACGCCGAGGCTGCCGGAAATGGTCGGCACCGCGACGTTCGCGATCGAGGTGTCGAGCACCTCCATGAAGGTGCCGAGCGCAAGGCCGACGGTCAGCAGCGCGAGCGTGCCGCCCTGGAGCGGGGCGAGTTCTGCTGCGGGCAGCGTGGCGTTGGAAGCCGTGGCATCCATAGGTTTGTTCTCCTCAGGCGGCGAAAGCTTGTCGCGGCAGCCTTATCGGGTGTTTCAGATACCATGCTTGCATGCCGCATCACCCTCTGCCCAGACAGATATCTGATGACAATGACGCCTTTGAAAAGCGCCTCGTGATTGTCCCGCTAGTACTTCGTGATGACGCGCCGCCGCCATCCGACGACGACCGTTGTTTGACGCATGCCTCGGCTCATCCCGGCGGCTCGTCCGGCGGTGGCGCCGGTCCGCAACCCACGTCGGCGTCTGCCTCGGGACCGTTTGCGATGAAACGGGCGAGCAGGTGAATCAGCGTCGCGTGCTCCTCGGCGGTAAAGCCGCGCAACTGGTCGTTCAGCACAGTTGCGCCGAGGTTCGGCAACTGGCGCGCGGCCTCGTGGCCCTGCTGCGTCAGCTCAAGTTTCACCATGCGTCGGTCGTCGCTGCTGCGGGTGCGCACGACGAAGCCCTTCTTTTCCAGCCGGTCGAGCAGACGCGTCATCGAGCCGCTGTCGTACGACATCGCGCGCGACAGCTCGAATGGCGTGCTCGCGCGCCGCGACGACAGCATCAGAATCACGCCGATCTGCTGCGCGGTGAGCCCGAGCGGCTTGACCGCACGGTCCGTGCGCTCGACCAGCACGTTGCGCGCTTTCGTCAGGTAGTAGCCGAGACTGCTCGTGAGCTCGACCTCGTCCGCTTTGTAGGGGCCATCAGTCATGGGGTATCCGCAACATCCAGGCAAGACGAAGTTTAGCTGCCTAAGCAGACAAGTCAAATCGCATTTTGCGGTGCGCAACGAGGCCAACCGAAATACAACAGTCGAATCAATTGCGCCGCACAGTATCTTGAAATTTGATTGCATAGTCAATATTATGACAAGCAATGAGTTTCGCGCGTCCTGCGCCATTCGCGACCATGTTCTGACCGATCGACCGCACGCCGCCCGCCTCGCGACGCGCGCCAAAGGATTTCCCCGATGCTGTACCTCAAAAACACGCTTGGCGGCCTCAGCCGCTCACTGACCGATTCCGCACTCCATACCTTCCAGGGCCGACACCGCTGGTGGAAGCTCGCGCTGTTTGCGGGACTGTTCGTGCTGCCAGGTGGGTCGGTGGGTGTCGCGTTGCTCGCGTGGGCCGAGCATCGAAGGGGCACGAAGCGGGCGAGGAAAGGCAGCGTTGTGGGCGCGGAATCCAGCGAGATCGTGCTGCCGAAGGAAAGCTTCGTGATAAAGGCGGGAAACGTCGTCCCCGCGACGGCCAACAGCGGTAACGCTTGCCTCGCGCCTGGCGGTGCGTCGTGCCGGGCCTCCGCTGGCAAGCTCGCGTGTCAGCGTCAACGCCAGCAGACCCAATCCACGGAATCGCGGCTCTGAAGGTGCACCGATTCGCAGCGCGCTTTTCGGCACACAGTTTCGCTTCGTCTCGCCGTCTGAACCACCGCGAACCCGCAGCCCCTCGCGCCGCCGGTAACAACGCGTAACCAGCGCGTCACCGCAAGTAACACACCTGCGCACCGCCTCGCATTAACCTTTCGGCTTTCAGTTTCCCGCGCTCGCGCGGGCTCATACGCTAACATTCCGGCAGACCACGATCTCGCCCGGCCGGTGGCGCCATTCCCGGCCGCATTGCGGCGTCCAGAAGGAATTCATTGCATGCAGTCTGATCGAATGTCGCGGGCGCTTGCGCCGCGCGTCCTGTCCCTTGCCGTGAGCGCGGCCTGCGCGACGCTCCTGGCCGCCTGCGCGGTCGGTCCGAACTATCAGCGGCCGGCCACCGAGATCCCCGCGTCGTTCAAGGAAGCCGCGCCCGGCTGGAAAGTCGCCGAACCCGCCGATCAACACGACCGCGGCGACTGGTGGGCGATCTACGAAGACCCGAAGCTCAACGAACTCGAAGCCAAGCTCAACACCGCGAACCAGACCATCGCGCAATTCGCCGCGAGCTACCGGCAGGCGCGCGCGCTCGTCGGCGAAGCGCGGGCAGCGTACTTCCCGACGATCGGTGCGTCGGCGGGCGCGACGCGCTCGGGCAACGGCACGCAAACCAGTGGCAATGCGACTACGGCGACCAGTCGCGAGGGCATCACCAACAGCTTCAACGTGCAGATGACGGCGAGCTGGGAGCCCGACCTGTGGGGCTCGGTCACGCGCTCGGTCAACGCGCAGAAAGCCGGCCAGCAGGGCGCGGCCGCCGACCTCGCGAACGCGCGCCTGTCCGCCCAGGCCACGCTCGCGCAGACCTACTTCCTGCTGCGCGCGCTCGACTCCACGCAGAAGCTGCTCGACGACACCGTGATCGCCTATCAGCGCTCGCTGCAACTCACGCAGAATCAGTACGCGGCCGGCGTCGCCGCGCGCTCGGACGTGATCCAGGCGCAAACGCAGCTGCAATCGGCGCAGGCCGCCGCGATCGACAACGGCATCCAGCGCGCGCAGGACGAGCACGCGATCGCGGTGCTGGTCGGCGTGCCCGCGTCGATGTTCTCCCTGCCGCCGATGCCGCTCACCGCGACGCCGCCCGCCGTGCCTGCGCAGATGCCCTCCGCGCTGCTCGAACGCAGGCCGGATATCGCATCGGCGGAACGCAAGGCCGCGGCGGCGAACGAGCAGATCGGCGTGGCGATCGCCGCCTTCTTCCCGTCGCTGACGCTGTCGGCGACCGGCGGCTTCGAGAACTCGGTGTTCTCGCAATTGTTGACGTTGCCGTCGCGCTTCTGGACGCTCGGCCCGCAACTGGCCGGGACGATCTTCGACGCTGGCCTGCGCAAAGCGCAAACCGAGGCCGCGCGTGCCACCTATGACGCGGATGTCGCGACCTATCGGCAGACGGTGCTCGCCGCGTTCCAGGACGTCGAGGACAACCTCGCGTCGCTGCGCATCCTCGAACAGGAAATCGTCGTGCAGCGGCAGGCGGTCGACTCGGCGCGCCAGGCGCTCGCCATCGTGACGAACGAGTACAAGGCGGGCACGGTCGGCTTCGTCAATGTGCTGACCGCGCAGACCACGGCTTTCACGGCCGAACAGAAACTCGAGAATATCGCCGGGCAGCGGATGGTGTCGTCGGTGGGGCTCGTGAAGGCGCTCGGCGGCGGCTGGGACGCGTCGCAGATGAATCGCGAGACCGGCGATGTCACGGCGCCCGCGCCGCTGCCGGCATCGGCGCCGAGGGCTGCGGCCACGTCAGTCGGCGCGCCGTCCATCGCACAGAGCACCGCGTCGGGCACAGACGCGCCGCAAGCGCGGGTGCAGAGCAAATAATGTCCGCTGCGCTCGCCGCGCAGCAACGCCACAAAACAGAAGAGGCATGGTCGCAACTCGCGGCCATGCCTCTTTTTTCATCGCGCCACGCGCGCGAAACATGCGCCTCGGCACACATCAGCGCACGTCAGCCCCAACTCAGTGCACGAACGTCAGCGCCACCGTATCCGGCCCGCTAGGCCGGCCAAGCAGATTCAGCAGGCCGGCGAGGTTATCGTGCTGTTCCGGCGCGGCGCTCGCCGTGCCATGAAACGACGTCGATGCGGCCGACACCGTGCCGCTGCCGGTCAGCGTCAACGGACCCTTGATCGTGCTCAGATCGAGCGCCGACGACGTGCCCTGCGCCTGAAACCTGACCCGGTACGACCCGAGCGGCTTCACGAGCGACACCCGGGAGCTGACGTCGTCGAGCATCATCGTCAGCTGGCCGAACGCTTCGCCGTTGAAACTGCGCCACTCGGACCACGACAGCTGCACGTTGCCCTGCAGATCGAGCGTGTTGAATGGCGCGCCAAGCCCCGCGAGCAGCGACGCCGGCACCGCGAGCACGCCCGGCGTGACGGTTGCGCCGCGCGGCGTCGCTTCGACCGTGACCGGGTCGGGCATCGCCTCGCTATGGCGCATGACCATGCGCACGCGTCCGGTGAAAAGCGGCCAGAACGCCGTGCGCCATTCGATCCGACCAGGCAGCAGCGTCGCCGCGCTCATATCGGCGCCGGCGGCCAGCATCAGGGTCGCCGAGCCGTGCCACAACGAGCCCTCGGCGTCGACGAGATTGACGTGCCCGTGCGTTTGCCGCGCGAACTGCGGCGTAATCCAGGCGGCCGGCAGTAACGCGAGCGTCACCGCCGCCACCGACAAAACGGCGACCACCAGCCACGGCAGCGCCGCACGCAGGCGCCACATCCAGTAATTCATGCGAGATCCTGTAGCGAGCGGCGCGTTGTTATTTCGCGGTCGACGGTTGCAGCGCGACCGTCAGATCGACCTGGCCGTCGTCTTTCAACGCGGTGATGTGCGCCTCGGAAACCTGCACCTTGAACTGCTTGCGCACGTCATCGACCCACGCGGTCCAGGCCGGAAACGCCACGTTTTTCATTTGCACCTGCACCGCGTTGCCGACGAACTGCACCTGCGTCGCGGCGAGGCCATGTTCGCCGAGCGATGCGGAAAGCGCGTCCTTCAGCGCCGCGCCGGTCGGCGCGACACCTTGCGCGGCCGCCGACAGCGAGCGCGCCTCGTTCGACTGCGCGGTCATCTGCGCAAGCTGCCGCTGCAGGCTGGGCAGCGATTCACGCAGGTGCGCGCGGCCTTCCTGCGCGGGCGCCCACAGCACCGACCACGCAATCGCCACGGCGAGCGCGGCGCCGCCCCACGTCAGCAGCGCCTTTTCGCGATCGGTGCGCTGGTCCCAGAAGCCAGCCCATGTTTGAGCGAGTTCAGCTTTCATTGTCCGTTCCTGATGGTCCACTTGCCGGTACTGCTGTCGATCGCGCCGGTAAGGCCGTTGCGCGCGAGGCGCTTGGCGAAGTCGGGGTCGACCTTGATCGCGGGTTTGAAGGTCACGTCGAGGCGGTGCTCGTGATAGTCGAGCGCGGCAATGCCGTTGACCGGCAGCGGCGACAGCGAGCGCGCGAGGCCGTCGGCGAGCGACAGGAAATCCTCCGGCGACAGCTCGCCCGCCGCCACGCGCAGCTGTTGCACCTGACGCGCCATCTGATCGGGCGCGTCGAGTACGACAGTCGTCTTCGGGAACGTATTGAGCAGCAGCTCCGTCATCTGCGTGTTGATCGCGTCACGCTGACGCGCAAGCATCAGCCACTGCACGTTCGCGCCGATGATCGCGACGACGAGCGCGGCGAGCGCGAGCACGATCGGCAGACGCAGACGCCGCAGCGTCGCGCGATCGAGGCGCCACGGCTGCGACGCGAATTCGAACTGGCACAGGTCGAAGCGGCATTCGAGCGCGCGTCGCGCGAGCTGCTCGAACGGCAGCGGACTCGCGCCGTGAATATGCGAGGCGAGCCGCGCGGGACTCGTCGTGGATTGGTTCGGCTCGTTGCCGGGCACCTCGGTCAGCATGTACAGCGACACCGGCGCCGCACCCGCTAGCGCGGACAGCGTCGCGTTCACCGCATCGGCCGGCGCCGCGAAACCCTCGCCCTGGACACCGCGTGCAATCGCCAGTTCGACGCGCGGCACGCCGCTGTCGAGCGCGCCTTCGACGAGCAGCGCGGGTGCGGTCTGCACGACCGCACCGAGCACCGCGGCCACCATCGGCACGATGGACGGCGCTTCGGGCGCGACCACCGGCGCGATGCCCGGTAGCGACGTCGCGACGCTCGCCGCGCCAGCCATCACCGGCTCGCGCACTTCGGCTGTTTCATCGTCGTTCGCGGCAACTTCGGTCACCGGCGCCAGCGGCAGGCAACGCGTGACCGGCACCGCGCGCAGACTGCGATGACCGGCCGTCGTGAACGCCTCACAGATGAAACGGAACCAGCCGCGATCAATGATCGCGAGCAGGTGCCGACCTTCACCAAGCCCCTGCGGATCGACCGCGATATGGCAGGTCTGCGGGTCCTGGATCAGTTGATCCTCGACGATATTGGGCAGCGCCTGGCGCAGCTTCGGGCCACGCAGCGGCGGCAGCGTCGCGGGCATCAGCAGCAGGTCGCGCGCGGCGAGCATCAGCACCGTCGTGCCGGCGCGCGGCAGCAGCGCGAGCGCCGAGCGGCCGGCGCGCTGCGTGCGCCCCGTCTTGTCGAGCAGCACGAACGGCAGCTCGGGCACTTGCCATTCCTGCGAGGGCACCGCCGGATCACGCGGTGGCAATAGGACGATCAGCGTGCTCAAAGGCCACTCTCTCTATGGATTGCGTTGTTCACAGTTGGTCTTGTACCCGCACGATACGCGTGGTGTGAGTCAGTGGATCGCGATAGACGAGCGTCGTGCGATCCACTTCGGCGCGCTCGTGCTGCACACTGCCGTGGACTAAAAAGTAGCTCGAGTTGACGTCGAACTGATTCGGATCGATCGACACCGATTGCACACCGGCGGCGGTCAGCGCGAGCTGCACGTCGCCGACGTTGCGGAAAAACACGGTCTGGCGCCGCGCGACGAGTGCTTGCGCTTGCGACACGGTCATGCCCGGCACCACTGCCGCGATCACTTCGGCCGACGCGGTGTTCATGTTGATCGCGGTGGTCGTAGGCAGCACGGTGACGAACGGCCGCAGCTTCGCGACGATCTCCGGCGTGTAGCCCGGAATGTCGAGCAGCGAATCGACGCCCGTCATCAGCAGCGGCGCGACCGCCACGTTGTCGTCGCCGTCCTCGATGCCGGGCTGGTTCGTGAAGTTGCCGCCCGTCATACCGCCGCCGCCCACCTGCGGCGTGCTGCTGATGGACGTGCCGGTCTGAAAGCGCGTCGCCGACTGCGACAGCCCCGCGCGCACGTGCAGCGCGGTCACTTTGGCGAGCTGCCCGCTCAGGCCGAGCGACACCAGCAGGCGCTGATACGCGGCCATCTGCTCGGCGCTGATTTGCGTCACGCCGGGCGCCGGACTTGCGACCAGATTGCGCAGATTGAATCGGGACTGCGCGTCCTCGATCGAGCCCGACAGGTAGGTGGCCGCGCCTTGCTCAGCGCGTACCTCGCCAATCTGGCCGAGAAAATCCGACAGCCGGGTTTTCGCGATCGGCACGCCCCACAAGCCGCCCAGATACGTGATGCCAGCCGACGTATCGCCTTCGGAGCGCAGAATCAGCCGGGTCCAGTCGAGCGCGCCGCGCGCGACCCATTGCGCCTGCGACAACAGCCGCTGATTCTCGATGCGCCGGATTTGCACCTGCTGGCGCCACAACATGCCGGACACGAGGATCGCCGACAGGGCGACGACGAGCAGCGCGCTGATGATGGCCACACCGCGCTCGCGCGCGCCGGCCACGCGCGAACCGGATGCCGACTTTTTCGACGACGACGAGGAGAACGTCATGTCATTCTCCGACCAGAAAAACGCGCGTGACCGGCCGCGCGAGCGATGTTGCGCCAATGCTGACCTCGAGCCCCGTCACCGAGCGCGGCATCGGCGCGTTGCCGAGCTGCGGCACCTTCAGGTTGTTGACGGCTTCGGTCATCGCGGTCTGTACGTCGTTCATCCGTATGGTCCAGCCGAGCTTCGGCACGTACATGCGCGCCGAGATCGAGCCGACGCCACCCATCAGCGGCACCGCGCTCCAGCCTTCGTCGCTGCCGTGCAACGCGCGCCGCAATTCGCCGACGTTGCCGAGCGGCGGCGACGCGTAGCGCACCACGCGGCCGTTCGAGATCTGATAGCGCACCACCTGCAGACGCGGCGCGGTGGCCGGCAGCACCATGTGCCGCACGATCTGCAGCGCGTTGCCGGACACCGAGACCGCGGCCTGGCCTGATTCGTCGTCGCTGGCGGCCTGGCGTGCGTCGATGCGCATCTGGTCGAACAGCTGCGCGAACACGCGTTCGTCTTCCATCGCGTTCGTGATCGTCGTGCGGCCACGGATGATCTGATCGAGCCCGCGCCATGACAGCACGGCGATCACCGCGAGGATCGCGATCGCGACCAGCAGTTCGATCAGCGTGAAGCCGTGCGCGCCATAACGGCGGCGGCGCTCACAGCGAGCGGTTGTTTTCATTCGCGACCACCGTGACCATCTGCGCGAGATTGCCGGACTGCCCAGGCATCGTCACCATCACTTCGACACGGCGAAACACCGGATTCGGCGTCGCCGTCACATGCTCGGTACAGCGCAGTTGCAGATTGCCTTGCGAGCAATCGAAGCTCGTTGAGCCGATGTTGGGCCATGCATGCTTCAGATGAAGGTCCGCGAGCGCGTTGTCCGCGCTCCAGCCGGCGAGCAGACGCCGGTGCAGCTCGGCTTCGCCGCTCGCGAGACTGCCGACCGCGCGCAGCGACGCGGCAAGCGCGACCGCGATGATGGCGAGCGCGACCAGCACCTCGATCATCGTGAAGCCACGCTCCTCGCGGCACCCGACATCGCGCATCATGAAGAGGGAAGGGGCACGGACCGACCTGCCACAGCGAAGCATCCGCATCTCAGCGCACCTCGTAGCGGCCATTGCCGGTACCGACGATCGTCGCCTGGCCGGCCGCCGAAAACAGCGTGACCTGCACCGGCACGTCGATCGCCTCGGTACCGAACACGATGCGATCGGCGTGCGAATCCGAGCCCGGGTAACTGATCGCGACACTGGTCACACCGCCTTCCCACTGACGCGGTCCGAGCAGATCGTCGCGCAGCGGACGCCAGCCGTCCTGGGTGCGCTGATCGAAACGGAAGCCGCCCTCGAACGGCTGCCACGCGATCGGCCGCGCGCGCACCTGCGCTTCATCGCCAGCCGATTCGAACAGCAGCGCGAGACGCTGCGCTTCCTCGTTCAGATCGGTGCGCGGATTGCGGGTCATCGTGACCGCGGTCAGCGACACGAGCAGGCCCGCGATCACGAGCACGACCATCATTTCGAGCAGCGTGAAGCCTGCCGCGCGGCGGCGGCGCAGGCGGGAGCGCGGCCGCGAAGCCGTACACGGAGTGTCCACACGGGACTTGCAAGCGGACGTGCGCATAGTGCCGGGCATCGACGATCAACGGAAATTCATACAGCAATGCATCGGTGAAGCACGCACGCTTGCACGCGCCGCGAACATAACGGCGTGGCGGGCAGGGCGCCTCGCGAAACAAGCGGCCGAACCGGTGGCAAGGAGGGCGCGTGCATGAACATCATCGAGTCTGCCGGGATGCCAGGTTCAGCCTGTTCATTGCCAGGACCCGACGTCGGAGTCGTTGCCCTCGCCGCCCGGCTTGCCATCGGCGCCGTAGCTGAACACATCGACCTCGCCGTGCACGCCGGGATTCAGGTACTGGTACGCATTGCCCCACGGATCGTTCGGCAGACGCTCGAGATAGCCGCCTTCCTTCCAGTTGTTCGGCACCGGGTCGGTGGACGGCTTTTCGATCAGTGCGTGCAGGCCTTGCTCCTGGGTCGGATAGCGGCCGTTGTCGAGGCGATAGAGCTTCAACGCCTGCATCACGGTGCCGATGTCCTGCTTCGCGGCAACGCGCCGCGCTTCGTCCGGACGGCTCATGATCTTCGGCACGATCAGCGCGGCGAGAATGCCGAGAATGGCGATCACGACCATGATTTCGATCAGCGTGAAACCGCGTTGACGACGGCCGCGCGAACCCGCGTTGTCAGCGCGGCGAATGGTCGACAGTTGCATAGGTTGCTACCTCTTTTCAGGTGAAATTTTTGGCCCGGCCTATCAGATTGAACACGCCGGGCCGTCATTTTAATGTCATGCAGTTGAAGGGCTTCAACCCACCGCAATTTTCACAATAGTCCGTACAATGTGCGCATGAACGCCATCCAAATTCGCCTCCTGTCGCTCGCGCTGTTCGCCGCTTTCTGCGCGACGCTGACCTACTGGGTCATCACGCTCATCACGTTGTCCGGCGCGCCGTTGCCGGCTGCGGCGGCGCATGCGCAGGTCTCGACCGATCAGGCCGCGACGCTGTTCGGCGGACAGCTCACGCGCAACGTCAATCAGGACATCCATCTCTTCGGCATCCTCGCGTTGAGCAAAGGCGCCGCGGCGATCGTCAGCGTCGGTGGCGAGCCGCCGCGCGCGGTATCGCTCGGCAGCACGCTGATGCAAGGCACCAGGCTCTCCGAAGTCCGCGCCCGCTCGATCATCATCGACCGCAATGGCGCCCACTCGGAAATCTTCCTCCCCGCCTACTCCAGCGGTCCCACCATTTACGTGCGCTGAAACCCGAAGCGGTTGCGCGGCTGATACCGCATGCCGCGCAAATCCTTTCTCTTCCTTCCTCGCGCTACGACGACTACTACTGCACGAGGTTGTTCAGTTCGATGATCGGCAGCATCACCGCGAGCACGATCACCAGCACCACGCCCCCCATCGCCAGGATCAGCAGCGGCTCCAGCAGGCTCGTCAGGAACATCGTGCGACGCTCCAGCTCGCCCGCTTCGCCATCGGCCGCGCGATCGAGCATCGTCGTCACGTCGCCGGTCGCTTCGCCCGAGCGGATCAGGTGCACGAGCACCGGCGGAAACGTCTTCGTGTTGCCGAGCGCGCGCGACAGCGACGTACCTTCGCGCACTCGCACGATCGCGTCGTCGATGTTCTCGCGCATCGCATTGTTGCTGAGCGTTTCGGCCGCGGCTTGCAGCGCGCGCAGAATCGGCACGCCCGCCGCGGTCAGAATGCCGAGCGTGCTGGCGAAGCGGACCGTGTTATAGCCGCGCACGAGCTTGCCGATCAGCGGCGCGGTCAGCAGCCAGCGGTCGAAGGCGAGCCGTGGGCCCGGTTGCCTGAGGGTCGCGCGCACCAGATAGACGACCACGATCGCGCCGATCAGCATCGCCCACCACCAGTGCCGCACGAAGCCGGACAGCGCCATCATCACGATCGTCAGAAACGGCAGTTGCTGCTTGGTGCTCGCGAACACGTTGACGACCTGCGGCACCACATAGCTGAGCAGGAACGTGACGATGCCGAACGCGATGATCGTGACGATCGTCGGATACGTGAACGCCAGCACGATCTTCTGCTTCAGTGCATTGCGCTGCTCGATGTAGTCGGCGAGCCGCGACAGCACCAGGCCGAGCTTGCCTGTGTGTTCGCCCGCCGCGACGAGCGCCCGGTAGATCTCGGGGAAGTCCTTCGGATGCTGCTGCAGCGCATTCGCGAGCGAATGACCGCCGAGCACTTCGGCGCGAATCGCCGCCATCAGCTCGCGGATGTAGTCGCGCTCCGACTGCTCGGTGAGCACCGCGAGCGCTTCGTCGAGCGGCAGACCCGCGATCAGCAGACTCGCGAGCTGCCGCGTCAGAATGGCCTGCTCGCGCTGCGACAGACGACGCCCGAGCGCAAGCCGCTGATTGCGCTCGCCGCGGGTGCGCGACGCCGCCGGTTCGACGACGAGCGGAGTGAGTCCCTGCGAGCGCAGGTTGGTGCGCGCGCCGCGTGCACTGTCGGCGTCGAGCACGCCTTTTTGTGCCTTGCCCGCCGCGTCGATCGCTTCGAAACGGAATGCCGGCATGCGCTTATGCTCCGCCCGTCACGCGAATCACTTCTTCGAGCGACGTCAGTCCCGATGCGAGCCAGCGCTCCGAATCCTCGCGCAGCGTGCGCATGCCGTGCGCGCGGCCCGCTTCGAGAATTTCGGCGTCCGCCGCGTTGCGGTGGATCAGCGCACGGATCGTCTCATCGATCAGCAGCAGCTCGTAGACGCCGCGCCGTCCCGCGTAACCGGATTGGCCACAACGGTCGCAGCCGACCGGATGCCAGCGCTTGCTGCCGTCCTCTTCGGTGCGCTCTTCGCGGCACACCGGGCACAGCCGCCGTACGAGCCGCTGCGCGAGCACGCCGAGCAGCGACGAAGCGAGCAGATACGGCTCGACGCCCATGTCGGTCAGACGCGTGACCGCGGATGCCGCGTCGTTCGTGTGCAGCGTCGCGAGCACCAGGTGGCCGGTCAGCGACGCCTGCACCGCGATCTGCGCGGTTTCGAGGTCGCGGATTTCACCGATCATGATGATGTCCGGATCCTGACGCAGAATCGAGCGCAGCGCGCGCGCAAAGCTCATGCCGATCCGCTCGTTGACCTGGGTCTGGCCGATGCCTGACAGGTCGTATTCGATCGGGTCTTCCACCGTCATGATGTTGGTGGTCGCCGTCTCCAGTCGCGACATCGACGCATACAGCGTCGTGGTCTTGCCGGAGCCGGTCGGGCCCGTCACGAGCACGATGCCGTGCGGCTTGCCGATCAGCTTGTCGAACTTGCCGAGCGTGTCGGATGCCATGCCCAGCGCTTCGAGATTCAGTCGCGCCGCGTCTTTTTCGAGCAGCCGCAGCACCGCGCGCTCGCCGTGGCCGGTGGGCAGCGTCGATACGCGCACGTCGACCGGACGACCGCCGACGCGCAGCGTAATGCGGCCGTCCTGCGGCAGACGTTTCTCCGCGATGTCGAGCTGCGCCATGATCTTGATCCGCGAGATCAGCGCGCCGTGCAGCGCTTTTTTCGGCCGCACCACGTCGCGCAGCGTGCCGTCGACACGAAAGCGCACCACGGACGCATTCTCGAACGGCTCGATATGAATATCCGATGCCTGTTCGCGCGCCGCTTGCGTGAGCAGCGCGTTGATCATGCGGATGATCGGCGCGTCGTCTTCCGATTCGAGCAGATCCTCGACCTCGGGAATGTCCTGCATCAGACGCGACAGATCGACTTCGCCTTCCACTTCACCGACCACCTGCGCGGCGCTGCCGTCCTGGCGCGCATAGGCCTGGTTGATCGCCTGCGCGAGATCGTCGGCGGGCACGCGCACCACCGATACCGTGCCGTAGTTGCGCGCGATTTCGGCAAGCGCGGCTTCGCTCGTGCGCTCGCTGATCCAGACTTCGAGGCTATCGGCATACTGATGCGCGACCAGGATCTGGCCGCTGCGCGCGAAACCGTACGGCACGAGCCGGGCGGCGAGCGGCGAGGGCGCCGCGCGCTCGCCGGCGGCGGCGCCGTTCAACAGACCTTGCGATGGCGCGGTTTGCGCGGGCGTCTGCGTCACGGACGCGCTCCCGGCGATACCGTGCTCGGCACCACTCCGCTGGCCGGATCGACGACCGCCGGTTGCGGCACGGGTTGCGGCACGGGTTGCGGCACAGGTTGCGTCGTGGGCTGCGCGTTGGCTTGCGGCACGGCCTGCGGCGGTACCTGTTGAGGCACCTGTTGCGGTGCCTGCTGCGGCATCATCTGCTGGCGGCGCATCTGGTTCAGATCGAACAGGTTCAGCGCCGGCACACCGCCCTGGCTCGGGCCGAGCGGCATCGGCGGCACGATCGGATCGTCGCGATCCCTCATGATGTTGTTGTCCGAACGGTACGCACCCTGCACGCCCTGGATGTAGTCGTAGCGGTTCGCCGTGACGGCCTGGGTGGTGTCGCGATCGGCGAGAATGACCGGGCGCAGGAATACCATCAGGTTAGTCTTGTCGCGCGTCTTTTGCTCGGAGCGGAACAGCTGGCCCAGCCACGGAATGTCGCCGAGCAGCGGCACCTTGCTGTTGCTGACCTGGTAGTTGTCCTGCATCAGGCCGCCGAGCACGATGATCTCGCCGTTGTCGCACAGCACGGTCGACTGGATCGAACGCTTCGTGAATTCCGGGCCCGCCGGGTTCGTCGCCGCGTTGTTCGTACCGTTCACGATCGCCGAATCTTCCGTGTAGAGCTGCAGCTTCAGGATGCCGCCGTCGGTAATCTGCGGCTTCACGTGCAGCGTCAGACCGACGTCGACACGGTCGAACGTGTTGAACGCCGCGCTCGTCGTGCCGCTCGTCAGGTTCGAGTACGAACCGGTCTGGATCGGCACGTTGGTACCGACGATAATCTTCGCTTCTTCGTTATCGAGCGTGATCAGGTTCGGCGTGGACAGCACGTTCGCGTCGGCAGTTTGCGACAGCGCCTGCAGCAGCGCGCCGAGACCCTGCACGCCGAAAATGTTGTGGATCCAGCCGACGTTCAGGCCCTGTTGCAAGTTCTGGGCGCCCAGCGCCGTAGCGAGACCGCCGGTCGAGCCGGCAGCGGCCGCGGCTGCCGTCAGGTTGATGATGCTGTTGCCCGAGCCAGTCGACAGGTTGGTACCGGCAAACAGGTTACCGTTCGCGACCTGCCACTGAATCCCGAGGTTGCCGCTCGTATTCGAGTTCAGCTCGACGATCAGCGCCTCGATATACACCTGCGCGCGACGTGCATCGAGCTGGTCGATCACCGCGCGCAAGTTGCGGTACGTCGCTTCGGGCGCCGTGATGATCAGCGAGTTGGTTGCGGGATCGGCCGTGATCATGCCGCCGCCCTGGTCTTCGCTCTTCTCCTTTTCTCCGCCGAGAAAGCCGCCACTATTACTATTCGAGCCCGAGGCGCCGCCGCCCATCGGCGAGTTCATCGAGCTGCCGCCGAGTCCGCCTGACGGCAACGGTGGCGTGCCTGACGTGCCCGTCGAATTGCTGGCGTTCGACAGACCGCCGCCGCCACCACCACTGCTGTTCTGGTTGAACGAGTTCGCCTCGTTCGAGCCGCCCGACGAGCCTTCGCCGCCGCCCTTGCCGAGCATGCTGCGCAGCGTGCGCGCGAGCTTCGTCGCATCCGCGTTGCGCAGCGGCACGACGTGAATGTTGCCCGGCATCGTGGTCGGCACGTCGAGCTGTTTCGCGAGCTCCTTTGCCGCCGCGAGACGTGCGGTGTTCGACGCGCGCATCAGTAGCGAGTTGGTGCGCGGATCCGACGCGATCGACACCTTCAGCGTCGCGTCCGTACTGCCTATCGCGCCCGGATCGAGCATCTTGTTCATCTGCTGCGCGATGTCGATCGCATTCGCATTCTTCAGCGGCACGACCGCCACCGACTGGCCTGCCGCGTTATCGATGCCCGCGATGATCTGCGCGATGCGCCGCACGTTGTCGGCGTAGTCGGTGACGACGATCGTATTGTTGGCGGGGTAGGCCGCGACGGTGTTGTTCGGCGAAATCAGCGGACGCAGTACCGGCAGCAGGTTGTTGGCCGATTCGTTCCTCAGCGTGAAGACCTGCGTGACGACCTGGTCGCCGCGCGCCGTCGGCGCGTTGCCGACGTAGGTCGGCACGCCTTGCAGCTTGGCGTCGGCCTCGGGCACCACTTTCAGCACGCCGTGATCCTGCACGAGCGCGAAGCCCTGCATGCGCAGCGCGGACTGCAGGGTTTTGAGCGCCTGATCCTCGGGTACCGCGTTTTCGGACACGAGGTTCAGTTGCCCCTTCACCCGCGGATCGACGATGATCGTCTTGCCGGTCGCCGCGCCGATCGCCTTGGCGACCTGGTCGATGTCGGCGTTGACGAAGTTGAGTGTCACCTCTGCCTGTGCTGTCTGCGCGGTGATCAGTCCAGCCACCAGCAGCGCCGTTGCCACGCGACGCAAAGCCATACAATTTCTTCTCATGGAATGTGATATCGATGCCGGCAGCCTCTGCCACCGGCGGTCATGCGATGCGGACCTGGCAGCAAACTACCGCCCGGTCGGTCTGTGAGCCGGCCCCAAAAGCGAGTTTCGCTTCGAGCTCCAGCGTCCCGACGTCCGAAAAAAACGAACAGTAACAGCTTTTCATGTCGGATTTGAAACAAAACAAGGGTCCTCATGCGAATCCTTAGGGATCGCAGGGTTGTTATTAAATTGAAAGCTGACCGGCACCGTACACAGACGCCATTACCCGGCTTTGTACGGTCTTATGTCGGTTAGCCAACTTGACGAAGGTCGGACTGCCGGTATGATACGAGCCGTTCGACTCACTGCTATGTGTTTGCTGACGCGGGTTTTCCCCGATGCTCGACAAATGCCCGGCCAGCTTGCCGTTGTGGCTGAAATGCGGCCGGCAAACTGCCTTACCGATTCTTACCTCGGGTTTATCCAGTCCTGTTGACCGATGAAAAGTCCGCTCGTCACCGTCGCCGCCACGCTCGCGCTGCTCGTCGCAGCCGGCTCCGCGCGCGCCGACTGCTTCGACGAAGCGGCGAAGTATCAGAAGGTCAACCCATTGATTTTACGGGCTATCGCGTGGCAGGAGTCGCACAACCGGCCGGATGCGCAGCACAAGAACGCGAACGGCTCGACCGACTACGGTGTGATGCAGATCAATTCGGTGCATCTGCCGGTGCTCGCCCAGTACGGGATCTCGCAGGGCACGCTGATGGAGCCGTGCAAGAACGTTTATATCGCGGCGTGGCATCTGCGCCGCCAGATGAACAAGTACGGCAATACCTGGCAGGCGGTCGGAGCATACCACTCTGAGACGCCGACGTTGCGGGACAAATACGCGCAACAGATCGCCGCGATTCTGCGCAGCTGGAAGTTGATGCCCGCGCGGTAGGCTTCTCCAGCGCTGTCGCTCGCGCAGGCTGCGCCCGTTTTAATGCACAATGCGGCTTCATGCTGCTGTCGCGCCGTCGCAGCGACGCCGACCATTTGGCCCCGCCCCCGGCACGCCTTTCAATCCTCCCGTATTCCGTACCGCGATGAACCAGCCGCTATTGCCCATCACCGTGCTCTCCGGTTTTCTGGGCGCCGGCAAGACCACGCTCCTGAATCACATCCTCGCGAATCGCGCCGGTTTGCGCGTCGCCGCGATCGTCGACGATCTCGCCGCGGTCAATATCGACCCGACGCTCGTGCGCCAGGCGGCCGACCTGTCGAGCGTCGACGAGCAGGTCGTTGAACTCAAGAACGGCTGTATCTGCTGCACGCTGCGCGACGAGCTGCAAAACGAAATCCATCGCCTCGCCGGCGAAAATCGCTTCGACGCGCTCGTGATCGAATCGAGCGGCATCGCCGAGCCGATGTCGAGTGCCGAAACCATTACATTCGAGGGCCACGAAGGCGCGTCGCTCGGCGACGTCGCGCGGCTCGATACGATGGTCACGATCGTCGATGCGTTCAACTTCCTGCGCGATTACGCGTCGGCCGATGCGCTCGCCGAACGCGGCATCACGGTCGACGAAGACGACGACCGTACGATCGTCGAATTGCTGATCGAGCAGATCGAGTTTTGTGACGTGCTCGTCGTGAACAAGATCGATCTCGTCAGCGCCGACGAGCTCGCGCGTTTGCAGCGCATCCTCGCACGCCTGAACCCGCGCGCGGTGCAGCTCGTGAGCCGCTTCGCCGACGTGCCGCTCGAGCAGATCGTGAACACCGGACGCTTCGATTTCGACGAAGCGTCGAATGCGCCGGGCTGGCTCGCGGCACTCGAGCACGAGCACGGCGGTCGACACGGCCACATGCATCGCAGCGAAGCCGACGAATACGGCGTCGGCCATTTCGTCTATCGCGCACGCCGGCCGTTTCATCCGCAGCGGCTGTGGGAGCTGCTGCATCGGGAGTGGAAGGGCGTACTGCGTAGCAAGGGATTCTTCTGGCTCGCGACGCGCAACGATATCGGCGGTTCGCTATCGCAGGCCGGTGGCGCTTGCCGGCACGGTCCGGCGGGCATGTGGTGGGCCGCGCAGGATCGCAGCGAATGGCCGGCAGGCGACGACGAGCTGGCCGCCGAAATCGCCGCCGACTGGTACGGCGCGCCGGACGATACCAGCATCGGCGATCGTCGTCAGGAGTTCGTGCTGATCGGCATGGATATCGACCCTGCCATCTGGCGCGCGAAGTTCGACGCCTGTCTGCTCACCGACGACGAATACGCGCTCGGGCCGCAAGCCTGGCAGCAGTTCCCTGATCCGTTCCCGGCGTGGGAGTTCGACGACCACGATCACGATCATGATGATGATCGCGGCCGTCATCATCACGGGCACGGCGACGACTGAGAACATGGCGGACATGACCACGGCGCGAACGCGCATCGTCATGACTGAACGAAGCACGTCCCGCGCTTGAACCATATGCATGGACGAAAAAAAACCCGCCACTGGCGGGTTTTTCTCGCGGGTGTCAACTGCCCGGCAGGAATCTGCCTAGCGCTTGTTGACCGAGTCCTTGAACGCCTTGCCTGCCGTGAATTTGACGGTCTTGGCAGCCGGGATCTTGATAGTTTCGCCGGTCTTCGGATTACGACCCGTACGCGCTGCGCGCTTGCCCGAACCAAAGCTACCGAAGCCAATCAACTGGACCGCCTCACCCTTCGACACAGACTTCTTGATCACTTCAAGCAACGTGTCCAGCGTTTCACCGGTTTGAGCCTTGCTGGCGCCCGTCTGTCCTGCGACAGCGTCGATCAGTTCCTGTTTGTTCATTAAGGTTCCTTTCTGAGTTAGGTTGATACGAACAGCGCGACCGCGCCGATTATACGTGCGCGCACCGCGCCGTCGAGCAGCTGCGGCCCTGATCCTGACGATCTCCCGCGCCGGACAAAACCCTGTTCGGCGGCCGTGCTGCCGCTCCCTTCGCGGCGCTTGCTATGATAGCGCAGCGCAAACCCAATCAGGATAAGGGTTTCGAGGAATTGCACGGTTTTCGGGCCGTTCTTGCAAGGAAATCGAAATTTTGCCCCTCAGCACCCCCTAAACGAGGGCTGAAACCCAGTCCTGGCGGGGGTTAGCGTTGGTTTTTGCCAACGCAGCAAAGCGTCTAAATGCGTCCTGATGGGTCTTTTACGGCGACTCGCGCGCAGCGCGCGCCGGCTCGAACCATCGAACCCGCTCTTTCGAGCGACCTTTTGAGCGAGTTTTCCCGTCGCGCATGACCGATCCGCTGATCCCCGCCGTCCTCGCTTTCCGCGACAACGGCAGCCCCTTTTCACCACACTACGACGACATCTATCACAGCGCCGTCGGCGCGCTCGAGCAGGCTCACCACGTCTTTCTGCGCGGCAACGAATTGCCCGAAAGATGGCAGAGCCGCCGTACGTTCACCGTGCTCGAAACCGGCTTTGGCATCGGCATCAACTTTCTCGTCACGTGGGCGGCATGGCGCGCCGATCCGGCTCGCTGCGAGCGGCTGCATTTCGTGTCGACCGAAAAGCATCCGTTTAGCGCCGCCGATCTGCGCCGCGTTCACGCAACGACGATCTCCGATCCGCTGATCGCCGGGCTCGCGGACACGCTCGCGAACGCTTGGCCGATGCTCGTGCCCGGCACGCACCGGGTCGAATTCGAAGGCGGCCGCGTCGTGCTGACGTTGATCTTCGCCGATGCGCTCGACAGCCTGCCCACATTGCGGCTGCGTGCCGATGCGTTCTATCTGGATGGCTTTGCGCCCGCGAAAAATCCAGAGCTGTGGAGCCCGGCGATCTTCAAGGCGCTCGCGCGCGTCGCCGGCGATGACGCGACCTTCTCCACCTATAGCAGCGCGGGCGACGTCAAACGCGCTTTGACGCAATGCGGCTTCGAGTATCGCAAGGTCGACGGCTTCGGCTGGAAACGCGCGATGCTGGTCGGTCGCTTCGCGCCGCGCTGGCGTGTGCGCCGTTATGAGCCGCCCGCGCCGTTCTGGCACGACGAACGACACGCGGTCGTGATCGGTGCGGGACTGGCCGGCTGCGCGGTGATCGAGCGGCTTGCGGCGCGCGGCTGGCGCGTGACTTCGCTCGAGCGGCATGCGTCGGTTGCACAAGATGCGTCTGGCAATCCAGCCGGCGTATTCCACCCAATGATTTCGCGCGACGACAGCGTCGCGTCGCGCGTCACGCGGGCGGGCTTTCTGTACGCGCTCAATCGTTGGGCCGCGCTCGAAAGTGCAGGGCATCGGCTCGCGCGCGGCGATCGCGGTCTGCTGCAGATCGCCGCGGACGACGACGAGGCGCGCGCAATCGGCGAGGCCATCGGCGCGTTCCGCTATCCGTCCGACTACGTGACGCCGGTGTGCGCGTCCGATGCCGAGCGACTCGCCGGCGTGCCGCTCGCGCGTGGCGGCTGGTTCTTTCCGCGCGGCGGCTGGATCGATCCGACTTCGCTGTGCACGGCGCAATTCGCATCGGCAGGCGGCTTGCTCGAACGACGCTTCGGTGTCGACGTCGCGCGGCTCGAACGTTCCGGCGATCAGTGGACCGTTTTCGATATCGCGGGAAAGGTAGTCGCGCGAGCGCCGGTCGTGATCGTCGCTGGTGCGCATGAAGCTGCGCGCATCGCTGGCTTGCGTCATGCGCCGACCCGCAGCATTCGTGGTCAGTTGAGCTTGCTGCCGGCGGGTACCGTCGCGCCGCTTGCGCTGCCGGTGATCGGCGAGGGCTACGCCGTGCCGCTCGCGAACGATGTCACGCTGACAGGCGCGACCTATGAACTCGACGAGCCCGACACGTCGCTGCGCGCGGACGGTCATCGCGAGAATATCGAGCGCGTCGCTCAGATGTTGCCGTCGTTCGCAAGCGCACTCGATGCCGCGCCGCTGACCTCGCTCGCCGGACGCGTTGCGTTTCGCTGCGTGAGCTCGGATCGCATGCCGATGATCGGCCAGTTCGCCGACGAAGCCGCTGCCGCCCGCGATGCTGCCCGCCTGCGCGGCGCATGGCCGCTCGATCTGCCGCGCCTCGACGGTCTGTACGGCGCATTCGCTTATGGTTCTCGCGGGCTGGTGTGGGCCGCGCTCGGCGCTGAACTGATCGCCTCGCAGATCGAAGGCGAGCCGTGGCCGCTCGAACGCGATCTCGCGGAAGACATCGACCCTGGGCGTTTTCTGCTGCGGTCCTTGCGACAGGGAACGATCGGTTAACCGGCTTCGACCATTGCGAAGTTATCTCTGCGCCCGGCACGTTAACTCCGCCCGCCCGGTAAACCAGGTTCCGGCTTATCCACTACCACCTGTGGATAACCGCGCGGTTAACCGGCGCAAGTCGTGTGGAACCGTTGTGGACGTAAACGGGGTAACTGGGACATCGCGAAAAAGTGCGAAAAGTTGCTCGCGTATACCGGCAGCCGCCGCACATGCTGTGCATCCGGTTATGCGGCCGGGAACTCGATGATTTGTTTCGGTAAACATAGGTTATCCACAGAAACCGAGGCAGCTTGTTAACTGTTACTACGTATACATACGGTAAACCAGTAAACAGCAAAGACGGGGGCTAACGCCCCGCCGATCGGGCTAGCTGAATTTCGTTCGAGTTCGCGTAAAACGGATCGCTCGACGCGCTGCGTTAACGACAAAACCGCGCATCGAAATCACCGAAGCAGCGGCAACGCCCCGGAGCGGATTCGCCGTTTGCGACGTGGTCGAAACTGATGCGATACCTCGAAAAAAGGTCGCTTTTTCCGTTCACTGGGAAAATAACGTTCTTTTTTACCGTTTTGCCTGCGAGTTAACGTCTTTTCGGTTAACCCGGAAAAAGCTATGGCACAATCCCCGTTTTTCCGCGTCGTGCCACAGCAACTGACGGCACGCGCAGCAATGGAACGGTGCCGGTCAAACAGAATCTGATTCAAGGTCGACGGCGTTCCTTCAGCATCCCTGTTGCTACTGCCGCATCCCGTGTATGTGCCCGACTCCGTGCGGTTCTTCGCGGCCGTGGCGCATTCCGATCATCCGATCATTGAAACCTCGCAACGCTGATTTCGCGAAGCGCTTGCGACAACGTGCGCTCCCCGTGCGCTCGTGACGGCGTGCGTGTGCGCCGGTTCGTGTCGTCTGCCGTTGCTGCCAAGGAGAACCCATTACGATGAATTCGG
Organism: Paraburkholderia sp. HC6.4b; assembly: GCF_014200875.1. Lineage (NCBI taxonomy): Bacteria > Pseudomonadati > Pseudomonadota > Betaproteobacteria > Burkholderiales > Burkholderiaceae > Paraburkholderia > Paraburkholderia sp. HC6.4b. The sequence goes on from NZ_JACHDC010000008.1 coordinate 228,021, forward strand.
CGTTTTCGTTTTTGCCAGCGTGGCCGCTTTCGCCCGACGCCATTTTCTGGGCGGGTCTTGCATTGCTTGCCGCCGGTCTGTGCGGCGAGCTTTGCTATCGCGCGTGGCGTTTACCGCGCATTTCCGGCTATGCGGTGATCGGACTCGTGGCCGGCGCGGCAGGCTTTGGCGTGATCGATGCGGATTCCGCGAGCGCCGCGCGGCCGCTGCTCGACGTCGCGCTCGGCCTGTTGCTGTTCGAACTCGGCAGCCGGCTCGATCTGCGCTGGATCCGCCGTAATCCGTGGCTGATTCTGTCGAGCGTCGCCGAAGCCACGCTGACTTTCGTGCTGGTGCTGCCCGTGTTGCTGTTTCTGCACGTGCCGCTGATGGTCGCGACCGTACTCGCCGCGATCGCGATGGCGACATCGCCCGCGATGGTGATCCAGCTCAAAACCGAACTACGCGCGGAAGGCCAGGTCACGCAGCGTCTTCTGACCTTGACCGCGCTGAACAGCATGTACGCGGTCGTGATCGAAAAGCTCGTGTCGAGCTGGCTGCATCAGGAGGTTTACGGCAACGTGTTCGCGACCATCCTGCAGCCGTTGTACCTGCTGGTCGGCTCGCTCGTGCTCGCGTATCTGCTCGCGCGCACCTGCACGTTCTTCTATCGGCGCCTGAACATGCAGGACGAGCATTCGTTCGTGGCGCTGTTCGGTCTCGTGCTGCTCGCGATCGCGATCGCGCATCTGTTCAAGCTGTCGACGATTCTCGCGCTGCTCGCCGCGGGCATCATCGTGAAGAATCACGAAGTGCGTCCGCAGTTGTGGCCAGAGCATTTCGGCACCGCGGGCTGGCTGCTGACGGTGATCCTGTTCGTGCTGACGCTGACGTCGTTCGAATGGAAGCACATCGCGTTGGGCGGAGTCGCCGCGCTGGGTCTGATCGTTGCTCGCCTCGTCGCGAAGCTGGTCGGCGTGCTGGCGTTCGCGAAGCCGAGCGGCCTGAACTTGAAGCAGGGCATCGCGCTCGGCCTGTCCTTGTCACCGATGTCGGCGCTCGCGTATCTGCTCGTCGACGACACGTACAACCTGTATCCGAACTTCGATCCGCAGCTGCGCGCAATCGCTATGTGTTCGATTTTCGTGCTGCAGATTCTCGGGCCGTGGCTCGTCTATCGCAGCCTCGCGCTCGTCGCCGAGCGGCGCGAGGGGTAAGCGTGAAACGCGCATGGGCTGCCATGCGCGTTTCACGAACCCGTCTTTCAATTCCTTCGCCTCAAACGACCTGACTCAGGGGACGCCATGTCACTCGAACCCTTCATCGACTCGAAACCGTTCACGTTCGGTATCGAGCTCGAAATGCAGATCGTCAATACGCACGATTATGATCTGACCAAAGCCGGCACGGATCTGCTGCGCCTCATCAAGGACGAAAAAATCCCCGGCAATATCACGCCGGAAATCACCGAAAGCATGATCGAGCTGTCGACCGGCATCTGCACGTCGCACGAACAGGCGGTCACCGATCTGCGCAAGATTCGCGACACGCTGGTGTCCGCGGCCGATCATCTGAACGTCGGTCTGTGCGGTGGCGGCACCCATCCTTTCCAGCAATGGAGCGAGCGGCAGATCGTCGATACGCCGCGCTTTCAGTATATTTCCGAGCTATACGGCTATCTCGCGAAGCAGTTCACCGTGTTCGGCCAGCACGTGCACATCGGTTGCCCGAATCCGAACAGCGCGCTGTATCTGCTGCATTCGATGTCGCGCTTCATCCCGCATTTCATTGCGTTGTCCGCGTCGTCGCCTTTCGTACAGGGCGTCGATACCGGATTTCATTCGGCACGTCTGAATTCCGTGTTCGCGTTTCCGCTGTCGGGCCGCGCGCCGTTCGTGCTGACGTGGGACAGCTTCGAGGAGTATTTCTCGAAGATGGTCCACACGGGCGTGGTCAATAGCATGAAGGATTTCTACTGGGATATCCGTCCGAAGCCGGGCTTCGGCACGATTGAGGTCCGCGTGATGGATACGCCGTTTTCGGTGGATCGCGCCGCGGCGATCGCCTGCTACATCCAGACGCTCGCGCGTCATTTGTTGCTCGATAAGCCGATCCTGCCGCAGGAAGACGACTATCTGGTCTACACATTCAACCGTTTCGAAGCCTGCCGCTTCGGACTCGGTGGCACGTGCATCAATCCGCAAACCGGTGAACGCAAGACGATTTCCGAAGATATTCTGGAAACGCTCGAACAGATCGGACCGCATGCGGAAGCGCTCGGCTCGGTGAATGCGCTGGCCGAAGTCGGCGCGATCGCGCGCGGTCAGGTCAACGACGCGACATGGCTGCGCAGTGTGTTTGCGCAGGAAAAGTCCTTGCACGAGGCGGTACGCCAGCAGTGTCTGCAATGGCGCGCCTAGTCGCGAAGACTTCATGAAACCGTTTGCGTGCGCCAGCTACGCGACGTTCCGACGAAACCCGCCGCGTGCGGGTTTTTTTTCGTAAGAAATTTTTATGGTTTTTCGCGCGCGCAACCCTTCAGATTTTTCGAAAGTTTACGTATACCAGCGTAGTAGTCGTAAGCAGGCATTGCCAAAGGCTGTGGACAACTGAATAATTTCCTGCAAAGTCAATGCGCTGGGGAAATGATAACTGGGCTCGTAAAACGGGCTCCGGCCACGCCTGGCAAGCGCAACCGAGGAAACGTTCAACACGCTGCAAGTGCTTGTTGCAAAACGGTACACAGGCTGTCCAAGCGTTTTCCCCTGCTTATCCACAGCTCGCGTTGGATAAGTTAGCTGTACGATTAGCCGCTGTCGCATAGAATGTCGTTTTTCGCCGCCTTCGGCTTCCAGGACGGTGTATTTTTGAGATAGTACAAACGGTTTCATCCGCGGTTGGACGAAGCTACCCCACACACGCAACGGGTGTACTCCGGCAGGCAGCCGCCGGCATTGCACCAAAGCGGTAAATAAACGAATCGAAGATTATGAGCGAAGGCGTATACGGAGAACAGGCAGCCGGGCGAGTGACCCACAGCCTCTTGCGATTGAGCACGGCGATGCGAAGCCAGGCTTGGGAATGGGCGGAAGGCGCGGGCCTTACGCCGACCCAGGGCGAGATCCTCGTGCTGTTGATGCAACGTAAGGGGCCGATGCGTCTCGGCGAAATCGCGCGTGAAACGGCGCTGACTGCCGCGACCACCAGCGATGCGGTCAGCACGCTCGAGACCAAGGGCCTCGTCGAAAAGCGTCGCGCACTCGACGACGGTCGCGCGCTCGCGGTACGTCTGACCTCGCGTGGCCGCACCGCTGCCAAACGCGCCGCGCAATGGCCGGACTTCCTCTCGAAGGCGGTCGGTACGCTGCGCGACGACGAGCAGTCCGTGTTCTATCGCACGCTGCTCAAGACCATCTATCAGCTCGAAGCGCAAAACACGATTCCGCCGCATCGTATGTGCCTGAGCTGCACGCATTTCCAGCCGAGCAAGAATCCGAAGAAGACGCCGCATCACTGCGCGCTGCTCGACCTGAACATGTTGGACACCGATGTGCGTCTCGACTGCTCCGTGCATGAAACGGCGGACGTCGCTACCCAGAAGAAGACCTGGAAGATCTTCGCCCAATAACCGGCGTCTTCCTGGGCAATCCGCTAACATGGCCTGGCCGGCGACGGCGGGCGGTATGCGCCGCCTGCTTGCCGGCTGGTGCCGTGCAAGGATAAAGTCGTTGGCGGCAGCTCGTTAGTCAACCTGAAGATAGGGCAGGCCGATGAATCGGGAAGTACTCGCCATCCGCCATGTGCACTTCGAGGATCTGGGCAGTCTTGAGCTCGTGCTCGGCGAGCGCGGGCGTCCGGTCCGTTATCTCGATGTGGGCGTTGCCCGTATCGAGGCGCCCAATCCGGTTGCCGCGTCGCTGATGGTCGTGCTGGGCGGCCCCATCAGCGCTACCGACGACGCGCTGTACCCCACGCTCGCGCCGCTGCTGTCGTTGATCGAAAAACGCATCGAGGCCGGTCTGCCGACACTCGGTATCTGCCTTGGCGCACAACTGCTCGCGCGGGCGCTCGGTGCGCGCGTCTACCCCGCGGCTCAGGCCGAACTCGGCTGGACGCCGCTCACGCTGACCGATGCCGGCCGCGCCTCGCCGCTGCGTCATCTCGATGGCGCTCATACCTCGATGCTGCATTGGCACGGCGACACCTTCGATCTGCCAGCCAACGCCACCCGTCTGGCATCGACTCCGGCTTGCGAGAATCAGGCCTTCGCATGGGGCGATCACGTACTGGGCTTACAGTGTCATCCCGAGATCCGCACCGATCGGTTCGAACCTTGGCTGATAGGGAATGCGAACGAACTCTCGGGCCACGGCATCGACGCGCGTCAGTTGCGCGCCGACACCGGCCGATACGGTCCCGTGCTCGAAGCCGCCGCGTGCCGCATGTTCGGCGAATGGCTCGATCACGTCGAGACGCAAGCCTGAATGGCTAGCCGAATGGCGACGTAAGCGTCCAGCCAGGTGCCACGTTCATGCAGTAAACCGCGTGCGGTGCTATCCTCGATCGCTCTCGGGCTTTCACTGGGCGTAATCCATGAGCGCGCTTTTCTCTCCGCTCACGCTGCGTAGCGTGACGCTTCCCAATCGGATCGTCGTCTCCCCAATGTGCCAGTACTCCGCCGAACGCGGCGAAGCGACCGCCTGGCACATGATTCACCTCGGCGGTCTCGCGCTGTCCGGCGCGGGCATGCTGTGCATCGAAGCAACCGCCGTCGAGCCGGACGGGCGCATCACCCCCGGCGATCTCGGCTTGTGGGACGACGCGACCGAAGAGGCGCTCGTGCCGGTGCTGGCCGCGATCCGCAAGCATTCGCACGTCAACGTGACGATGCAACTGGCGCACGCGGGCCGCAAGGCATCGAGCCACGTGCCGTGGGAAGGCGGCCAGCTGATTGCGGTGTCGCAAGGCGGGTGGCTGCCGCATGCGCCATCGGCGCTGCCGCACAAGCCGGGCGAGGAGCCGCCGCTCGCGCTCGATGTCGTCGGCCTGAACCGGATTCGCGAGGCGTTCGCCGCGTCCGCGCGGCGTGCCGCGCGTCTTGGCATCGATGCGCTCGAAGTGCATGCCGCCCATGGCTATCTGCTGCATCAGTTCCTGTCGCCGATCGCCAATCAGCGCACCGACGACTACGGCGGCTCGGTCGAAAACCGCATGCGTTTTCCGCTCGAAATCTTCGACATCGTGCGTGCCGCATTTCCTGCCGACAAACCGGTCGGCGTGCGCGTGTCGGCGACGGACTGGGTCGAAGGCGGCTGGACGCTCGAAGACACGATCGCGTTTGCACACGAGCTGGAAAAGCGCGGCTGCGACTGGATCGACGTGTCGTCGGGCGGTGTCTCGCCGCTGCAGCAAATTCCGCTCGAGCCAGGCTATCAGATTCCGTTCGCGAAGGCGGTCAAGCACGCCACCGGTCTGACGACGATCGGCGTCGGACTCATCACTGATCCGCTGCACGCCGAGCAGCTGATCGAAACGGGCGATGCCGATCTGATCGCGCTGGCTCGCGCGCTGCTCTATAACCCGCGCTGGCCGTGGCACGCCGCCGCTAACCTCGGTGCGACCGTCGAAGCGCCGCCGCAGTACTGGCGTTCACAACCGCGTGAGCAGAAAGCGCTGTTCGGCGACATTTCGTTTGGTCAACGGTGACGCCCGTCGCATGTTGAACAAACGCATCGGCTGACGGTTGAAGGAAGCCGTGGACAACGTGTAGGATGCCGGTTGTGGCGCGGTGCGCGTCGCAAGTCGACGCGGCGCTTTCAGGGCGCCGCGTTTGCTATTCGCGTCAGAAAAAAGCCGCGCGCACGACGTGCCTGACGATTGCCAGATTTGATTCCCCAGTTCTTCACAAGGATTCATTCAATGAATTCACGCAGGATCGCCGTGCGCCGTTCGGGTGTGCACGGCAAAGGCGTGTTTGCTCTCGAACCGATCGCGGCCGGCGAGCGACTGATCGAATACAAGGGCGAGCGGATTACCTGGAAAGAAGCGTTGCGCCGCCATCCGCATAATCCGGCTGAACCGAATCACACGTTTTATTTCGCGCTGGATAACGGCAAGGTCATCGACGGCAAGGTGAACGGCAATAGCGCGCGCTGGATCAATCATTCATGCGCGCCGAACTGCGAAGCCGAGGAAATCGACGGACACGTGTACGTGCATGCGCTGCGCGATATCGCGGAGGGCGAGGAAGTCTTTTACGACTACGGCCTCGTGATCGACGCGCGTCAGACGAAAAAGCTGAAAAAGGAATACGAATGCCGCTGCGGCGCGCGCAAGTGCCGCGGCACGATGCTGGCACCGCCGCAGAAGGGCAAGGGCGGCGGCAAGTCGGGTAAAGGCGCCGACAAGGCGGAAAAGTCGAGCAAATCGGCGAAGAAATCGAAGAAGAAATGAGCCGCGGGTCGGTGCGCGGCGGTAGCTGTCTGCGCTGATCGAAGCGCTGAGGCGAACGCCGCCGCGGCAGCCGGGCAAACTTTCTACAAATCGACCGGCGCCGAGTGCGCCGGTTTTTTCGTGGCGCGCCGTGCGTTGGCATCGTTGGCGGTGGCAGCGCCTGCGGACGCACCGGGCGGCAGCAACGGAATCCTCACGATAAAGCGTGCGCCGCCCTCCGGTGCGTCCTCGTAATGCACGCTGCCATGATGCAGCACCATGATGTCGTGGACGATCGCGAGGCCCAGACCCGCGCCGCTGTCGACGCCCGCCTCGGTCTGCCCGTCGCCGCGGAAGAATCGCTTGAACAGATCCGACTGCTGCGAACGCGGCACGCCCGGCCCGTTGTCTTCGACGACGATCTCGGCCATGCGCAGATCGTCGATCAGCGTCTGCGAAACTGTGACCGTGATACGCCCGCCGTCGACCCGCGAAGGCGGCACATACTTCAGCGCGTTATCGAGCAGATTCGCGATCACTTCATGGAGCAGCACAGGGTTGCCGCGCGCCATCAGCGGGTCATCGTTGGACGGATCGTCGAGGCGCTGGAAGCCGAGGTCCACGTGTACCGGTAGCGCGCGCGGCACCCATTCGGCGCCGGTGTCGAACGCGAGCGCGGCCATGTCGACATTGACGAAGCGGGCCGCCTGTTCGCCCGGCTCGGCGCGCGCGAGCGACAGCAATTGATTCGACAGCCGCACGGCGCGATCGGCCGCGGCGCGCAGTTCGCGCACGGCAGCGAGCGTCTGCTGTGGATCGCGTGCGACGACCGCCTGCTCCGCATGCAGCTTCACGGCGGTGAGCGGCGTGCGCAGCTGATGCGCGGCATCGGCGATGAATTTACGTTGCGCATCGAGGGCGGCTTTCAGACGATCGAGCAACGCGTTCAGCGCGCCCGTCAGCGGACGGATCTCGACCGGCACATAGGTTTCGTCGACCGGCTCGAGCGACGTGTGCGTTTGCCGGTTCAGCGAATCGGCGAGCGCCGTCAGCGGATTGAGCTGCTGATTGACGACGCGCCACACGATCACCCAGCCGGCTAGCAGCAGCAGCAATAACGGCATCATGATCGCGATGAGGAACTCGGCGGCGATGCGGAAGCGGTGATGCACGGGCTGGCCGACTTCGACGACGATCGGATTACCGCTCGGCTGATCGACGCGCACCTGAGCGACCCGCACGGTCACGCCTTCGTGCTGCGTCTCGAACACGTACGCGTAATGCATGCGGCGCACGTTGGTGCCTTGCAGCGGCAGATTGTGATCGCCGGCGATTTCGGTGTCACCGGTGCTGATCCGGTAGACCAGATGCTCGACGGGGTCGGAGAACATCGCCTGCGCGAGCGGTGGCACCGTGATCGGCGCTTCCGGTCCGGCAATCTGGATCTGTTTGGAGATCGCGGTCGCGAGGTCCGCGAGCGAACGGTCGACCACGTGCTGCGTGTACTGCCATGCGAGCCAGTAAGCGATCAGGCCGCTCATCAGCGCGAGCAGCGACAGGGGAGCAGCGAGGCGCCGCAGCAGCGTGCGGCGCAGACTATTGGCGGCCGGCTGGTGCATGATCGAACGCGCGGGAAAGTTGTGACTGCGGTGGCAACTGCGGTAGTAATGGCGCGAGGCGCCTTGAGACGGCCCGGGGCCCGGCACAAGGCGCCGAGGGCACAGCCGATGCGCGGCGCCGCTCCGGCGCCGTCAGGCCGCGACGCAATGCGCGGCCTTCACGACGATCATGCGGCCTGGCGAATTTCCTGCAACAGGTAGCCAAAGCCACGCACGGTGACGATTTCGACACGGCAGTTCTCGAGCTTCTTGCGCACGCGGTGCACGTAGACTTCGATCGCGGTATCGCCGAGGTCGCCGCCGAAGTGTGTCAGATGATCCTGTAGTTGCGCCTTGCTGACGACGCGGCCGTGACGCAGCAGCAGCATTTCGAGCACCGCGAATTCGCGCGGCGACAGTTCGAGCGGTTTGTCGTCGTTGAAGATGCGGCGGTCGACGCCCGACAGCCGCACGCCGCCCAGCGACACTTCCGGACGCGGCATGTCACCGTGCGGACCGCTGCGGCGCATCACCGCGCGAATACGCGCTTCGAGCTCGGCCGGCTCGAACGGCTTCAGCATGTAGTCGTCCGCGCCCGAGTTCAGGCCTTGCACGCGGTCGTTCAGTTCGTCGCGCGCGGTCAGGATGATCACCGGCGTGTGACGGTTGCTCTGGCGGAAACGCGACAGCAGCGTCATGCCGTCGATGCCCGGCAGACCCAGATCGAGGATCACGAGTTCGTGGCGATTTTGCGTGAGGGCCTGCTCGGCAAAGATGCCGTCATGGACCATGTCGACGGTGAAGCCGGCTTGTTCGAGACTGCTTTGGATGCCGCGTGCGATGGGGCGGTCATCTTCGATCAGAAGGAGTCGCATGGATTTCGCTCAAGTACAATGGGTTTAGGCGTTTGGGCAAGCGGTTCGCCGGGGCGCCTGCTACACAGCCAGCGTGCGAAGCGGCGGCAGACGCGCCACGAAGCAGCTGTCGAGCCGAATCGAAGCACCGTGCCAGCCATCACGAAGTCATGTCCGAGATCAGCATTCACGAACTGGAAGCCGCGATCAACTTCTGGCGCACCCGCTCACCTTCAAGCGGCGACGAACACGTTCTGTGCAAGGAGGCAAGCGCGCTCTCCAAGCCGTATGCGCTGCTGATTGTACAGCGTCAGCCGTCGCTATCACTCGATCGTTTCGACCCGATTGCACGGCAGGCCTGGGAAGCTTACGTTCAACTTAAGAATAGCCTGTAGAACTGAAGGTTTACCTAAGGAATTGCCTGCATTGTCCTTTCATGGTCACCTGATTAGGCGGCGAGTTATGCATAAACACGCATAAAGGCCCGTAATTATTGGTATTACATAGTAATCCCGTCGATGAATGCGGCAAGCGCGATGTCGCGTTCGGTCACGCCGTTCGCTTCATGGGTGGACAGCGTGATGTCGACCTTGTTGTACACGTTGAACCACTCGGGATGGTGGTCCATCTCCTGCGCCTTGATCGCGACGCGCGTCATGAAGCCGAAGGCCTCGTTGAAGTCGGCGAACTCGAACGCGCGGCGAATCGCATCACGCTCAGCCACGTTTTGCCAGCGATTCAGTTTCGCCAGTTGCTGGGTTCGCTCGTCGGAAGTCAGTTTCTGAATCATGGTGTTACCTCGCTCGTGGAACACGCTCGCCGGCAGGCGGACGAATCCGTCATTTTTTCATGGTTGCGCAACGCTCGCCGCACGCTGGGCCGGATCGGTTTGCGATGGATTTTCGTTCAAACGTCGCCGCCGGTGTTCCAACCCTCGCGGGTTCCGCGCGTAATCACGCAGTCAACAGGTCGCCCGCCGCGTAGGCAGGTGCGTTGACGTCTTCGAAGGACGGCACGCGCTCCGACGGCAGGCCGATGCGCTCGACGCCCGCGAAGAATTCATCGCAGACACGGCCTTCGAGCAAGGCTGTTTGGCGCGCGTACAGTTGTCGCCAGCCCGCATGGTCAACCGTGCCGTAGCACTCAAGCGGCTGATCGATCGTGAAGTCGGCGCGGGTCTCGAGACCGGCGTCGAACTGTTCCTTGAGTTTGGCGGTGCTGGCGGTGGACATGGCGAGGCTGCCGTAACAAGACGGATTGCATGAGATCGGTGTATGCGAGTGTAGAGCGGAGCACGTGCGGAAAGGGCGCAAGTTTCGCGTATAAGCGGATAGTTATGCGATAATCGTCTGTTGAATGGCAGATTAATGCGGGATATCACCATGCTTGAACTCGACCACTTCGATCTCGCGCTGCTCGACGTGCTGCAGCGCTTCGGCCGCGCCACGCATCAGCAGTTGGCGGAGCAGGTGCCGCTGTCGCCGTCGCAGATCGGGCGACGCCTGCAACGGCTGGAACAGGTCGGCGTGGTGGATGGCTATCGCGTCGTGCTGCGGCCCGAAAAGCTTGGGCTCGGTGTCACCGCTTTCACGAGCCTGAAGCTGAAGCATCACGGCGATTCGATCATCGAGCAGTTTCAGCACCAGATCGACTTGCTGCCCGAAGTGCTCGAATGTCACGCGGTCGTCGGCGATGCCGACTATCTGCTGCGCATTGTCGCGCCGGATCTGAATTACCTGTCGACCTTCGTGATGAAGAAGCTGATGCGCGTGCCGGGTGTCGATAGCGTGCGCTCGAATATCGTGCTGACCACGTTCAAGCGCAATGGGCCGTTGCCGCTCGGGCATCTGGCGCCGGGGGCGGCGGCGGTTTGAGGGTTCGAAGCCGTTGCCGGCAGTGCCGACTGACAGGAAGAGGGGAGCCGCGCATGCCTTGCCGCGGCCCCTGCGGTGACGGGATCTCTATGCCGCCCGCTGCGGCTCGTCGTCGGCATTCAGCAGATCGACATACGCGACCGGCACCAGATCCGCTTCCGATACGCCAAGGCTCTTGAACATCGCTTGTGCTTCCGCGTGGCCGCCTTCTTCGTCGTCGTCCTGCGCGAGCACCACTTCGAGTTCGACGAAATCGCCGAGACCGTCGACGCGATCCAGATGAATCCGCGTGCGCCCGCTCAGATATACGTGCCGCTCTTTCGAGACGATGCCGCGCGTGGTCAGCGCGGTCGCGAGCAGCGCATGCATCGCTTCGGGATTCGTCACCGGACTGCGCGTGTAGTACGACGCCTTCGGGCCGTCGCGGTCGTCGCGCTGATAGAAGATCAGCTCGGCCGGCGTGCCGTCGTCGAACTGGCGCAGCTTCAGGCGGCCGCGCGGCACGTCGTAGAAAAAGTCCTGCTGGCGGAAGATCAGCGGCGCGTCCGTCGCGAGCTGTGCGGCGCGCTCGCGCAGTTGGTCGAAATGCTGGGCGCGGGCTTTGATTTCGATGTTGCGTGCCATGTCAGGCTCCTGTGGATGGGGGAAGTGACCGGCGGCTCCGGAGTTGCTGGTGTTGCCGGGCGGAGGCCGCCGGGAAGGACGAAGCCAGGCGGAACGGAAAGCTGCGAGGGCGCTGCGCGAGCGCAAACCGCTAATCTAGCAAAAACTTCGTGACGGAGCGGTTTCAGCTCGGCGGACAAGTGGGAGAGGGCGGGCATTAGCGAGACTCATATCGCAACGCGTCAGACCGTCCCCGCTCAAATCGCCCACTGCTGTTCGATCAGCTTCAACGCCGCCGCGATCGCTGGCTCGTCCTTGCGCTCGTCGAGCGTGATGAAGCTCAGCTGCGTCGGCACCGTTATGCCATCGACGATCGTCAGCGCGTGCGCATGCGCCTCCGCGATCGCGGTTGCATCGCGCGCAAGCGTGAGACCGACGCCCGATTTGACCAGATCGAGCATCGACGGCTCCTGGTCCACCTCGGCCACCTTGACCGGCTTCACACCGGCTTCGCCGAAACAGCGCGACAGCAGCCGGTTGTGCGCGGACGCCGGCGGCGTCCAGATCCACGGCAGCGCCGCGAGCGAGCGCCAGTCTCGCGCACCCTTCACGCGATCTTTCCAGCCCGCCGGCGCGAGCACGCGATACTGGAAATGCGTGAGCGTGACCGCGTGAAACGTGGCGCCGTCGCGCGTCTCGTCGTCGGCGGGCAGGCCAATGTAATAGCCGACGTCGAGCTCGCCCGCGCGAATCTGTTCGCGCACCCAGCCCGACATGCCGTGGCGCAGCGCGGTTTCGATCTGCGGCCAGGTCTCGACGAGCTGCTTCAGGAAACCGCCGAGGCGCAAAAACTCCGGGTCGAGAATGGTGCCGATGCGCAGGCGCCCGCGTACTTCCTGGCGCAGCGTCTGCGCCGCCCGCTGCACGTCGGCTGCCGCGCCGAGCGCGCGTTCGGCATGCGGCAGCAGCGCCTGGCCGTCGCGTGTCAGCGCGAGCCCGTGCGAAGTCCGCGTGAACAGCGTCACGCCGAGCGTCTCCTGTAAGTGCTTGATTTGCAGGCTGACGGCAGGTTGGGTCAGATGCAGTTGCACCGCGGCACGCGTAAGGTTGCCCTCGCGTGCGACGGTGACGAAGGCCCTAAGGAGAGTCAGATCCATATGCTGATATTAGCTCGGCTTATAGCGCAGATGAGCATTACTTATTGGATTTGTCGCTTGTAAGGGCCGTACGCTTGGTGTTCAGCACGCTTGTGCGCGCGGCATCGCGCGCGAAGCGGAAGATTTCACAGGAAAGAGGAACGAGATGAGCGAGACATATTCCAACGCAACCGCGCAGGACGAAGCCGCACGCAGCGCGGCGAGTGCACGCGCGCTGAGCCATTTCATCAACGGCAAGACGGTCGAAGGCACGAGCGGGCGCTTCGGCGACGTCTTCAATCCGGCGCTCGGCAGCGTCAGCGCGCGCGTGCCGCTCGCGAGCGTCGCCGAGGTGGACGCCGCGGTCGCTGCCGCCAAAGCCGCGTTTCCCGCCTGGAGCGAAACCGCGCCGATCAAACGCGCGCGGGTGCTGTTCAAGTTCAAGGAACTGCTCGACCGTCATCACGATGAGCTCGCGGAGCTGATCACGCGCGAGCACGGCAAGGTGTTTTCCGACGCCAAGGGCGAGGTGATGCGCGGCATCGAGATCGTCGAATTCGCGTGCGGCATCCCGAATCTGCTGAAGACCGATTTCACCGATCAGATTGGCGGCGGCATCGACAACTGGAATCTGCGGCAGCCGCTCGGCGTGGTCGCGGGCATCACGCCGTTCAATTTCCCGATGATGGTGCCGTGCTGGATGTTCCCCGTCGCGCTCGCGTGCGGCAACACCTTCGTGCTGAAACCGTCCGAACGCGATCCGTCCGCGTCGAACCGGCTCGCCGAACTGCTGAAGGAAGCCGGCCTGCCGGACGGCGTGTTCAACGTCGTGCACGGCGACAAGGTCGCGGTCGACGCGCTGCTCGTGCATCCGGAAGTCAGCGCGCTGTCGTTCGTCGGCTCCACGCCGATCGCCGAATACATCTACACCGAAGGCACGAAGCGCGGCAAGCGCGTGCAGGCGTTGGGCGGTGCCAAGAATCACCTCGTCGTAATGCCCGACGCCGATCTCGACCAGGCCGTCGACGCCCTGATCGGCGCCGCCTACGGCTCGGCCGGCGAGCGCTGCATGGCGATTTCGGTGGCGGTCGCGGTGGGGCATATCGCCGATGAGCTGATCGAGCGTCTGACGCCGCGCGTGAAGAACCTGAAGATCCTCGACGGCATGGAAGCGGCGGCCGAGATGGGGCCGCTCGTCACCGGCGCGCATCGCGACAAGGTGCTCGGCTATATCGACGCTGGCGTCGCCGCGGGCGCGAAGCTCGTCGTCGATGGGCGCGGTCATCAGGTCGCGGGGCACGAGAAGGGTTTCTTCCTCGGCGGCACGCTGTTCGACGACGTGTTACCCGACATGAAGATCTACCGCGAGGAGATTTTCGGACCGGTGCTGTGCGTCGTGCGCGTGCCCGACTTCGCCTCCGCAGTCGAACTGATCAACGCGAATCAGTTTGCGAACGGCGTGTCCCTGTTCACGTCCGACGGCGGCATTGCACGCGCGTTTTCCCGACAGATCGAGATCGGCATGGTCGGCATCAACGTGCCGATTCCGGTGCCGATGGCCTGGCATTCGTTCGGCGGCTGGAAGAAGTCGCTGTTCGGCGATCATCATGCGTACGGCGAGGAAGGCGTGCGGTTTTACACGCGCTACAAGAGCATCATGCAGCGCTGGCCTGACAGCATCGCGAAGGGCGCCGAATTCACGATGCCGGTCGCCAAGTAAGCTAGCGGCTTTGCGCGGCATCAAGTCGGCAAGCGCGCCAGGAAAACAATAAATGAGCAATAAAAGCGCAATAAAAGCGCTTCGCGGCGCACGCGTGGAAGCGATCGAGCAGCCACGCGTGCGCCGCAAAAATGCTTAGGAGGCTGAACGATGAGTCATACCGACAGTACGCCTCGCGCCGCACGGCGACTCGAAGGCGAGTTCGACTACGTCATCGTCGGCGCGGGTACCGCCGGCTGCGTGCTGGCGAACCGGCTCACCGAAGATCCCGACATCCACGTGCTGCTGCTCGAAGCCGGGGGGAAGGACGACTATCACTGGATTCACGTGCCGGTCGGCTACCTGTATTGCATCGGCAATCCGCGCACGGACTGGCTGTACAAGACCCAGGCCGAGCCGGGTCTGAACGGCCGCACGCTGTCGTATCCGCGCGGGCGTGTGCTCGGCGGCAGTTCGTCGATCAACGGCATGATCTACATGCGCGGTCAGCGGGAAGACTACGACGAGTGGGCGCGTGTGACGAACGACAGGACGTGGTCCTGGAACGCGGTGCTGCCGGTCTTCAGGCGCAGCGAGGATCACCACGGCGGCGCCAACGAAGCGCACGGCGCGGGCGGACCGTGGCGCGTCGAGAAGCAGCGCCTCAAATGGAAGATTCTCGAAGAGTTCGCGCAAGCCGCGCAGCAAACCGGCATCCCCGCCACCGACGATTTCAATCGCGGCGATAACACCGGCGTCGGCTACTTCGACGTCAACCAGAAGCGTGGCATTCGCTGGAATGCGTCGAAGGCATTTTTGCGGCCCGCGTTGAAGCGGGAGAACCTCACTGTCATCACCGGCGCCCACACGCAGCGTGTCGTGTTCGATGGCCGCCGCTGCACCGGAGTCGAATATCGTGGCGGCGAGGTCGACTATCTCGCCAAAGCGCGTTGCGAAGTGATCCTTTCCGCCGGCGCGGTCAACTCGCCGCAACTGCTCGAATTGTCCGGTGTCGGCAATGGCGCGCGTCTGCAGAATCTCGGCATCGAGGTCGTTCAGGATCTGCGCGGTGTCGGTGAAAATCTGCAGGACCATCTGCAACTGCGCATGGCGTATCAGGTGCAGGGCGTGCGCACGCTGAATACGATGTCCGCGCACTGGTGGGGCAAGCTGATGATCGGCATGCAGTACGCGTTGTTTCAGAGCGGACCGATGTCGATGTCGCCGTCGCAACTTGGCGCGTTCGCGAAGTCCGACGCCGACGATCGCTCGCTGTCGCGACCCGATCTCGAGTATCACGTGCAGCCTTTGTCGCTTGATCGCTTCGGGGAACCGCTGCATCGCTTCAATGCGTTCACGGCTTCGGTGTGTCAGCTGCGCCCCACGTCGCGCGGCAGCATTCATATTGCGTCGGCCGATGCTTGCGCGCCACCGTTGATCGCGCCGAACTATCTGTCGACCGACTACGACCGCCACGTCGCCGCGAACGCGCTACGTCTGACGCGTCGCATCGTCGCGGCGCCCGCGCTCGCGCGCTATCAGCCGCGGGAGATCCTGCCGGGCCTCCAGTATCAAAGTGAAGAAGAATTGCAGCAGGCCGCGGGCGCGGTCGGCACGACGATCTTCCATCCGGTCGGCACCTGCCGCATGGGCACGACCGACGATCCCGCCGCGGTCGTCGACAATCGGCTACGAGTTATCGGAGTCGAGGGCTTGCGTGTCGTCGATGCGTCGGTGATGCCCAACATCACGTCAGGTAACACCAATTCGCCGACGCTGATGATCGCCGAGCGCGCCAGCGACATGATCCGCGAGGATCGTCGCGCGCGCGTGAGCGGCAGCATGGCCGCGCATACCGGTGTTGCCGCGTCGATGTCAGCTGTGTGACATGACTCGGTGAGCGCACCAGTCAGGTTTTCCGCCGCGTACGTGAAGCGTGTGAACCGCGCGTCACATACGCACGGCGCGGGCCTCGTTCCCTAAGTGCAAATCCCAATGATTGCGCTGCATCATTGGCGCGACAATGGCAGCCATGCTGCGTGCCGCGCCATGGCTCACCGTCCGGATTGGTGCAGCACGCCAACGAGCGGCAAGGGGTGCCGCAAAAATAACAAGTCGCGCGGAGCTTCGCGCGGAAAGATCGTAGTGCTTCGCCTTACTCCGTATGGAAGGGAACATGATTCTCGGCGATACGATTCTCGAAACGCGCGGTCTCACCCGCGAGTTCAAAGGCTTTGTCGCCGTGAACGGCGTGAACCTGCGCGTGCGCCGCGGCTCGATCCATGCGCTGATCGGCCCCAATGGAGCGGGCAAGACCACCTGCTTCAATCTGCTCACCAAATTTCTCGAACCCACCGCGGGCCAGATCGTTTTCAACGGTGTCGATATCACCGGCGAACGGCCAGCTCAGATCGCGCGGCGCGGCATCATCCGTTCGTTCCAGATTTCCGCGGTATTTCCGCATCTGACGGCATTGCAGAACGTGCGCATCGGGTTGCAGCGCTCGCTCGGCACCGCGTTTCACTTCTGGAAGAGCGAGCGTACGTTGCGCCGTCTGAACGATCGCGCGATGGATCTGCTGACCCAGGTCGGCCTGACCGATTTCGCCGATGTGTTGACGGTCGAGCTCGCCTACGGCCGCAAGCGCGCGCTCGAAATCGCGACCACGCTCGCGATGGAGCCGGAACTGATGCTTCTCGACGAGCCCACGCAAGGCATGGGTCATGAGGACGTCGATCGCGTGACCGCGCTGATCAAGAAAGTGTCGGCCGGACGCACGATCCTGATGGTCGAACACAATATGAATGTGATCGCCGGTATCTCCGACACGATCACCGTGCTGCAACGGGGTGAAGTGCTCGCCGAGGGCAGCTACGCGGAAGTGTCGAAGAATCCGCTCGTGATGCAAGCCTACATGGGCAGCGCCGACGCGGCGCTCGCCGGAGCCCACGCATGAATACGACGGTCGAGCGCGAAGGCCTCGAAGCGAACGAAACGAAAAGCGGCGCACCCGCGCTGGAAATCGCGGGACTGCAAGCCTGGTACGGGGAATCCCACATTCTGCACGGCGTCGATCTGTCGGTCGGCCGCGGCGAGGTCGTGACGCTGCTCGGGCGCAATGGCGCGGGCCGCACCACGACGCTACGCGCGATCATGGGCCTCACGGGTCGCCGTACCGGCTCGATCCGTATCGACGGACGCGAAACGGTCGGCTTGCCCACGCATCGCATCGCGCATTGCGGCATCGGCTATTGCCCGGAAGAGCGCGGCATTTTTTCGAGCCTGTCGTGCGAGGAAAATCTGCTGCTGCCGCCGCCCGTCGGCGACAAGGCGCGCATGATGTCGCTCGAGGAAATCTACGCGATGTTCCCGAATCTGCACGAGCGGCGCATGAGTCAGGGCACGCGGCTCTCGGGCGGCGAACAACAGATGCTCGCGGTCGCGCGGATTCTGCGCACTGGCGCGAATCTGCTGCTGCTCGACGAAATCTCGGAAGGGCTCGCGCCCGTGATCGTGCAGGCGCTCGCGCGCATGATCGTTACGCTGAAGGCGCGCGGCTACACGATCGTGATGGTTGAGCAGAACTTCCGCTTCGCCGCGCCGCTCGCGGATCGTTTCTATGTGATGGAGCACGGCATGATCGTCGAGCATTTCGGGGCTAGCGAACTCGAAGGCAAGATGCCGGTGCTGCACGATTTACTGGGCGTATAGACACGGGCACACGCGCGCCCGACTGCCTCTGATAACCACAAGCGAAGAACCAGGAGACATGCATGAAAAAGAACCCACTCGCGCGAATTGCCTCACTCTGTTTCGCAGTCGCCGCCGGCACCGCACTGACGCTGGGCAGCGCGCAAGCGGCCGACGATGCTGTAAAGATCGGCTTCATCACGGACATGTCGGGGCTGTACGCGGATATCGACGGGCAGGGCGGTCTTGAAGCGATCCGGATGGCGGTCGCCGACTTCGGCGGCAAGGTCAACGGCAAGCCGATCACGGTGCTGTACGCGGATCACCAGAACAAGGCGGACATCGCGGCATCCCGCGCTCGCGAGTGGTTCGACCGCGACGGCGTGGACATGGTGATCGGCGGCACGAACTCGGCGACCGCGCTGTCGACTAACACCGTCGCGGGCGAGAAGCACAAGGTCTATATCAGCGTCGGCGCCGGCGCCGATACGTTGACCAACGAGCAATGCACGCCGTACACGATCCACTACGCATACGACACGACCGCGCTCGCGAACGGCACGGGCTCGGCCGTGACGAAGCAGGGCGGCAAGACCTGGTACTTCCTGACGGCAGACTACGCATTCGGCAAGGCGCTCGAAAAAGCGACCGCGGAGGTCGTGAAGGCGAACGGCGGCCAGGTGCTCGGCGAGGTGCGTCATCCGCTGTCGGCGTCGGACTTCTCATCGTTCCTGTTGCAGGCGCAGGCGTCGAAGGCACAGGTCCTCGGCCTCGCGAACGCGGGCGGCGACACGATCAACGCGATCAAGGCCGCGAAGGAATTCGGCATCACCAAGACGATGAAGCTCGCCGCGCTGCTGATGTTCATCAACGACGTGCACAGCCTCGGTCTCGAAACGACGCAAGGTCTGGTGCTGACCGACAGCTGGTACTGGAACAAGGACGCCGACACGCGCAAGTGGTCGCAGCGGTACTTCGACAAGATGAAGAAGATGCCGTCGAGCCTGCAGGCTGCCGACTACTCGGCGGCGATGAACTATCTGAAGGCGGTGCAGGCGGTGGGCTCGACCGATCCGGACAAGGTGATGGCGCAGTTGCACAAGACGAAGATCGACGACTTCTACGCGAAGGGCTACATCCGTCAGGACGGCAGCATGATCCACGACATGTACCTGATGCAGGTGAAGACGCCGGCCGAATCGAAGGAGCCGTGGGATTACTACAAGATCACTGCGACGATTCCGGGCGATCAGGTCTTCACGACCAAGGCGCAGACCCGCTGCGCGCTGTGGAAGTAAGCGCGGGCGCAGTAAGCGGTCGAGGACCGCGCAGACCTGAGAGAACCGCCGGCGCTGCAGGGGCACGCGCTGGCGGATGACCGTTTCAGATGCCGTACGCCGATGGGCGGCGTCGCCGCTCGTCGCGTGCCGGCCGGATCGTGCGTCACCGATCTCACCTTGACGATGGCTTGAAGGGCTAAGGGCTTCAATGGACATCTTTGGCGTTCCGCTACCGGCGATGCTGAGCCAGCTTCTGCTCGGGCTCGTGAACGGCTCGTTCTACGCGATTCTGAGCCTCGGGCTGGCGATTATTTTCGGCCTGCTCAACGTGATCAACTTCGCGCATGGCGCGCTGTTCATGCTCGGGGCGATGCTCGCGTGGATGGGGCTGTCGTATTTCAATCTGCCGTACTGGGTGATGCTCGTGCTCGCGCCGCTGATCGTCGGACTGGTCGGCGTCGCGATCGAGCGCTCGATGCTGCGCTGGCTTTACAAGCTCGATCATCTGTATGGCCTGTTGCTGACGTTTGGCCTCACACTCGTGATCGAGGGCGTATTCCATTCGATCTACGGCTCGTCGGGCCAGCCGTACGATGTGCCGTCGGCGCTGTCGGGCGCGACCAATCTCGGCTTCATGTATCTGCCGAACTATCGCGCATGGGTGGTGGTCGCGTCGCTGGTCGTGTGCTTTGCGACATGGTTCGTGATCGAGAAGACGCGGCTTGGCGCGTATCTGCGCGCGGGCACCGAAAACCCGAAGCTCGTCGAGGCGTTCGGCGTCAACGTGCCGCTGATGATCACGCTGACCTACGGCTTCGGCGTCGCGCTCGCGGCGTTTGCCGGCGTGCTCGCCGCGCCGGTGATTCAGGTCTCGCCCCTGATGGGCCAGTCGATGATCATCACCGTGTTCGCGGTGGTCGTGATCGGCGGGATGGGCTCGATCATGGGCTCGATCCTGACCGGCCTGATGCTCGGCGTAGTCGAAGGACTCACGCGTGTGTTCTACCCCGAGGCGTCGGCGACCGTCGTCTTCGTGATCATGGCGCTCGTGTTGCTCGTGCGTCCGGCGGGTCTTTTCGGCAGGGAAAAATGATGCAGAGAAAGGTGCTCTACGGTCTGCTGCTGATCGTGCTGCTCGCGGTGCCGGTGCTCGGCATCTATCCGCTCTTCGTGATGAAGGTGCTGTGCTTCGCGCTGTTCGCGGCCGCCTTCAATCTGCTGATCGGCTATACGGGCTTGCTGTCCTTTGGTCATGCGATGTTTCTCGCGTCGGCCGGTTACGTCACCGGCTATGCGATGCAGACGCTCGGCTTTTCGCCGGAGCTCGGCGTGCTGAGCGGCACCGCGGCGGCGACGCTGCTTGGGCTCGTCGTCGGCTTCTTCGCGATTCGCCGTCAGGGTATCTACTTCGCGATGGTGACGCTCGCGCTCGCGCAGATGGTCTACTTCGTGTTCCTGCAGGCGCCGTTCACGCACGGGGAAGACGGTCTGCAAGGCGTGCCGCGCGGCAAGCTGTTCGGCGTGCTCGATCTCTCTTCGGACCTCGCGCTATATTTCGTCGTACTCGCGGTGATCGTCGCGGCTTTCCTGCTGATCGTGCGGATCGTGCATTCGCCGTTCGGGCAGGTGCTCGTCGCGATCAAGGAAAACGAGCCGCGCGCGGTGTCGCTCGGCTACGACACCGACCGTTTCAAGCTGCTCGCATTCATCCTGTCGGCCGGCATTGCGGGTCTCGCGGGTTCGCTGAAGGTGCTGGTGCAAGGCTTCGAAACGCTGAGCGATGCCTATTGGACGATGTCCGGCCTCGTGATCCTGATGACGCTGGTGGGCGGTATGGGCACGCTGTTCGGGCCGTTGCTCGGCGCCGCGTTGATCGTGTCGCTCGAAGACAGGCTCGGCGATATCGGCGCGGCACTCGCGTCGATGACCGGCATCGACTGGTTCCGCTCGCTCGGCGAATCGGTGACGATCGTCACCGGGCTGATTTTCATCGCGTGTGTGCTGGCGTTCCGGCGCGGCATCGTCGGTGAGATCGTCGCGCGAGTGCGACCGTTGCGGGCTTGAGATTGGCTGGTTGATCCCGCCCGCGTGGTCGCTCGCTTGATGCAGTGCGGTACGAAATTGCTTCGACGTCCGATCTAATTGCGGCTCGTGCTGAAGGTCCGCTGGATCAGGGACTCGGGCGAACCTGTGGCAAACCGTGCGACGAAAAGCGCCCTACGCGCCCCAATCCGGTGCCGCAGTGCACCACTAGGGTAATTGCTAGTTGTGACTGTTGGGGTGGTCGTTTAATCTTCATGCAGTTCTGATGCACCACGAATTTGCAGGTGGAGAACGAGGAGACAAGTGAGGCACTCAGTGCCCAGAAGAAAGCGCTGTTGGATTGATATCCAACAGCGCTTTTTTATTTGTGTTTATCGAATCTTTGACGCGATCGCCCGGCTATTTCACGCGCCATTTTTTACTCTCCGCCAACCGCTGCAGGTAAACATCACAAGCCTGCGAAACGCTTGCAGCACGGCGCTTGCGTCCGCTACACTCGCTTATTCACCGACCACTGGGTTGGCAATTAAATCCGCGGATTTAATTGCAATTGAATAACGGGGTTAATAGAGGAGCAGGATGAAGTCGGCATTGCGTTGGATCAGCGCGGCATTGGTCGCCACAGGGGTCTCGGCTGCCTGGAGCGGCCATGCATTCGCGGACGTGAAAATCGGCGTCACCGTGTCGGCAACAGGACCGGCCGCATCGCTCGGCATTCCGGAAAAGAACACGATCGCGCTACTGCCGAAAGAAGTGGCGGGCCAGAAGATCGACTACATCGTCCTCGACGACGCAACCGATTCCACCCAGGCGGTCAAGAACGCCCGCAAGCTCACTAGCGAAGACCACGTCGATGCACTGATCGGCTCGACCGTCGTGCCGAACTCGCTCGCCATGATCGACGTCGCTGCCGAAACCTCGACGCCGATGATCTCTCTGGCCGCGGCCGCGGGCATCGTCGAGCCGATGGACGCGAAGCGTGGATGGGTCTTCAAAACGCCGCAAAACGACATTCTGATGGCCACGGCGATTGCGCAGCACATGGCCAATCACGGTGTGAAGACGGTCGCGTTCATCGGCTTTTCCGACGCGTACGGCGAGAGCTGGTTCAAGGAATTCAGCAAAGCCGCTGACCTCGCGAAGATCAAGATCGTCGCGAACGAGCGCTTCGCGCGCAACGATGCATCGGTCACGGGCCAGGTGCTGAAGATGATGTCGCAGAACCCGGACGCGGTGCTGATCGCCGGTGCGGGCACGCCGGCCGCGCTGCCGCAGAAAACGCTGAAGGAGCGCGGCTACAAGGGCAAGTACTATCAGACGCACGGCGTCGCGAACAACGACTTCCTGCGCGTGTGCGGCAAGGATTGCGAAGGCACGTGGCTGCCCGCTGGCCCACTGCTGGTCGCCGAGCAACTGCCCGAGGCGAATCCGGTGAAGAAGAGCGCACTTGCGTACAAGCATGCGTATGAAACGGCATATGGCGCGGGGTCGGTGTCGACGTTCGGCGGTCACGCATGGGACGCGGGTCTGCTGCTGCAGCATGCGATTCCGCTCGCGTTGAAGAAGGGGCAGCCAGGCACGCCGGCATTCCGCGAGGCGCTGAGTGCCGCGCTCGAAGGCACGAAAGATCTGCCCGCGTCGCACGGCATCTTCAACATGAGCAGGAACGACCATGCCGGCCTCGATCAGCGGGCGCGCGTGATGGTGCAGATCGTCGACGGCAAGTGGAAGCTCGCCGGCGACTGAGCGAAGGCTCTGCGCCACGGGACCTCATCGAAAAAGACGCGTGCAGTTGACGCGTCTTTTTTATTACCCGGGCCAGGTGTCCGCATCGCGCAAAAGTGTGGTTTCACTGCTTCAGGACAAACCCGCATTTGGCGCACGCTCTCTTGACCGTCGATAATGCAGAACGCAAACTACTAACATATTAGTGGTTTATGAGATGCCTGGTTGGAATAAAGCCGCGGCACAGAAACGCGGCGTATGACGCGAATGCGCACTCGCGCGACGCGAGAGGAGCGGTACCCAACGCAGCTGGGGAAGGTATGCGCGCCGAGCAGGGAAAACCATGCTTGGCACACCTGAACCCGCTCACTAGATTCAAACACCCGGCCCAGCAAGCCGGCTTACAGATAGGCGCTTTTCAAAGCGTTTGGAGACTCGCAATGAAAAAGACAAGGCATTGGGTACGCACCGGCATCGCGATGGCGCTGATGTGCGGCGCGGGGGCTGCATTCGCGCAGGTGAAGATCGGCGTCACGTTGTCGACGACGGGGCCGGCCGCGTCGCTCGGGATTCCTGAAAAGAACACGATCGCGTTGCTGCCGAAGGAGATCGGCGGCAAGAGCGTGCAGTACATCATCCTCGACGACGGGTCGGACACCAGCAAGGCCGTGCAGAACACGCGCAAGCTGATCGACGAAGACCACGTCGACGCGATCATCGGCTCGACCGTCACGCCGAATTCGCTCGCGATGCTCGATCCGGCCGCTGAGGGCAAGACGCCGGTGATCTCGCTCGCGGCATCGGCCGCGATCATTCAGCCGATGGATGCGAAGCGCGCATGGGCATTCAAACCGCCTCAGAACGACAGCCTGATGGCCGAAGCGATCGCCGATTACATGCAGCATCACGGCGTGAAGACGGTCGGCTTCATCGGATTCTCGGACGCATACGGCGACAGCTGGAACACGACGTTCGACGCCGCCGCCAAAGCGCACAACCTGAAGATCGTGTCGAACGAGCGCTTCAACCGCACCGATGCATCGGTGACGGGCCAAGTGCTGAAGACGATGGGCGCGAATCCCGACGCGGTGCTGATCGCGGGCTCGGGCACGCCGTCGGCGCTGCCGGCCAGGACGCTGAAGGAGCGTGGCTACAAGGGCAAGATCTATCAGACTCACGGGGTCGCGAACAACGACTTCCTGCGTGTGTGCGGCAAGGATTGCGAAGGCGAACTGCTGCCGGCCGGTCCGATTCTTGTCGTCGATCAATTGCCGGATTCGAACCCGGTGAAGAAGTCGGCGGAAGCCTATAAGAACGCCTATGAGAAGGCTTATGGCGCGGGTTCGGTCGCGACCTTCGGCGGCCACGCATGGGATGCCGGCCAGATGTTGCAGGCTGCGATTCCGGTCGCGCTGAAGACCGCCCAGCCGGGCACGCCGGAGTTCCGCATGGCGCTGCGCAACGCGCTCGAAAACATCAAGGAGCTGCCAGTGTCGCACGGCATCATGAACACCACCGCGAACGACCACAACGGCCTCGACCAGCGCGCACGCGTGATCGTGCAGATCGTCGACGGCAAGTGGAAGTTGCAGAACAACTAAGACTATTTACAAAAACCAGTAGCGGTACGCGCCTCTCGCGCAATCATGCGGTGCATGACGCCGCATTGCCATTGTGTTCGACGACAATGGCATCGACCGCCGCGCCGCGTCCCGGCGCGGCGGTTGTCTTTTCTGACATGCAGATCGATGGCCGGCTTCGCACCGCGCCGTCGCGACTGTTTCGCGGTTTTTCGATTTCGACGCTTCAGGACGAGGAAGTATGGATCTATCAATTGCGGCGATCCTCGCGCAGGACGGCATCACGACCGGCGCGATCTACGCGCTGCTCGCGCTTGCGCTGGTGCTGGTGTTCTCCGTCACGCGGGTGATCTTCATCCCGCAAGGGGAGTTCGTTTCGTACGGTGCGTTGACGCTCGCCGCACTGCAAACGCAGAAGTTTCCGGCCACCTGCTGGCTGTTGATGGCGATGGGCGCGGCATGCTTCGTCGTCGAGACGGCGGCCGTCTTGCGGCATGCTGGGCGGCGTCGTCATGCGGCGCGCACGCTGCCCGTGCTGGCGGGGAAGTACCTGCTGTTTCCGATCGCGGTCTACGCGCTCACGCGCGGCATCTTCCTGCAGCCGCTGCCGATGATCGTGCAGATCGCGCTGACGCTGCTGATCGTGATTCCGATGGGTCCGTTCGTGTATCGCCTTGCCTACGAGCCGATCGCGGAGGCGACCACGCTGCTGCTGTTGATCGTCGCGGTGGCCGTGCATTTCGTGATGGTCGGTCTCGGCCTCGTGATGTTCGGCGCCGAAGGCTCGCGCACCAACGCGTTTTCCGATGCGACGTTCAACATCGGCACGTTGTCGATCTCCGGACAGAGCCTGTGGGTGATCGGCACCGCGGCCGTGCTGATCGGCGCGCTGTATTTGTACTTCGATCGCTCGATTTCGGGCAAGGCGTTGCGCGCGACGTCGGTGAACCGGCTCGGCGCGCGGCTCGTCGGCATCGGCACCACGCAGGCGGGACGCCTCGCATTCACGCTTGCGGCGGGGCTCGGCGCACTGTGCGGCATCCTCGTCGCGCCGCTCACGACGATCTACTACGACTCGGGCTTCCTGATCGGTTTGAAGGGCTTCGTGGGCGCGATCATCGGCGGTCTGGTCAGCTATCCGCTGGCGGCGGCCGGCTCGATTCTCGTTGGTCTGCTGGAGTCGTATTCGTCGTTCTGGGCAAGTGCTTATAAGGAAGTGATCGTGTTCACGTTAATCATCCCGGTGCTGCTGTGGCGCAGTCTGGCGAGCCCGCACGCCGAAGAGGAAGCGGAGTGACACGATGAAACGAATCATGCAAAAGAAGTTCTTCTGGTTGTTCCTCGTGGTGCTGTTCGCTTTGCCGGTTCTGCCGCATCCGATCCATGTACCCGAGTACTGGGTCACGCTGCTGAACTACATCGGTCTCTATTCGATCGTCGCGATCGGCCTCGTGCTGTTGACCGGCATCGGCGGGATGACGAGCTTCGGGCAGGCCGCGTTCGTTGGCATCGGCGCGTATGCAACCGCGTATCTGACGACGAACTTCGGCGTGTCGCCGTGGCTCGCGCTGATCGCGGGCGTGATCGTCACTGCCCTGGTTGCGCTGATGCTCGGTCTCGTGACGATGCGCCTATCCGGCCACTTTCTGCCGCTCGGCACGATTGCGTGGGGGCTCGCGCTGTTCTACCTGTTCGGCAATCTCGACATGCTCGGCAAGTACGACGGCATCAACGGCATCCCGGTGTTGAATGTTTTCGGGATCAATCTTGAGTCCGGCCGCCATATCTATTACCTGATCTGGGTGGTCGTGCTCGGTGCGGTCGTCTCTGTTCAGAATCTTCTTAATAGCCGGCCGGGTCGCGCAATCCGCGCGTTGCGCGGCGGTGGTCTGATGGCCGAGGCAATGGGCGTCAACACCGGCTGGATGCGCGTCGTGATTTTCGTCTATGCGGCGGTGCTTGCGTCGGTCTCGGGTTTTCTGTACGCGCACTTGCAGCGCGCCGTGAATCCGACGCCGTTTGGACTGAATCACGGCATCGAGTTCCTGTTCATGGCGGTGGTGGGCGGCGTCTCGCACGTCTGGGGCGCGGTGCTCGGCGCGGCGATCCTGACCGTGCTGCAGGATTATTTGCAGACGCTGCTGCCAAAACTGCTCGGCGAGAACGGCAACTTCGAAGTGATCGTGTTCGGCATCGTCATGGTGCTGCTTCTGCAGTACGCGCGGCAGGGCGTCTGGCCGTTCGTCGCGCGCTTTTTCCCGCGTGGCCCGCGGGCGCATCTCGCCGATCACGCGGATCCTCTGCCGCAGCGCAACAAGCCACAGACCGGCGAAGACCTGCTGACGGTGAACAAGGCGCGCAAGCAGTTCGGCGGTCTCGTCGCGGTGAACGACGTCAGCTTCGAGGTCAAAGCAGGGCAGATCATCGGGCTGATCGGACCGAACGGCGCAGGCAAGTCGACGACCTTCAATCTCGTGACCGGTGTGCTGCAGGCGACGAGCGGCGAGATCACGTTCCGCGGCGAGCGCATCGATGCGCTGAGTTCGCGTGAAATCGTCAAGCGCGGCATCGGCCGGACGTTCCAGCACGTGAAGCTGCTGCCGGGTATGACCGTGCTCGAGAACGTCGCGATCGGTGCGCATCTACGTGGCCATGCGGGCGTGTGGCGCAGTGTCGTGCGGCTGAACAGCTCCGAAGAGCAGCGGTTGATGGCCGAAGCCGCTCGGCAGATTCGCCGCGTCGGCCTCGAACAGCACATGTATGACGAAGCGGGTAGCCTGGCGCTTGGTCAACAGCGGATTCTCGAAATTGCGCGCGCCCTGTGCTGCGACCCGACTCTGCTATTGCTCGATGAACCGGCCGCTGGTCTCCGGTATCAGGAAAAGCTTCAGCTCGCCGAACTGCTGCGCAGACTGAAGACAGAAGGGATGAGCGTGCTGCTCGTCGAGCACGACATGGATTTCGTGATGAATTTGACGGACCGGCTCGTGGTGATGGAGTTCGGCACGCGGATCGCTGAGGGCCTGCCGCAGGAAGTCCAGCAGGATCCGGCGGTGCTCGAAGCGTATCTGGGTGGGGTGGAATGATGGACGACATGACAACGACCGGCGTGGCGTCGGCGGGACCGATTCTCGAAGTGAGCCAACTGTCCGTCCGCTACGGCAAGGTTGAAGCGCTGCACAATGCGGCGATCAAGGTGCGGGCGGGGCAGATCGTCTCCGTGATCGGCCCGAACGGCGCGGGAAAGTCGACGCTGCTGAATGCGATCATGGGCGCGTTGCCGACGTCCGGTCATGCGAAAGGCGCGGTTTCCTATCAGGGCGACGAGGTCAGCGCGATGCCGGTCGAAAAACGCGTTGCGCTTGGTATGTGCCTGGTGCCGGAAAAGCGCGAGCTTTTCGCTTCGATGACCGTCGAGGACAATCTGCTGCTTGGCGCCTACCGGCGCAAGCGAGCAGGGGAGCGCAACTTTCTCGATCAGCTGGAACCGGTGTTCGAACTGTTTCCGCGGCTGAAGGAGCGGCGCAAGCAGGCGGCCGGCACGCTTTCCGGCGGCGAGCGGCAGATGCTCGCGGTCGGCCGCGCCCTGATGGGCAAGCCCGA
Source organism: Paraburkholderia sp. HC6.4b (assembly GCF_014200875.1). Classification (NCBI taxonomy): domain Bacteria; kingdom Pseudomonadati; phylum Pseudomonadota; class Betaproteobacteria; order Burkholderiales; family Burkholderiaceae; genus Paraburkholderia; species Paraburkholderia sp. HC6.4b. The sequence continues at coordinate 256,117 of NZ_JACHDC010000008.1, forward strand.
TCTGCTGATGCTGGACGAGCCGAGCCTCGGTCTCGCGCCGCTGATCGTGAAGGAAATCTTTCACATCATCAGCGCCTTGCGGCAGACGGGCGTCGCGACGCTGCTGATCGAGCAGAACGCGCGCGCTGCATTGCAGATCTCGGACTACGGCTACGTGCTGGAAACCGGCGAGTTGGCACTGGAAGGACCGGCGACCGACCTCGCGCAAAATCCCCGGGTGATCGAAACCTATCTCGGTCTTGCCAAAAAGGTCGCATAAGCCCGCACTTATTTCGCTGATCGCTGTCTCTGGAAGCGGTGTGTTTCACGTGAAACACACCGCTTTTTTATTGCTTCACCATTCGGACGAAATTCGGGCCGAAACCGAACCCGTTATAATTCGCCCATACATTTCTTTTGAAGGCTCACGCGACGATCTGGCGTGAGATCCCGCGATGCTTTTTCCCTCAGAATTTGACGTAATCGTCGTCGGTGGCGGTCATGCCGGCACCGAAGCTGCTTTGGCGTCGGCGCGCATGGGCAACAAAACGCTGCTTTTGACCCATAACATCGAGACCCTTGGTCAGATGAGCTGCAATCCGTCGATTGGCGGCATAGGCAAAGGCCACCTGGTCAAGGAGGTCGACGCGCTGGGCGGCGCCATGGCGGCCGCTACCGACGAAAGCGGCATCCAGTTTCGGATCCTGAATTCGTCGAAAGGACCGGCGGTCCGCGCGACGCGCGCTCAGGCTGACCGCATGCTGTACAAAGCGGCGATCCGCCATCGTCTAGAGAATCAGCCGAACCTCTGGCTATTTCAGCAGGCCGTCGACGATCTGATGGTCGAGGGCGACCGCGTGGTCGGCGCCATCACGCAAGTGGGTATTCGTTTCCGGTCGCGCGCGGTGGTGCTGACGGCGGGCACGTTCCTCGACGGCAAGATTCACGTGGGGTTGAACAACTACACAGGCGGACGCGCGGGCGACCCGGCTGCGGTTTCGCTGTCGGCGCGGTTGAAAGAGCTGAAGCTACCGCAGGGCCGGCTCAAGACCGGTACGCCACCGCGAATCGACGGTCGCACGATCGACTATTCGCAGCTCGAAGAGCAGCCCGGCGATCTGGACCCGGTGCCGGTGTTTTCGTTCCTCGGGCGTGTCGAGCAGCACCCGCGCCAGGTGCCGTGCTGGGTCACGCATACGAATCAACGGACACACGACATCATTCGCGGTGGTCTCGATCGTTCGCCAATGTACACGGGCGTGATCGAGGGGGTGGGGCCACGCTATTGCCCGTCGATCGAGGACAAGATTCACCGGTTTGCGTCGAAGGAATCGCATCAGATCTACCTCGAGCCGGAAGGTCTGACGACCAACGAGTTCTATCCGAACGGGATCTCGACGAGCCTGCCCTTCGACGTGCAGCTCGAGTTGGTGCGTTCCATGCGCGGGCTCGAGCATGCGCATATCCTGCGCCCGGGCTACGCGATCGAGTACGACTATTTCGATCCGCGTGGCCTGAAGGCATCGCTAGAAACGAAGGTGATCAGTGGCCTGTTCTTCGCCGGACAGATCAACGGTACGACCGGCTACGAGGAGGCAGCTGCACAGGGCACTCTGGCCGGCATCAACGCCGGTCTGTTTGTGCAAGGCAAGGAAGCATGGTGTCCGCGTCGCGACCAGGCTTATCTCGGCGTGCTCGTGGACGATCTAGTCACGCGCGGGGTGTCCGAGCCGTACCGGATGTTCACGAGCCGCGCGGAGTACCGTCTGAGCTTGCGCGAAGACAACGCCGATACGCGGCTGACGGAGATCGGGCGCGAACTCGGCGTGGTCGATGACGCTCGCTGGGACGCCTTCAGTCGCAAGCGTGACGCTGTTTCACGTGAAACACAGCGCTTGCGTTCAACCTGGGTCAATCCTAAGACCTTATCGGCAGAAGAGGCGACCGCCTTGCTTGGCAAGCCAATCGACCACGAATACAGTCTCGCGGACCTGCTGCGTCGTCCGGGCGTCAGCTACGACGGCGTCTGCGGGCTGCGTGACGGCACCTGTGGCGCGCCCGAAGTACTTGCGGAAGACCCCGTGCTGCTCGCGCAAATCAAGGAACAGATCGAAATTGGCGTCAAATATCAGGGCTACATCGACCGACAGGCCGGTGAGATCGAACGCAACGAGGCGCAAGAGAACACGCGTCTGCCTGAAGGGCTGGACTACACCGAGGTCCGTGGGCTGTCGTTCGAAGCTCGCCAGAAGTTGATGCAGTTCCGGCCGGAAACGATCGGACAGGCGTCGCGTATCTCCGGTATCACGCCTGCCGCCATCTCGCTGCTGATGGTCCATCTGAAGCGTGGCCTCGGGCGTCGTCCGTCGAAGTCCACCGAGCCCGGCGCCGACAGCACGCCGGTGGTTCAATGACGGCAGCGCAGAGGGGAATCGACCAGCAGGCCTTGGCGTCATTGCTGGCGGACGGTGTCCGCGAACTTGGTCTCGAACTCAGCGACGCGCAGCAGCGCAAGCTGCTCGATTACGTCGCGCTGCTCGCGAAGTGGAACAACGTCTACAACCTGACAGCGATCCGCGATCCGAGGCAGATGCTAATCCAGCACATTCTCGATTCGCTATCGATCGTGCCGCACCTGGCGCCGCGCGGGCCGTCGTCGGTGCTCGACGTCGGTTCGGGCGGGGGGCTGCCGGGCATCGTGCTCGCGATCGTGCTGCCCGATTGGACCATCACGACGAACGACATCGTCCATAAGAAGACTGCCTTTCAGTCGCAGGCGAAGGCGGAACTGGGCCTCGCGAACCTGTCGATTGTGACCGGTCGGGTGGAGACGCTGCGGCCTGGCGCCGAAGTACCGGCAAAGTTCGACGTAATTGTCTCGCGCGCGTTCGCAGAACTCTCGGATTTCGTTACACTGGCCCGTCATCTGGTTGCGGAGCAGGGCGCAATTTGGGCGATGAAGGGTATGCGGCCGAATGCCGAAATCGCGCGTCTGCCGGCGGGCGCTCACGTGGAACAGATCATCCGGCTGAACGTGCCGTCGCTCGATGCCGAGCGGCATCTGATCGAGGTGCGAGTGGACCCCGAAAGCTGACGGCCACTTCGGCCTGTCAGCACCCTCAACGATTTTCACTTCATCCAAGCAGCAAAAGGGACACACCAACGATGGCAAAAATCTTCTGCGTTGCGAACCAGAAGGGCGGCGTCGGCAAGACGACCACCACAGTCAATCTGGCCGCGAGCCTGGCAGCGCAGGGACAGCGAGTCCTTCTCATCGATCTTGACCCGCAAGGCAACGCCACGATGGGCAGCGGTATCGACAAGGCCGAATGTACGAACACGGTCTACGAGGTGCTCGTGGACAACGTGTCGGTGGCCGATGCCCGCGTACGGCCCGAGGCGGTCGGATACGACGTGCTTCCCGCGAACCGTGAGCTCGCGGGCGCCGAGGTCGAACTCGTCAGCATGCAGAATCGCGAGCGTCAACTGAAGGCGGCGCTCGCCGGGGTCGAGGGCGAGTACGATTTCGTGCTGATCGATTGCCCGCCGGCTTTGTCACTGCTGACGCTCAACGGACTATGCGCCGCGCACGGCGTCGTCATTCCGATGCAGTGCGAATACTTCGCGCTCGAAGGGCTGTCCGACCTCGTCAACACGATCAAGCAGGTCCATGCGAATCTGAATCGCGACCTCAAGGTGATCGGTCTGCTGCGCGTCATGTTCGATCCGCGCATTACGTTGCAACAGCAAGTCTCGGATCAATTGAAAGAGCACTTCGGCGACAAGGTCTTCGACGCGGTGATTCCACGCAACGTGCGATTGGCCGAGGCGCCCAGCTATGGGCTGCCCGGTGTGGTGTTCGACAGGGCGTCGCGAGGCGCGCAGGCGTACGTGCAGTTCGGCGTCGAAATGATTGAGCGGGTGCGCGCGCTGAATGACGCGCCCCAGGCATCCTAAGCGGATCGAGGAAGCACGATGAACGCAGTAGCAAGAAAGAAGGGACTGGGCCGCGGTCTGGAGGCATTGCTCGGCGGCACCGCCGATATCACCGAGGCAGCGGTGATCGACGGCGCGCCGAACGTATTGCCGCTCGGCAAGATGCAGGCGGGCAAATACCAGCCGCGCACGCGCATGGACGAAGGCGCGCTGCAGGAGCTTGCGGCGAGCATCCGCGCGCAAGGGCTGATGCAGCCGATTCTCGTGCGTCCGATCGCGGCGGACCGCTATGAGATCATCGCGGGGGAGCGGCGTTTTCGCGCGGCGCGGCTTGCGGGCCTCGACGAGGTGCCGGTGCTTGTGAAGGACGTGCCCGACCAGGCCGCCGCGGCGATGGCGCTGATCGAAAACATCCAGCGCGAGGATCTGAATCCCCTCGAGGAGGCCCAGGGTATCCAGCGCCTGCTCGACGAATTCAATTTCACACATGAGCAGGCGGCAGAGTCGGTGGGCCGCTCGCGCAGCGCGGTGTCGAACCTGCTGCGTCTGCTGAACCTTGCGACACCGGTACAGACGATGTTGCTCGCCGGCGATCTCGACATGGGCCACGCTCGCGCGCTGCTCGCCGTCGATGCCGCGACGCAGATCACGCTGGCCAACCAGGTCGTCAACAAGCGCCTGTCTGTGCGCGAGACGGAAAAGCTGGTTGCGATGACCACGAAGGTGACGCCGGCGGCCAAGGCCCGCGCGAATCCGGACGGCGGCCGTGACACGCGACGCCTGGAAGAGGAACTGTCGGACCTGCTGTCCGCTACGGTGAAAATCAAGCTCGGCCGACGCGGTCGCGGCCAGGTGCTGGTGGACTTCGGCGATCTCGACGCGCTGGAAGGCATTCTGGTTCGTTTGCGAGGGAACGCGAACGTCTGAGCACAGATTGGCGCTCAGCAGGCAAGAGTGGTGAACGGCTGGCGGCCTGTGCATGAGCACTGCCGCGAGTTGGTCTACCTCGGTGCGAGCGACTATGCGGATTCCAAAACAACCGATGCACGAATAATCAGGAATCCTAGCTTCAGACGCTCCACATTCACGCGATAATCATCCTGACGAGCCGCTATCAAAAGCGACCCGATCATCATCGAAATTTGCGGTGAGGCTGATTCAGCTCATTAGAAGAGCTATCCCGTTCAGCCCTTAAAAAAGACGCATTTGTTGCATTTTCGAGACGTCTGCCGCTGCGTCGGAACGCACTGCCAACGAGCTTCGATCCACGCGACCACCCGCACGGGTTTTGCCGCCCCCGCCCGCCTTACATTTGACGTGTTTCGCGTCGTTAGCGTACGTTTTACCGCATCGTGAAGGGAAGTTTCACGCGGTTATAGGCTGGCCTAAAGTCTTGAATTGCCTGCAACTATCGCTTACAATCGCCCGGATTTAATTGCACGGCAACCCCGTAAGCGCTGCGTAAACTCGCGGGCTGAACGAGACTTTCGGAACATTGCGATGGCGGTCAAAACGTCGAATCTGTCGCCGGAGAATGGTGACGACAGACACCGCGCTGAACGCTCCGCACCCGAGATGTCCTCCAGTCGGCAGTTCGATCCGGCCGAAGCGTGGGATGACGCTCAGGAAGATAACAATATCGTTCCGCTCACGCGGGCCGAGGCGGAAAAGCTGTTTGGTCCCGGCGTGGGTCGTCCATCGCGCGTAACGCCGTTCAGGGTCGTCGCAGCGCAAATGGTTTTGTCCCTGGTCGCAACGCTGTTGTGGTGGCTGTTCTACAAGCCGCCGGGCGCTGCTGCGCTGTCCGCGTTCCTCGGGGGGGCGATCTGCTGGGTGCCGGGCGCGTTGTTCGCGGCACGACTGAAAAAGCAGGGCGGCGCCGAGACCGTGATGAGCTGGATGATCGGCGAAGCACTCAAGATGGGGACAACGGTTGCGATGTTTGTCGCAATCGCCTTCTGGTATCACGACGTACGCTGGATTCCGCTGCTCGTGACCTACCTCATCGCGCTGAAGACTTACTGGATCGCCTTGGCGTGGCGCTAAGGTAGCAGCACAAAAAACAGCAGCAAAAAGAATTTAAGGCCGGCGCGCAGCGCCGGCACGGGTGTGCGGGTGAGACAGGGCCCGCACCCGGCGCGTTCCCGCAACACAGTGTTCCGGCGGGAGCGGCCTCGAACGATTTTCGACAATTTGGGTGGCTTTAACGATATGGCAGCTAGCGAAGGCACGCGCGCAATGGATCCGTCCGAGTACATCGCGCACCACTTGCAGAACTTTTCCACCGCACACCAGACGTCGATTTTCGACATCCATGTGTGGAATCTCGACACCCTTTTCTGGTCGATCGTGTGCGGCCTCGTCACGATCTTCGTGCTGCATCTGGCAGCCCGCAAGGCAACGGCCGGCGTGCCGGGTCGCTTCCAATGCGCGATCGAAATGCTTGTCGAAATGGTCGAGGATCAATCGAAGGCCATGATCCACGGCTCGCGCACCTTCATCGCGCCGCTCGCGCTGACCGTGTTCGTCTGGGTCGCGCTAATGAACTCACTCGACTTCATACCCGTCGACCTGCCGGGCCGTGTGATCGGCTGGCTGGGTCTGTCCGAAGCCATCCCGCACCACCGCATCGTGCCGACCGCCGACCTGAACGGCACGATCGGTATCGCGCTCGGCGTGTTCGTGCTGATGATTTACTACAACTTCAAGATCAAGGGCGCTGGCGGCTTCGTGCGTGAACTGCTGTCCGCTCCGTTCGGCGCGCATCCGCTGCTGTGGATCCCGAACCTCGCACTGAACATCATCGAGTTCGTCGCGAAGACGGTCTCGCTCGGCATGCGGTTGTTCGGCAACATGTACGCGGGCGAACTGTTGTTCCTGCTGATTGCCCTGCTCGGCAGCCTCTGGAGCTTCGGCGCGGACACGACGGTGCTTGGCTTCATCGGCCACGTGGTCGCCGGCACAGTGTGGTCAATCTTCCACATCCTGATCGTTCTGCTGCAGGCGTTCATTTTCATGATGCTGACGCTGGTGTACATCGGCCAGGCACACGACACGCACTAACCTGCGCCGTCGGTAAAAGAATCGTAGTTTTTCAAATCCCAGTTCCAACCAGTTCTAAAAGACTTTTCACAAAGGAGTGATCATGCAAGCTTTCATCGCCAACATCCAGGGTCTGACCGCCATCGGTATCGGCATCATCATCGGCCTGGGTGCTATCGGCGCCTGTATCGGTATCGGTCTGATGGGCGGCAAGTACATTGAAGCGTGCGCCCGTCAACCGGAACTGATGAACCCGCTGCAAACCAAGATGTTCCTGCTGGCTGGTCTGATCGATGCGGCGTTCCTGATTGGCGTTGGTGTGGCAATGCTGTTTGCGTTCGCGAACCCGCTGCTCTCGAAGCTGGCAGGCTGAGGTTCCTCGGAGGTTTGCGCCTGAGCTATAACTGGTAAAGGCGCAGGGCGGAACGGGTACTGGGGCGCTGATCGAGCAGAATCGATGAGCGCCTTGCCGTTTCACTTTCCGAACTAGCAACGTTTAAGGAAACACCGTGAATCTCAACGCAACCCTGTTTGCGCAAATGGTCGTGTTCCTGATCCTCGCGTGGTTCACGATGAAATTCGTGTGGCCGCCGCTGATCAACGCCATCGATGAGCGCGCGAGGAAGATCGCCGACGGTCTGTCCGCCGCGGAAAAGGGCAAGCAGGAACTCGAAGCCGCTCACAAGCGCGTCGACCAGGAACTGGCTCAGGCTCGCAACGACGGCCAGCAACGCATTGCCGACGCTGAAAAGCGCGCTGTCGCAGTCGCCGACGAAATCAAGGCTCAGGCGCAGGCGGAAGCCGCCCGCATCATCGCGCAGGCGAAGGCCGACGCGGATCAGCAAGTCGTGAAGGCGCGCGAAGCGCTGCGTGGCGAAGTTGCTGCACTCGCTGTGAAGGGCGCTGAACAGATCCTGCAGCGCGAAGTCGACCAGGCGGCTCATGCTGACCTGCTGAATCAACTGAAAGCCGAGCTCTGATCATGGCCGAACTTGCAACCATCGCCCGTCCGTACGCGGAAGCGCTGTTTGGCGTGGCCGAAGCTGGTGACATCGCCGCCTGGTCCACGCTCGTGCAGGAGCTGGCACAGGTTGCGCGTCTGCCCGAAGTGCTGTCGATCGCCTCGAGCCCGAAAGTGAGCCGTGCCCAGGTAAGCGATCTCCTGCTGGCCGCGGTCAAGTCGCCGCTCAAGGACGACGCGCAAGCGAAGAATCTGGTGCAGATGCTGGTGGACAACCATCGCCTGCAGCTGCTGCCGGAAATCGCCTCGCAGTTCGAAGAGTTGAAGAACGCCCGCGAAGGGGCAGCAGATGTGCTGATCGTCAGCGCATTCCCGCTCGAAGGTGCGCAGTTGAACGAACTCGTCGCAAGCCTCGAACGCAAGTTCAAGCGCAAGCTGAAGCCGACGGTCGAAGTCGATCACTCGCTGATCGGCGGCGTACGCGTGACGGTCGGCGACGAAGTGCTCGATACCTCGGTCCGCGCGCGGCTCGCCAGCATGCAAACGGCCCTGACGGCCTGAAGCGCTTCGCGTTTTAGCGGCTGGCACGCAACAGAATTGACTATCAGGAGCGAATAATGCAACTCAATCCCTCTGAGATCAGCGAGCTGATCAAGAGCCGGATCCAGGGCCTTGACGCGAGCGCAGACGTTCGCAACCAGGGCACCGTGATCTCCGTGACCGACGGTATCGTGCGTATCCACGGCCTGTCGGAAGTGATGCAGGGCGAAATGCTCGAATTTCCGGGCAACACCTTCGGTCTCGCGCTGAACCTCGAGCGCGACTCGGTCGGCGCCGTGATTCTGGGTGAATACGAACACATTTCGGAAGGCGACATCGTCAAGACGACGGGCCGCATTCTCGAAGTGCCGGTGGGTCCGGAACTGCTCGGCCGCGTAGTCGATACACTCGGCAACCCGATCGACGGCAAAGGCCCGATCAACGCGAAGAAGACCGATGCAATCGAAAAGATTGCACCGGGCGTGATCTGGCGTAAGTCGGTTTCGGAACCGGTCCAGACCGGTCTGAAGTCGATCGACGCGATGGTGCCGATCGGCCGTGGCCAGCGTGAGCTGATCATCGGCGACCGTCAGTGCGGCAAGACCGCAGTCGCAGTCGACGCGATCATCAACCAGAAGGGCAAGAACCTCTTCTGTATCTACGTCGCGATCGGCCAGAAAGCTTCGTCGATCATGAACGTGGTGCGCAAGCTGGAAGAAACCGGCGCGCTGGAATACACGATCGTCGTGTCCGCTTCGGCTTCGGAATCGGCTGCGATGCAGTACCTCGCACCGTACGCCGGCTGCACGATGGGCGAATACTTCCGCGACCGCGGTCAGGACGCGCTGATCGTTTATGACGACTTGACCAAGCAGGCTTGGGCATACCGTCAGATCTCGCTGCTGCTGCGCCGCCCGCCGGGCCGTGAAGCTTATCCGGGTGACGTGTTCTATCTACACTCGCGTCTGCTTGAGCGTGCTGCTCGCGTGTCGGAAGAGTACGTCGAGAAGTTCACCAACGGCGAAGTGAAGGGCAAGAGCGGTTCGCTGACGGCACTGCCGGTCATCGAAACGCAGGCAGGCGACGTGACCGCATTCGTTCCGACGAACGTGATCTCGATTACCGACGGCCAGATCTTTCTTGAAACCGACCTTTTCAACGCAGGTATCCGCCCGGCGATTAACGCTGGCGTGTCGGTGTCGCGTGTGGGTGGCGCGGCTCAGACGAAGGTCGTGAAGAAGCTGTCGGGCGGTATCCGTACCGACCTCGCGCAGTACCGTGAACTCGCTGCGTTCGCGCAGTTCGCATCGGACCTCGACGAAGCGACCCGCAAGCAGCTCGAGCGCGGCCGCCGCGTGACGGAACTGCTGAAGCAGCCGCAGTATCAGCCGCTGCAGGTGTGGGAACTGGCTGTGTCGCTGTTCGCGGCGAACAACGGCTATCTCGACGACCTCGAAGTTGCTCAAGTCCTGCCGTTCGAAAAGGGCTTGCGCGACCACCTGAAGTCGAGCCATGCTGACCTGGTCAAGCGTATCGAAGACACCAAGGAACTCTCGAAGGACGACGAAGGCCTGCTGCACACGGCCGTCAAAGACTTCAAGAAGTCCGGCGCTTATTGATCCGCGAGTGATCCGCAAGGCATAAACGGACCTTGAAGCGGCGCGGGCCGCATGCGAATGCTCCCGCGCTACTTCGGCCGCATTGCATGGGACCCGAGTAAGCGCTAAAGCGCTAACTCGGGCCGACAAAGGAGCAAGCAATGGCTGGAATGAAGGAAATTCGCGGCAAGATCAAGAGCGTGCAAAACACGCGCAAGATCACGAAAGCGATGGAGATGGTGGCCGCATCGAAGATGCGCCGCGCTCAGGAGCGCATGCGCGCTGCTCGCCCGTATGCCGACAAGGTCCGCGATATCGCCGCGCACATGAGCCGTGCGAACCCGGAGTATCGTCACCCGTTCATGGTGTCGAACGAAGGCGCGAAGGCGGCCGGCATCATCCTCGTCACGACTGATAAAGGTCTGTGCGGGGGGATGAACACCAACGTGCTGCGTGCGTCGCTGCAGAAGTTCAAGGAACTGGAAGGCCAGGGCAAGACGTTCGAGGCAACCGCGATCGGCAGCAGGGGTCTGGGCTTCCTGAACCGCCTGCAGGCGAAAGTCGTCTCGAACGTCGTGCAACTGGGCGATACGCCGCATCTGGAAAAACTGATCGGCGCTGTGAAGGTGCAGCTCGACCTGTACTCGGAAGGGAAGATTTCGGCGGTGTACCTCGCGTACACGCGCTTCGTCAACACGATGAAGCAGGAGCCGGTGATCGAGCAACTGCTGCCATTGTCGGCGGACCAGTTCGAGCGCACGGAAGAAGACGGTACGACGCCGAGCACGCAGTGGGACTACATCTACGAGCCGGATGCGCAGGCAGTGGTGGACGAACTGCTGGTGCGTTATGTCGAAGCGCTGGTCTATCAGGCCGTCGCGGAAAACATGGCATCGGAGCAGTCGGCCCGCATGGTCGCGATGAAAGCCGCTTCGGACAACGCGAAGACGGTCATCAACGATCTGCAGCTCGTCTACAACAAGAGCCGTCAGGCCGCGATCACGAAAGAACTGTCGGAAATCGTCGGTGGAGCGGCGGCCGTCTGACCCCGGTCAGGCAGGTCGTTGCGTGTGCGCCCGAGCGGCGCGCCCATCGGAGAAACTGCGCCTTTGCGCGAGTGAAGAATTGAGTATCTAAAGGAAAAGCGATGAGTACTACTGCTTTGGTAGAAGGCAAGATCGTACAGTGCATCGGCGCGGTGATCGACGTGGAATTTCCGCGTGAAACCATGCCGAAGATCTACGACGCGCTCATTCTGGAAGGTTCGGAACTGACGCTCGAAGTCCAGCAGCAGCTGGGCGACGGCGTGGTCCGTACCATCTGTCTGGGTGCTTCGGATGGTCTGCGCCGCGGCACGATCGTGAAGAACACGGGCAACCCGATCAGCGTGCCGGTCGGCAAGCCGACCCTCGGCCGTATCATGGACGTGCTTGGCCGTCCGATCGACGAAGCCGGCCCGATCTCGAGCGAAACCACGCGTGCGATCCACCAGAAGGCTCCGGCGTTCGACCAACTGTCGCCGTCGACCGAGCTGCTCGAAACCGGCATCAAGGTTATCGACCTGATCTGCCCGTTCGCGAAGGGCGGTAAGGTGGGTCTGTTCGGTGGCGCCGGCGTGGGCAAGACCGTGAACATGATGGAACTGATCAACAACATCGCGAAGGAACACGGTGGTTACTCCGTGTTCGCCGGTGTGGGCGAGCGTACCCGCGAAGGGAACGACTTCTATCATGAAATGAAGGACTCGAACGTTCTCGACAAGGTCGCGCTGGTGTACGGCCAGATGAACGAGCCGCCGGGCAACCGTCTGCGCGTCGCGCTGACCGGCCTGACGATGGCCGAGCACTTCCGTGACGAAGGCCTCGACGTGCTGTTCTTCGTCGACAACATCTACCGTTTCACGCTGGCCGGTACCGAAGTGTCGGCACTGCTCGGCCGTATGCCGTCGGCAGTGGGCTATCAGCCGACGCTGGCTGAAGAAATGGGTAAGTTGCAAGAGCGTATTACGTCGACCAAGACTGGCTCGATCACGTCGGTGCAGGCCGTGTACGTCCCTGCAGACGACTTGACCGACCCGTCGCCGGCTACGACCTTCGGCCACCTCGACGCAACCGTCGTGCTGTCGCGTGACATCGCTTCGCTCGGTATCTACCCCGCGGTGGACCCGCTCGATTCGACCTCGCGTCAGATCGACCCGCACGTGATCGGCGAAGAGCACTATTCGATCACGCGCGGCGTGCAGCAAACGCTGCAGCGCTATAAGGAACTGCGCGACATTATCGCGATTCTGGGCATGGACGAACTCGCGCCGGAAGACAAGCTCGCCGTCGCGCGCGCTCGTAAGATTCAGCGTTTCCTGTCGCAGCCGTTCCACGTCGCTGAAGTGTTCACGGGTTCGCCGGGCAAGTACGTGCCGCTGAAGGAAACGATCCGTGGCTTCAAGATGATCGTCGAAGGCGAGTGCGACCACCTGCCGGAGCAAGCGTTCTACATGGTCGGCACGATCGACGAAGCCTTCGAAAAAGCCAAGAAGATCCAGTAAAGGTCGGGTGTAACGAAGCGGGCGCCGACCTCGCGCATCACGGCTGCCAAAACGGTAGTGTTGCGCAAAGCCAGCGTCTCTGATTACGCTCAACCCGCCTTGCATGGGACGGGAGTCAGCACTCAAGCGCTAACTCTCGTCGACAGGAGTCGACACATATGGCAACCATTAAAGTAGACGTCGTCAGCGCGGAAGAGCAAATCTTTTCGGGCCAGGCGAAGTTCGTCGCGCTGCCAGGCGAAGCGGGTGAACTCGGCATTCTGCCGGGCCACACGCCGCTCATCACGCGGATCCGTCCGGGTGCGGTGCGCATCGAAGTTGAAAACGGCGAAGAAGAGTTTGTGTTCGTCGCCGGCGGCATCCTCGAGGTCCAACCGGGTGCAGTGACGGTTCTCGCCGACACCGCGATCCGCGGCAAGGATCTCGACGAAGCCAAGGCCGAAGACGCACGCAAGCGTGCGGAAGAGGCGCTGCAGAACACGGGCTCGAACCTCGAGTACGCGACCGCACAGGCGGAACTCGCGTACGCGACGGCGCAGCTCGCGGCAATCCAGCGTCTGCGCAAGCTGCGCGGCCAGCACTAAAGCAGCACGTAGTGGAAGAAAGCAGCCTGCGCGGCTGCTTTTTTTTGATAGCTAGTTGACGTTTACGTAAAGGTCGGCAAAATCCACGAGGTTGGAGAAACGGACGGTCGCCGCTCGCCGCGGTCGATGCGACGCGGTGCGGGTAAGACTTGATGCCGGCCGGATACGCGCCGGTGCACAATCGATTTCAAATTCATTTCAATCGAGCGCGCTTGCGCTCACGGAGACAACACCATGGCAACGCATAGCTCGGGAGAAGGTGCGCTCATCGAACCTGCGGATGGACTGTCGTATGTGCGCGGGTCGACCGAAAATCCGTTGAGCGAAGCGACCGTCGGCGAGCTTCTGCGCGACACCGCGGCGCGCTTTCCCGACCGGCCGGCCGTGGTGTTTCGGGAGCAGCGCATCCGCTGGACGTGGAGCGAATTCGCGCAGGAAGTGGATGTGCTTGCGTCCGGGCTGCTTGCACTCGGCATCGCGAAGGGCGATCGCGTCGGCATCTGGTCGCCGAACCGCGTCGAGTGGCTGCTGACGCAGTTCGCGACCGCGCGTATCGGCGCGATCCTCGTCAACATCAATCCTGCCTACCGGCTCGCGGAGCTCGAATACGCGCTGAACAAGGCCGGTTGCAAGGCGATCATCACCGCCGAGCGCTTCAAGACGTCGATGTACCTCGAGATGCTGCAGGAACTCGCGCCCGAATTGGCGACGCAGCCGCCGGGCGAACTGCATGCCGCGAGGCTGCCGGAACTGCGCTACGTGATCCGCATGTGCGACACGGAGACCCCAGGCATGCTGAGCTTTTCCGACGTGATCGAGCGTGGCCGTGCGTCGTTCGACGCCACCCGGCTCGATGCGATCGGCGCGACGCTGTCGTGCCGGGAGCCGATCAACATCCAGTTCACGAGCGGCACGACGGGCAATCCGAAGGGCGCGACGCTGACGCATCGCAACGTCGTGAACAACGCGCGCTATATCGCGATGGCGATGCGGCTCAGCGAGCAGGACGGCCTGTGCATTCCAGTGCCGCTGTACCACTGCTTCGGGATGGTGCTGGCGGTGCTCGCGTGCGTGTCGGTCGGGGCGAACATGGTGTTTCCGGGCGAGGGCTTCGATCCGGCCGCGACACTCACCGCGACGGCGGAGGAAAAATGCACCGCGCTGCACGGCGTCCCGACGATGTTCATCGCAGAACTCGACCATCCGAGCTTCGCCTCGTACGACTTCTCGCGGCTGCGCACCGGCATCATGGCGGGCTCGCCGTGCCCGATCGAGACGATGAAGAAGGTCGTCTCGAAGATGCACCTGAGCGAGATCACGATCGCCTACGGCATGACGGAAACCAGCCCAGTCTCGTTCCAGAGCTCGACGACCGATCCGCTCGACAAGCGTACGACGACAGTCGGTCGCATCCAGCCGCATCTCGAAGTGAAAATCGTTGATCCGCTCGGCAATATCGTGCCGGTCGGCGAAACGGGCGAGCTATGCACGCGCGGCTACTCGGTGATGCTCGGTTACTGGGGGGACGACGCGAAGACGCACGAGAGTATCGTCGACGGCTGGATGCACACGGGCGACCTCGCGACGCTCGACGCCGAAGGCTATTGCAACATCGTTGGCCGGCTGAAGGACATGCTGATTCGCGGCGGCGAAAACATCTATCCGCGCGAGATCGAGGAGTTTCTGTTCCGTCACCCGAAGATCCAGAGCGTGCAGGTGTTCGGCGTGCCCGATACCAGGTATGGCGAAGAAGTATGCGCGTGGATCGTGCTGCGGACCGGCGAACAGGCGACGGCAGAAGAAATCCAGCAGTTCTGCCAGGGACAGATTGCGCACTACAAGGTGCCGCGGTATATCCGCTTCGTCGATGAGCTGCCGATGACCGTGACCGGCAAGGTGCAAAAATTCGTGATGCGCGAACGGATGATCGGCGAGTTGAAACTCAGAGAGGACAAGACGGCATGACGCCGCCGCAGCACGCTGCGCAGCCAAATATGCCAAATAGGTACGGTAGAACAGGAGTTGCGCGGCGAGGATTCGTCGCGCGCAAACGTTTGAGCAGGCGAAAAAAAAGCGGGCCTGGAGCCCGCTAAAAACCACACGCTACGGGGTTAGCGCGAGGAGACCAAAGATGGGACGGTTATCACGACGCCCCTGCGTCGATGACGGCCCCAGCAGGGATGCCCCTTTACAGGGCTTCGGCAAGCGCCGACCGGCAAGTGCATCGTATCCGCTCACACCACGCACACAGCCACATCCGTGTTGAAACCGTTGAGGGCATTGTGGGCGAATTACCCTATGAACGCGGTAACAAAGTGTTTCAGGTTGTAACGCCCGCCAGATAAGGCGCTGCGGGATTTATTGCCAAAATGAAACCTTTAAAACGTAGTTATTACCGATGACTACGCCGCAATTTGATACGCATGATTGATGCCATTCATGACGCCTGGTGCAGCAGAAATTGGGTCACTAATCAGCGTGAAATGGTTGCGTCTGCAGCGTTCGAGCGACGAATTTCCTGCGGTACCAGCGCTGGGACCCTGCCCCGAAATACATCGCAATTCGATGAAAAACCTGTGATGCAATGCAGCAAAGCAAATCCGCTTGTGCAGCGTATTGGAAAGGGGCGCATCGCTGCACCTTGGACCTGACCCGGACAGTTATACGACCCGACGACGTCGCCCTTCGTTACATCATCGCCGGCCCCCAAATCTCCAGGCGCGCGCAGGCCGCCCTCCAACGGACACGGTCGGCTTACTTCAACCACTTGTCCGAGATAGCCTGATACTCGCCGGTCGCTCGAGCGAGATGCAGCCACTGATCGACGTATTGCTGGAACGCGACATCCCCGCGCGGTAGCAACCAGGCCTTCTCGCCGTACTGGAACGGCTTGTCCGGATGCACCGAGCAGAGGCCGGGATTGAGTTTCTGCTGCAGCAGCGTTTCCGACGCATCCGTCACCATCACGTCCGCCTTGCCCGCGAGGATCTGCTTGAAGATCGTCACGTTGTCCGGATAAACGGTCACGTTTGCGTGCGTGAAGTATTGCTTCGCGAACTTCTCGTTGGTGCCCCCCGGATTGACGATCACTCGTGTGGACGGTTGATCGATCTGCGCGACCGTCTGATATTTGTTGACGTCGTCGCAACGGACGATCGGCGTTTTGCCGTCGATCATGTAAGCCTGTGTGAAGAACGCATGCTTCTGGCGCTCGAGCGTCGGCGACACACCGCCAATGCCGATGTCGCACTTTGCGACGAAGTCGTTCATCAGGTTCGACCACGACGTCTTGACGAACTCGACCTTCACGCCGAGCGACTTCGCGAGCGATTCAGCCATGTCGATATCGATGCCCTCGAACTGGCCATCGCCCCTGTAGAACGAATACGGCTTGTAGTCGCCGGTCGTGCAAGCGCGCAGCGTGCCGCGGCTGATGATGTCGTCGAGCCTGGACGGCGCGGGCGCGGCGTTTTGCGCGCTGGCTACGCCGACGTGCATCAGGACGCCGGCGAGCGCGCCGAGCATTGCGAGTGCTGCCTTCTTCATCGAGTCTCCTAGCGGTGTGTAGTGTGCAGTTCATCGGTAAAGCTGTTGGATAGTAGCTTGGCAGCGCGGGCTTGAACATCGGCCGTTCAGCCAGGGCGACCCGGGCAGCGAAGGACATCGACCCTGACCCGTGCGGGCAGTGGCGGGCGGTAGCTGATCGAGGTGCGTCCGAGCTGCTTCCCGCCCGCTTCCCACGACGCGCCGTCGCCACATTCATTACCCCGCGACGCACGATGTCCGGAGCCGCCTCCGGTAAAATGCTCCTTTGCCCTCAGCTCTTCAGTCGCACGCAACGTGGCCCATCAACTCCTGAACGACACTTTTCTGCGCGCGCTGCTGCGCCAGCCCACCGACTACACGCCGATCTGGCTGATGCGGCAGGCTGGCCGCTATCTGCCGGAATACAACGCCACGCGCGGCCGCGCGGGCAGTTTCCTCGGTCTCGCGAAGAACCCGGCTTTCGCGACGGAAGTCACCTTGCAGCCCCTCGATCGCTATCCGCTCGACGCCGCGATCCTGTTCTCCGACATCCTGACTGTGCCCGACGCGATGGGCCTCGGTCTCGAGTTCGTCAACGGCGAAGGGCCGAGATTTGCCCGTCCGGTGCGCACCGAAGACGACGTCGCGCGCCTGGCGGTGCCCGACATCGACGCGACACTGCGCTACGTGACCGACGCCGTGCGTGAAATCCGCTCGGCGCTGAAGGACGCGCAAGGCCGCCAGCGCGTGCCTCTGATCGGTTTCTCAGGCAGCCCGTGGACGCTCGCGTGCTACATGGTGGAAGGCAGCGGCTCGGCGGACTTTCGCACCGTCAAATCGATGCTGTACGCGCGTCCCGATCTGCTGCAGCGGATTCTCGAGGTGAACGCGCGCTCGGTCGCGGCATATCTGAACGCGCAGATCGAAGCTGGCGCGCAAGCGGTGATGATTTTCGACACATGGGGCGGAGCGCTCGCCGATGGCATCTATCAGCGCTTTTCGCTGCGCTACATCGAGCAGGTGGTCAGCCAGCTGAAGCGCGAACACGACGGCGAAAAAGTGCCCGTAATCGCGTTCACGAAGGGGGGCGGCTTGTGGCTCGACGACATCGCCGCGAGCGGCGTCGACGCGGTGGGCCTCGACTGGACCGTGAACCTCGGCAAGGCGCGCGAACGTGTCGGTGGCAAGGTGGCGCTTCAGGGCAACATCGATCCGTCGGTGCTGTTTGCGCCGCCTGCCGCGATCCGTATGGAAGCGCGCGCGGTGCTCGACAGTTTCGGCAACCATCCCGGCCACGTTTTCAATCTGGGTCACGGCATTTCACAGTTCACGCCGCCAGAGCATGTTGCTGAACTGGTCGACGAAGTGCATCGTCACAGCCGCGCTATTCGTAGTGGCGCACATACGCCCGCGTGAGTGTGTAATCATTACCGTTTCTTGTTGCATCGCAGCGAATTGGGCTCTCGCCCTAAGGACCGCAGCTCCGCGAATACGCCGCCAGATGGTGGTCTTACGAAAGTCAAGAGCTGACTTATGCACACTTCGCACGCTGCGGCGCGGTAGAGACTTTAATCGTGCCCCGACCCTTGCACGTACTCGGCGCATTTGATCTGAGCCTTGCCGGGCAAGGGTTTGCGGGGCGCGTGATGAAATGTGCGGAATCCCACACAAGGCCGTCGCGGCGCCGTTTGCGGCCCGTCGAAGCGAAGTTCTCAACAAAGTTATCCACAGGGCCGCGAGCCGAGCGCAATTGTTCAGTCGAATCCAAAACTTAGCGGTGAAATTAAGGTTTTACTTTAACTTCTACGGCTTCGCGTTCCGTGCGACCCACCCCGCGCCGCGAGTTGGCCTCTTGCCGGCTCATCCTCAGCGCCACGCCGAGTGAACGAAATGTTCGTCCGCGTCGCGCTCGACCATCCGCTGCCGACCCTGTTCGACTACCGCTGCGACATCTCCGGGGCGGCTGTCGTAGGCACGCTCGTCAGCGTTCCGTTTGGCAAGCGGCACGTGGTGGGGCTCGTTTGCGAAGTGACCGCTCACAGCGACGTGCCGGCCGAGCGCCTGCGTGATGTGGATCAGGTCTGCACGGCGTGTCCGCCGGTGTCGACACATTGGCTCGCGCTCGCCGCATTCGCCGCGGACTACTATCAGCGCGGTCTCGGCGAAGTGGCGCTGCCGGGGCTGCCGCAGGCGCTGCGCGACGCGTCGCGCTGGTCGCGGCTGTTCGCGCCGGAAGAGCGCTATCGGTTGACGGCCGAGGGCCGCACGGTATTGCCTGACGCCTTGCCGGCCCGCGCGACCGCGCTCCGAGCGCTCGCGCAAGCGCTCGCTCGAGCCGACTTCCTCCTCGCTGCCCACGCCCGCGCGCTGCATCCGAAGGCGCTGGCGACACTCGACACATGGCAGACGGCAGGCTGGGTCACGCTCGATGTGATCGACGCCGCCACGGTGCCCGCCGCCGCGTCGCTGCCGAACATGCCCGCGCCTGCCCTGCCAACCCTCACCGACGAACAGGCGAGTGCCGTCGAAGCGATCCGCGACGCCCACGGCTTCGCGCCGTTCCTGCTGCACGGGGTGACGGGCAGCGGCAAGACCGAGGTGTATCTGCGCGCGCTCGCCGCGATTCTGGCCGGCAAGCCCGATGCGCAAGCGCTCGTGCTGGTACCGGAAATCAACCTGACGCCGCAGTTCGAGGCGGCGTTCCGCGCCCGCTTCGCCGCGCTCGACGCCAGCGCGATCGTCACGCTGCATAGCGGCCTCGCCGAAGGCGAGCGCGCCCGCAACTGGTTCGCCGCGCACACCGGCCGCGCGCGCATCGTGCTCGGCACGCGGCTCGCGGTGCTCGCGTCGCTGCCGCGGCTGGCGATCATCGTCGTCGACGAGGAGCACGATCCGGCCTACAAGCAGCAGGAAGGCTTGCGCTATTCGGCGCGCGATCTCGCGATCTATCGGGCGAAGCAACTCGGCGTGCCGGTCGTGCTTGGCTCGGCGACGCCGTCGCTCGAGAGCTGGTGGCAGGCAGATCAGGGCCGCTACGAGCGGCTCACGCTGTCGCGCCGCGCCGTCGCCGAGGCCGCACTGCCGAGCGTGCGTCTCATCGATCTCGAAGACGAGCGCCGGCGCGGGCGGGCATCGATCGAAGGTTTGTCGGGCCCGTTGATCGCCGCGATGAAGGCGCGGCTCGAACGCGGCGAGCAGAGCCTCGTGTTCCTCAACCGCCGTGGCTACGCGCCGCAACTCGCCTGCGACGCGTGCGGCTGGGTGGCCGGTTGTCCGCGCTGCAGCGCCTATGTCGTGCTGCACAAGCCCGAGCGCGCGCTGCGCTGCCATCACTGCGGCTGGGAGTCTCGTATCCCGCGTTCGTGCCCGGAGTGCGGCAACGTCGATATCGCACCGCTCGGGCGCGGCACGCAGCGCGTCGAGGAAACGCTTGCGAGCGCGGTGCCGGGCGCCCGTGTGCTGCGTATCGACGCCGACAGCACGCGCCGCAAGGGCAGCGCGCAGGCGTTGTTCTCGGACGTGCACGCGGGCGAGGTCGATATTCTGGTCGGCACGCAGATGATTGCGAAGGGACACGATTTCCAGCGCGTGTCACTGGTTGGCGTGCTGAACGCCGATACCGCGCTGTTTTCGCATGATTTCCGCGCGAGCGAGCGCCTGTTCGCGCAGCTGATGCAGGTGAGCGGCCGCGCGGGCCGCGCCGGTCTGCCGGGCGAAGTGCTGGTGCAGACGCGCTATCCGCGTCACGCGCTGTATCACGCGCTGTGCCGTCATGACTACGTCGGCTTCGCCAATGCGACGCTCGCCGAGCGACGCGACGCGCACCTGCCGCCGTTCGTCTACCAGGCGCTGTTGCGCGCCGAAGGCCGCACGCTCGAAGCGGCGCTCGCGTTTCTGCAGCAGGCCGCCGCCGAACTTGCGCGGATTCCTGCCGCCGGGCGCGTCACCGTCTACGACGCAGTGCCGCTCACGATCGTCAAGGTGATGCACGTGCATCGCGCGCAGTTGCTGATCGAAAGCGCATCGCGCGCGGCGCTGCAGGCTACGCTGCGCGCGTGGCAGCCACTGTTGCGCGTGCTCAAGGGCGTGCTGCGCTGGAACCTCGAAGTCGATCCGCTCGACATCTGACGCCACGGGCCAGATGACGCCCGCCATACTTCTTTGAGTCATATCCATAGAGCGAATGATCGTTTCGCTTTGCGATCCCGCTCGCCTATAGTCGCCAAATCGGCGCATTTTGGGGCTAAACGACAATAACTTCGCGCCGATGCCACCCAACTTTCGCGGGGCATCTGCAATGAGCGACACCCGTCACACCGTGCCGGAGGGCACCGCGCTGGGTCAGCGGCAAGGTACACAAGACGCGCAAACCGCACGAGGCAGCGGCTTTTCGCTGACCGAAGACTGGCTCGCCGCGGGCGTCGGCCTGCTCGTGATCGTGATCGCGTGGGCGCTGTTCGCGTCGGGCAGCAGCATCAAGTGGCTCGCGGTCGCGCCGGCCAAATGGTCGAGCGTCGCGCAGGCCGCGCAGGACATCGGCAAGCATCTACCCAACTACTTTGCGCTATTCGCGACATTCGCGGTGCTGTTCGGCGCGAGCGTCGCCCTGCTCCGGCAGCGCGTCGGCGCGTTTCTCGCCGCGTTCGTCGTGGTGTTCGTCGCTTCCGCGCTGATTCTGACGCTCGGCGCATGGGTCGACGCGTCCAGGTACAACCTCGAGCCGCCGCTCGTCGCGCTCGCGCTCGGGCTGCTCGTGTCGAACCTGTTCACACTGCCGGAGTGGCTCGCGGCCGGGCTGCGCGTCGAGTTTTACATCAAGGTCGGTATCGTGCTGCTCGGCGCGACGCTGCCGTTTACGCTGCTCGTGTGGGCCGGTCCGGTCGCGGTCGTCCAGGCGAGCATCGTGTCATTGGTGACGTTCTTCGTGATCTTTCTCGTTGCGCGAGCATTCGGACTCGATCGACGCTTTGCCGCCGTGCTCGGTGTCGGCGGCGCGGTGTGCGGCGTGTCGGCAGCGATCGCGATTGCCGGCGCGGTACGGGCGAAACGCGAGCAGGCGTCGGTCGCGATCACGCTGGTCGTGCTGTGGGCGATCGTGATGATCTTCGTGCTGCCGTTCGCGTCGCGCTCGCTCGGACTGCCGACGGCCGTCGCCGGCGCCTGGATCGGCACCTCCGAATTCGCCGACGCCGCGGGCATCGCCGCTGCCCAGGCCTACGGCGATTTCGCGCGCCACGCAGGCGGCGCGATCGCCGGCGCGCCGGAAGCGTCGTTGCAGGCCTTCACGCTGATGAAGGTGGTCGGCCGCGACATCTGGATCGGCATCTGGGCGTTCGTGCTCGCAATCGTCGCGACGACGCGCTGGGAAGCGCAGGACAGCGGCGTCGCCGCGCGCGCGAATGCCGGTGAGATCTGGGTGCGTTTCCCCAAGTTCGTGATCGGCTTCGTGATCGCGTCGGCGTTGGTCACGTGGATCGCGAGCCATTATTCACTCGCCGATTACCGTAAGGTCGTCACGCCGGAGTTCGTCGCGCCGATCACGGTGCTGCGCACGTGGGCGTTCACCTTCTGCTTCCTGAGCATCGGTCTGACGACGCGCTTGCGCTCGCTTGCCGCGACCGGTCTGAAGCCGTTCCTCGCGTTCACGGCGGGCGTGGTGGTCAATATCGCGATCGGTTACGCGCTGTCCGCACACGTGTTCGCGTCGTACTGGAACAGCCTCGGATAACGCCATGAAGATTTCGATGGATCGTGGCGCCGGCGCTGCGCCATACGTAGGCGCCGTAGAGCGCAGCTGCGCGGCGGACGCGCCCTGCTGCGCCGCATGCCGGCATCGCGTGAGCGAACGGGATGCGCTCGAGCAGCGCATCCCAGGGCTTGCCGTGTTCAGTTCAGGGTTCGGCGCGAGCGTCGCCGATAGCCGACTGTGTGGTCTGCATGACCAGTTGGTATCGCCCGGCGATGTCTGTGCGCGGTTCGAGCCGGTTGCGCCGTCGCTCGGGCCGCGCTGATCCAACAGCGATCTTCAGGCGCAACTCCCCGTGTCAATCCAGTCGCGAATCCCCACATTCGCGCGCATCCGGCTTCATGAGCCGTTGCGCGCCTCTCCTGATCTCAGTCGTTCAGCGCGTTTCGCGTATCGCCCGCCGATCCACGCGAGGCCGCGCTCGCACGCTTGCGCTCCTCTTCGCGCCGATTCGAGCCCCGTGTCGCGCCTCGAATGAAAAACACCGCACAGGCCGCGCACAGCGCCCAGATGCCCAGTATTACCAGCCACTTTTCCATTACACCAACCCTCGAGAACCCCGTTTATCTTTTCTGCGTGCCCTGAAACCGACGTTTCGGGCCGTCCGTCTTCGTGCTTCTGTATATCGGCGCGCGAAGTCGTTTGATAAGGCTTATTTCAAAAAGAATCACGCCAGGGAAAGTACCGATCGAAAACACCCCGGTTCGACTGTCGGTCATCGCCCGGAAACCCATGTTCCATAAGGCTTCCGACGGGGTGCAACCAACCTGCCGATTTGGTTGCACCTTTTTATTTGGAGGCGTACGATTCGCCCAACTTTTAGTCTTTCGCCAGGCTCGCGCCCGATATCAGAGAAGGAAACATGGCTAGCACCACCCTTGGCGTCAAGGTCGACGACCTCCTGCGTTCCCGGCTCAAAGATGCCGCCACCCGCCTCGAGCGCACCCCGCACTGGTTGATCAAGCAGGCGATTTTCGCCTACCTCGAAAAGATCGAGCACGGCCAGTTGCCGCCCGAACTGTCAGGCGCGACCGGCACGGCCGATCTCGGCGACGGCGCGGCGGTCGAGAACGAGGAAGACGGCGCATCCCATCCGTTCCTCGATTTCGCGCAGAACGTTCAACCGCAGTCGGTGCTGCGAGCGGCGATCACCGCCGCATATCGCCGCCCTGAACCCGAGTGCGTGCCGTTCCTGCTCGGCCAGGCGCGTCTGCCGGCCAACCTCGCCGGCGACGTGCAGGCGATGGCCGGCAAGCTCGTCGAAACGCTGCGCTCGAAGAGCAAGGGCGGCGGCGTGGAAGGGCTGATCCACGAGTTTTCGCTGTCGAGCCAGGAAGGCGTCGCACTGATGTGCCTCGCCGAGGCGCTGCTGCGCATCCCCGACCGCGCGACCCGCGACGCGCTGATCCGCGACAAGATCAGCAAGGGCGACTGGAAATCGCACGTCGGCCAGGCGCCGTCGCTGTTCGTCAATGCGGCGACCTGGGGCCTGATGATCACCGGCAAGCTGGTGACGACCAATAGCGAGACGAGCCTGTCGTCGGCGCTCACGCGCCTGATCGGCAAGGGCGGCGAGCCGCTGATCCGCAAGGGCGTCGACATGGCGATGCGCCTGATGGGCGAGCAGTTCGTGACCGGCGAGAACATTTCGGAAGCGCTCGCCAACAGCCGCAAGTACGAGGCGCGCGGTTTCCGCTATTCATACGACATGCTGGGCGAAGCGGCCACCACCGAGGCCGACGCGCAGCGCTACTACGCGTCGTACGAGCAGGCGATCCACGCGATCGGCAAGGCCGCGGGCGGCCGCGGCATCTACGAGGGCCCCGGCATCTCCATCAAGCTGTCCGCACTGCATCCGCGCTACTCGCGCGCGCAGCAGGAACGCACGATGAGCGAGCTGCTGCCGCGCGTGCGTTCGCTCGCGATCCTCGCGCGCCGCTACGACATCGGCCTCAATATCGACGCCGAAGAAGCCGACCGCCTCGAACTCTCGCTCGACCTGCTCGAAGCGCTGTGCTTCGATCCTGAGCTGCAAGGCTGGAACGGCATCGGCTTCGTCGTGCAGGCGTATCAGAAGCGCTGCCCGTTCGTGATCGACTACCTGATCGATCTGGCGCGCCGCAGCCGCCACCGTGTCATGGTGCGGCTCGTGAAGGGCGCGTACTGGGATACGGAAATCAAGCGCGCGCAGGTCGACGGCCTCGAAGGCTATCCGGTCTACACGCGCAAGGTCTACACCGACGTGTCGTACCTCGCCTGCGCGAAGAAACTGCTCGGCGCGCCCGATGCCGTCTATCCGCAGTTCGCGACGCACAACGCGCACACGCTGTCGGTGATCTATCAGCTCGCAGGCAACAACTACTACCCCGGCCAGTACGAGTTCCAGTGCCTGCACGGCATGGGCGAGCAGCTCTACGAAGAAGTCACCGGCCGCGACAAGCTGAACCGCCCGTGCCGCGTGTACGCACCGGTCGGTACGCATGAGACGCTGCTCGCGTACCTCGTGCGCCGGCTGCTCGAGAACGGCGCGAACACGTCGTTCGTGAACCGCATCGCCGACGAATCCGTCGCGATCAAGGACCTGGTCGCCGATCCGGTCGAGGAAGCGTCGAGGATCGTGCCGCTCGGCGCGCCGCACGCGCGCATTCCGCTGCCGCGCAATCTGTATGGCGCGCAACGGCTCAATTCGATGGGCTTCGATCTGTCGAACGAGCATCGGCTCGCGTCGCTGTCGTCGGCGCTGCTCGCGAGCGCGCATCATCCGTGGCGCGCCGCGCCGATGCTCGAAGACAACCAGATTGCCGTCGGCGCCGGGCGCGACGTGCGCAACCCGGCCGACCATCGTGATCTCGTCGGCACGGTCGTCGAAGCGACGGCGGAGCACGTGAGCGCCGCGCTCGGCCATGCGGTGGCCGCCGCGCCGATCTGGCAGGCGACGCCGGTCGAGGCGCGCGCGGATTGCCTCGCGCGTGCCGCGGATCTGCTCGAAGCGCAGATGCATACGCTGATGGGCCTCGTGGTGCGCGAAGCGGGCAAATCGCTCGCCAACGCGGTCGCGGAAATCCGCGAAGCGATCGACTTCCTGCGCTACTACTCGACGCAGATCCGCGACGAGTTTTCGAACGACACGCATCGGCCGCTCGGTCCGGTGGTCTGTATCAGCCCGTGGAATTTCCCGCTGGCGATTTTCATGGGCCAGGTGGCCGCCGCGCTCGCGGCCGGCAACACGGTGCTCGCGAAACCGGCCGAGCAGACGCCGCTGATCGCAGCTCAGGCGGTGCGAATTCTGCGCGAAGCGGGCGTGCCGGCGGGCGCGGTGCAACTGCTGCCGGGCAATGGCGAGACGGTCGGAGCCGCGCTGGTCGCCGATCCGCGCACGCGTGCGGTGATGTTTACCGGCTCGACCGAAGTCGCGCGTCTGATCAACAAGACGCTGTCCGGCCGACTCGATCCGGATGGCAAGCCGATTCCGCTGATCGCCGAAACCGGCGGCCAGAACGCGATGATCGTCGACTCGTCGGCGCTCGCCGAGCAGGTCGTCGCCGACGTTCTGCAGTCGTCTTTCGACTCCGCCGGTCAACGGTGTTCGGCGTTGCGCGTTCTTTGTTTGCAGGACGATGTCGCGGACCGCACGCTCGAAATGCTGACGGGCGCGATGCGCGAACTCGCGCTCGGCAACCCGGATCGGCTGTCGACCGACGTCGGCCCGGTGATCGACCTGGACGCGAAGCGCGGCATCGACGCCCACATCGCGGCGATGCGCGACAAGGGCCGCAAGGTCGAGCAACTGCCGCTGCCGGAGGGCGCGACGCAGGGTACTTTCGTGCCGCCGACGCTGATCGAGCTCGACAGCATCGACGAGCTGAAGCGCGAAGTGTTCGGTCCGGTGCTGCACGTGGTGCGCTATCGCCGCAGCCAGCTCGACAAGCTGCTCGAACAGATTCGCGCGACGGGTTACGGTTTGACGCTCGGCATCCACACGCGCATCGACGAAACGATCGCGCACGTGATCAGCCGCGCGCACGTTGGCAACATCTACGTGAACCGCAACGTGATCGGCGCGGTGGTCGGGGTGCAGCCGTTCGGTGGCGAAGGACTGTCGGGTACGGGGCCGAAGGCCGGCGGTGCGTTATATCTGCAGCGTCTGCTCGCAACGCGTCCGGCTGGTTTGCCGAAGTCGCTCGCGCAGGCGCTGGTGGTCGAAGTACCGCAGGCGGCGCAGGCTGCAGAACAGGGCGACAATCCGGCGGCCGCGCTGAGCGCGTTGCGCGACTGGCTGATCGCCGAGCGCGAGCCGCAGCTTGCCGCGCGTTGCGACGGCTATCTGTCGCATGTGCCGGCGGGCGCGACCGCGGTACTGTCGGGGCCGACCGGCGAGCGCAATACGTACACGCTGGGCCCGCGCGGCACGGTGCTGTGTATCGCGTCGACGGCGAGCGGCGCGCGCGTGCAGTTCGCGGCGGCGCTGGCTACGGGAAATCGTGCGTTGTTCGAGGGCGCGGCCGGTGAACAATTGGTTTCGCAATTGCCGGCGTCGCTGAAGGCCCACGCGAGCGTGAAGAAGAGCGCCGACGCGCCGTTCGACGCCGTGCTGTTCGAAGGCGACAGCGATGAGCTGCTTGCGCTCGTGAAGGAGGTCGCGAAGCGCGCGGGGCCGATCGTGTCGGTGCAGGGCGTCGCGGCCCGTGCGCTCGCGAGCGGCGACGAGGACTATGCGCTCGAGCGTCTGCTTACCGAGCGCTCGGTCAGCGTGAATACCGCGGCGGCAGGCGGCAATGCGAATTTGATGACGATCGGTTGAGCGAACCTCGGCGATTTATTCGATAGAAAGGAAGCGGGACGGCGACCCCGACACCGCTTCATCCACACCTGGTACCAAGGAGAAGCTATGCAACACAAAATGAAACAGCTGGCAGGCGCAGCTCTGGTTGCCGCCATGTCGCTGGCGGGGACGGCCAACGCTCAATCGACGGAAGACGTGAAGATCGGTTTCGCCGGTCCGATGACGGGCGCACAGGCGCACTATGGCAAGGACTTCCAGAACGGCATCACGCTCGCGGTCGAAGAGTTCAACGCGACGAAGCCGGTGATCGGCGGCAAGCAGGTTCGCATCGTGCTCGACTCGGCCGACGACCAGGCCGACCCGCGCACCGGCACGACGGTCGCGCAAAAGCTCGTGGATGACGGCATCAAGGGCATGCTGGGCCACTTCAACTCGGGCACGACGATTCCGGCCTCGCGCATCTACGCGAACGCGGGCATTCCGCAGATCGCGATGGCGACGGCGCCGGAATACACGCAGCAGGGCTTCAAGACCACCTTCCGCATGATGACGTCCGACACGCAGCAAGGCTCGGTCGCTGGCGCGTTCGCGGTGAAGAACCTCGGCATGAAGAAGATCGCGATCGTCGACGATCGCACCGCTTACGGCCAGGGTCTTGCGGATCAGTTCGAGAAGGCTGCGAAGGCGGCAGGCGCGACGATCGTCGATCGTGAATACACGAACGACAAGGCCGTCGACTTCAAGTCGATCCTGACCAAGCTGAAGTCGTCGAACCCGGATCTGATCTATTACGGCGGCGCGGATTCGCAAGCCGCACCGATGGTCAAGCAGATGAAGCAGCTCGGCGTGAAGGCGCCGCTGATGGGCGGCGAAATGGTCCACACGCCGACCTTCATCAAGCTCGCCGGCGATGCGGCGAACGGCACGGTGGCCTCGCTCGCCGGTCTGCCGCTCGAAGAAATGCCGGGCGGCAAGGCATACGTCGAGAAGTACAAGGCGCGCTTCAACGAAGACGTGCAAACGTACTCGCCGTACGCGTTCGATGGCGCGATGGCGATGTTCACCGCGATGAAGAACGCGAACTCGACCGATCCTGCCAGGTACCTGCCGGTCCTCGCCAAGACGTCGAAGCCGGCCGTGACGTCGGCCAACCTCGCGTACGACGCGCGCGGCGATCTTAAGAACGGCGGTATCACGCTGTACAAGGTCGTCGATGGCAAGTGGACGACGCTGCAAAGCGTGGGCGGCAAGTAAGTTTTTTGCTGACTACGGTCGATAATAGAAAACCCCGCTCTGGCGGGGTTTTTTATGGGCGGCGCATTCGACACGCTGTCAGGCCACGCGGCGATTTTCACTGCCCGCGCATCTTCCTCCCCTGCTCACGAATCATCTCGAGCGTCGCCGCGGGCGTGCTCGCTTCCTGCGGCATGCGAATTTCGATCACGGCCGGCAGCTGCGATTCGATCGCGCGTTGCAACGCCGGCAGAAAATCCCCGGTACGTTCAACGGTTTCGCCATGCGCGCCGAACGATCGCGCGAATGCCGCGAAGTCCGGATTCGTGAGGCCGGTGCCATGCACGCGATGCGGATAGTGTCGCTCCTGATGCATGCGGATCGTCCCGAATTGGCTGTTGTTGACGACGATGAACAGTACGCGCAGGTCGTACTGCATCGCTGTCGCGAGCTCCTGCGCGGCCATCATGAAGCAGCCGTCGCCGGCGAGCGCGACCACCGCGCGCTGTGGATACAGCGACTTTGCCGCGAGCGCCGCCGGCACGCCGTAGCCCATCGCGCCGCTCGTCGGCGCGAGCTGAGAACGGAAGTGCCGATACGAGAAATGCCGATGCAGCCACGTCGCGTAATTGCCCGCGCCGTTCGTGAGGATCGCGTCGTCGGGCAAGTGGGCGCGTAACTGCCGGATCACTTCACCCATCTGCACATCGCCGGGAATTGGGCGCGGCGCGCGCCAATCCAGATACGCGCGATGCGCTTCCTCAGCGGCACCCGCCCAGGCGAGCCTGCCGGACGACGACGGTTTCAGTTCCGCAAGCATCGCCGCAAGCTCAGGCATGCCCGAGACGATCGGCAGATCGGCCGCATATACGCGGCCCAGTTCTTCCGCGCCCTGATGCACGTGCACGAGCGTCTGCTTCGTCTTCGGGATGTCGAGCAGCGTGTAGCCGTTGGTCGTCGCTTCGCCGAGGCGCGGACCGAGCGCGAGCAGCAAGTCCGCGTCGCGAATGCGCTGCGCGAGCGCCGGGTTGATGCCGAGACCGACGTCGCCCGCGTAGTTCGGATGCTCGTTGTCGAAGGTGTCCTGGAAGCGGAACGCGAGGCCAATCGGCAACTGCCAGTTTTCGATGAAACGCCGCAGGTCCGCGCATGCGGCCGCTGTCCAGCCGCTGCCGCCGGCGATCACCATCGGCCGTTGCGCGCCTTCGAGCAACTCGCGCAGCTTCGCGATCTGCGCGGCCGATGGCGACGCCGCCACGCGGTGATAAGCGGGTGCGCCAGGTACCGCGTCGCAGGCGTCGCTCAGCACGTCTTCGGGCAGCGCCAGCACGACCGGCCCGGGCCTCCCCGAGGTGGCCGTATGAAACGCATGGCTCAGATATTCGGGGATGCGCTTCGGGTCGTCGATCTGCGCGACCCACTTCGCCATCTGACCGAACATGCGCCGGTAGTCGATCTCCTGAAAGGCCTCGCGATCGAGATGTTCGCGCGCGCACTGACCGATCAGCAGAATCATCGGCGTCGAGTCCTGAAACGCAGTGTGAACGCCGATCGACGCATGCGTCGCGCCCGGCCCGCGCGTGACGAGTGCGACACCCGGGCGGCCGGTCAGCTTGCCGAGCGCTTCGGCCATGTTCGCGGCCGCGGCTTCGTGACGGCAGACGATCGTCTGGATGCGCCCGGTTTCGTCGTGCAGCGAATCGAGCACGGCGAGAAAGCTTTCGCCGGGGACGCAGAACACGCGCTCGACGCCGTGTGTGAGCAATGCCTCGACGACGAGGCGCGCGCCGGTCGTGCGTGCGGTATGGGAAGCGATAACGGAATTGGAAGCGGGAGCATTCGGCAGCGACATTGCGAAGAAGCCTCCTGGCAGTGCGTGGGTGCGTTGGGATGGAGCCGCATCGGCGGAACGTGCAACAGCGGCCGATGGGCGCTTCGACAGCTTACGCCGAGCATGTGGGCGCTGTCATGGCGCAGCGCAACTGTTCGATCGGCGTGCGTGCAACACGATCGCGCAAATGAAAACGCGAGCCGCAGGGCCCGCGCTTTTCCGATGCGATCGCACGCAATTGAATGCCGCGCTCAGCGACTCAACACTCGACGATATTTACCGCGAGGCCGCCGCGCGACGTTTCCTTGTACTTGGTCTTCATGTCCGCGCCGGTTTCGCGCATCGTCTTGATCACCGAATCGAGCGACACGTAATGGCTGCCGTCACCGCGCAACGCCATGCGTGCGGCATTGACCGCCTTCACCGATGCCATCGCATTGCGCTCGATGCACGGAATCTGCACCATGCCGCCGACCGGATCGCAGGTGAGCCCGAGGTTGTGCTCCATGCCGATTTCCGCGGCGTTCTCGACCTGCTTCGGCGTGCCGCCCATCACGGCGGCCAGCGCGCCCGCGGCCATCGAGCATGCGACGCCGACTTCACCCTGACAGCCCACCTCCGCACCGGAGATCGACGCATTCAGCTTGTACAGGATGCCGATCGCGGCGGCCGTCATCAGGAAGTCGATCACGCCCTGCTCGTTCGCGCCCGGCATGAAGCGCGT
Source organism: Paraburkholderia sp. HC6.4b (assembly GCF_014200875.1). NCBI lineage: Bacteria > Pseudomonadati > Pseudomonadota > Betaproteobacteria > Burkholderiales > Burkholderiaceae > Paraburkholderia > Paraburkholderia sp. HC6.4b. The sequence goes on from NZ_JACHDC010000008.1 coordinate 287,141, forward strand.
GTAGTAATGCAGCACCGCCGGAATGATGCCGGCCGCGCCATTGGTCGGCGCGGTGACGACGCGCCCGCCCGCCGCGTTCTCTTCGTTGACGGCGATCGCGTACAGGTTGATCCAGTCGACCATGGACAACGGGTCCTGCAACGCGCGCTCAGGGTTGCCCGTCAACGCGCGATACAGCTGCGGCGCGCGCCGCTTCACCTGGAAAGGTCCGGGCAAGTGACCATCGGCATCGGGATTGTTGATGCCGCATCCGCGCGCGACGCATGATTGCATCACGTCCCAGATCTTCAGCAGACCCACGCGCGTTTCTTCCTCGCTGTGCCAGACGCGCTCGTTTTCCCACATCAGCTGCGCGATGCTCTTGCCGCTCGCCGCACACAGCGCGAGCAATTCGTTGCCGGTACGGAACGAATGCGGAAGCTGATCGACGGCGCTCAACACCTTCGTGTTCGGCGCGCCGGCCGTCACGACGAAGCCGCCGCCGACCGACAGATAGGTCGACTCGCGCAGCGTTGCCCCTTGCGCATCGAAGGCGAACAGCTTCAGGCCGTTCGGATGCTCGGGCAGCGCCTGACGATAAAACGCGATGTGCTCTTTCTGCACGAAGGGCACCTCGTGCGTGCCGAGCAGCGCGAGTTGGCGCGACGTGCGCACTGCTTCGAGCCGTTGCGCGATCGTCTCGGGATCGACGGTGTCAGGCGCGTCGCCCATCAGGCCCAGCATGACGCCGCGATCGGTGCCGTGTCCCTTGCCGGTCGCGCCGAGCGAGCCGTACAGCTCCGCCTTCACCGATGCGGTGGAAGCGAGCAGCCCGTCGCGCTCGAGTCCCTGGACGAACATCAGCGCCGCGCGCATCGGCCCGACCGTGTGCGAGCTCGACGGACCAATGCCGATTTTGAAGAGATCGAAGACGCTGACTGCCATGTACTGCTCCCTGCCTATAGATAAAGAGTTTAGCGCGCCGGCAGCGGCAAGCACACGGCGAGCCACGCGGGCGGCGTCGGTGCGAGCTGCAGCGCGACTGGCGTAAAGCGTCCATCGAGACGGGCCGCCAGGTGAAACAGTTCCGTCGCGTTCTTCGGATCCCACTGACCCGAATAGCCGGGCAAGCCGGCCTCGCGACGTTTTGCATCGAACGCGACGTTCGAATGCACGAATTCCTCATGCGTCTGAGCGCCGGTAGCAAACGGCACGAGCCAATTCAGCGCGGCGAGCAGCGTCGCGCCGTTCGCGCCCTTTTCTTGCAGCCAGTTGCGGTTGTGGCGGCGCGCGGCGAGCGCGGCCGTCACCAGCGGTTGCAGATCGTAGGTCACGTAGTGCAGCGCATCGCGCTCGCCGAAGTCGATCGTCGAGCCGTCCGGGGCGATGTTGTCGCCGATATGCTCGACGAACAGCCGCTGCGCGGCGTTGATCATCTTGCGGTTGTCGAGCGTGAATGCCGCCATCGCGATCAGCTTGATGCGGTGGCTTTGCCAATTGTTGCGGAACGTGCCCGTGAGCGGCCGCGGCTGCGCGTCGATCTGCGCGATGTAGCCGTTCGCGAGCTTCGTCAGAAATGCCATCGCCGCGTTGCGCGTTTTGACGGGCAACGCGCTCGCGGTCATGTCGTACGCGAGGATCAGACCTTCGAAACGCGTTTCGTCGATCGGATCGAAGCTCGGCTGATAGGTCGTGACCCACGCGTACAGCAGACGGTCGACGAGCTTCAGGAAGCGGTCGTCGCTGGTCGCGCGCCACGCGAGCGCGGCGTCGCGCAGCAGGTCGAGATCCTTCTCCGCTTCGACGCTCTGATCGTAGATGCCCTCGTGCGGCAGCGTGCCCTCGGTGTGCAATTTGGCGAGCGCATGCGGCTGCTCGTTCAGATGGGCCTGCACGTTGGCGACGAGCGCCTTGACGCCGGGGTCGGCATTGGTGCGCTCGCTCGTTTGCAGCGCCGGCGCCGCGCAGAAATTCATCGCGGCCTGCGCCGCGCGCAGCGGCAGCAACGCGGCCGCTGCGGCCAACAGTACCGCGTAAGCGGGCCCCCACGGACGGACGCCTGCCGCCTCGGCCCGGCTTTGCATCAATCGCACCTTTCGCGCCATGCGAAACTCCTCGTTAGGCTGATTCGGTGTGTGATGTTAGCCGGTTGCGGCTTTCAACGACAGGACCGCGGGTGGACCGCTCGCGGACGCCGACGGACCTTCACAGAGCCGCGCATGACGTCTCGCCGACTCGCGCTGCTTACTCGTAATCGGCGATCGGCACGCACGAGCAGAACAGGTTGCGATCGCCGTACACGTTGTCCGCGCGACCGACCGGCGGCCAGTACTTGTTCGCGATCAGCGTCTTCAGCGGGTAGGCGGCGGTCTCGCGCGCATACGCGTGCTTCCAGTCGTCCGAGATCACGACCGCCGCCGTATGCGGCGCGTGCTTCAGCGGATTGTCCTCGCGCTCCGCGCGGCCTTCCTCGACCGCGCGGATTTCCTCGCGGATCGCGATCATCGCCTCGATGAAGCGGTCGAGCTCTTCCTTCGACTCCGACTCGGTCGGTTCGACCATCAGCGTGCCCGGTACCGGGAAGCTCATCGTCGGCGCGTGGAAGCCATAGTCGGCGAGGCGCTTCGCGACGTCGTCGACGGTGATGCCGCTCGTGTCCTTGATCGGACGCAGATCGAGAATGCACTCGTGTGCGACGAGGCCGCCGGGGCCCGAGTACAACACCGGATAGTGCGGCGCGAGCTTGTTGGCGACGTAGTTCGCGTTGAGGATCGCGGTTTCGGTCGCGGCGGTCAGGTTCTTCGCGCCCATCATCGCGATGTACATCCACGAGATCGGCAGGATCGACGCCGAGCCGTACGGCGCGGCCGACACCGCGCCGATGCCATCCTCCGAGCGCTGGTAGCCCGACGAAGTCTGGTTCGGCAGGAACTGCGCGAGATGCGCGCCGACCGCGACCGGACCGACGCCCGGTCCGCCGCCGCCGTGCGGAATGCAGAAGGTCTTGTGCAGGTTCAGGTGCGAGACGTCGCCGCCGAACTGACCCGGCGCGCACAGGCCGACCATCGCGTTCATGTTCGCGCCGTCCACGTAGACCTGGCCGCCGTGCGCATGCACGATCTCGCAGATTTCGCGGACGTTCTGCTCGAACACGCCGTGCGTCGACGGGTACGTGATCATGATCGCCGCGAGCTTATCGGCGTGCTGCGCGGCCTTCTTCTTCAGGTCTTCGATATCGACGTTGCCCTGCGCGTCGCATGCCACGACCACGACCTGCATGCCGGCCATTTGCGCCGACGCCGGGTTCGTGCCGTGCGCCGAGGCGGGAATCAGACAGACATCGCGATGCGCTTCGCCGCGCGACGCGTGATAGGCGTGGATGATCAAAAGACCCGCGTACTCGCCCTGCGAGCCCGCGTTCGGCTGCAGCGACACGGCCGCATAGCCGGTCGCGGCGACCAGCATCTCTTCGAGCTGATCGATCATCTCGCGGTAGCCGACGGTTTGCTCGGTCGGCGCGAACGGATGGATCTGGCCGAACTCGGGCCACGTGACCGGCAGCATTTCCGACGTCGCATTCAGCTTCATCGTGCAGGAGCCGAGCGGGATCATCGAGCGATCGAGCGCGAGGTCCTTGTCCGACAGACTGCGCAGATAGCGCAGCATTTCCGTTTCCGAATGATGACGGTTGAACACGTGATGCGTCAGGTACGCGCTCGTGCGTTCGAGCGCGGCCGGCACCGACGCAGAGTCCGATGCGTTGAGCGCGGCGTCGAGCGCGTCGACTTGCGGCGCGTCGCTCGTGAAGGCCGCTTGAGCGAACACCGCGAGCAGGTCGGCCAGATCGTGGCGCGTGGTGGTTTCGTCGATCGACAGGCCGACTTGCGTCGCGCTCACGTGGCGCAGGTTGATGCGCCTGGCCGTAGCCGCGTCGTGCAGCGCTTGCGTGCGGGCGCCGGTGTCGAACGTGAGCGTGTCGAAGAAAGTTTCGTTGACGAGCCTATAGCCAAGCTGCTTCGCGCCTTCGGCGAGCAGCGTGGCGATGCGATTGACGCGCAGTGCGATCGTCTTCAGGCCACGCGGGCCGTGATAGACCGCGTACATGCTCGCCATGATCGCGAGCAGCGCCTGCGCGGTGCACACGTTCGAGGTCGCCTTCTCGCGGCGGATGTGTTGCTCGCGCGTTTGCAGCGCGAGACGCAGCGCGGGGTTGCCTTGCGCGTCGACGGTTACGCCGACCAGACGTCCCGGCATTTGCCGCTTGAATTCGTCGCGCACCGCGAGGTACGCGGCATGCGGGCCGCCGAAGCCGACCGGCACGCCGAAACGCTGCGTATTGCCGACCGCGACGTCCGCGCCCCATTCGCCCGGCGGCGTAAGCAGCGTCAGCGCGAGCAGGTCGGCGGCGACGACGACATGGCCGCCCGCCGCGTGGATCGCTTCGGTCAGCGCGCGGTAGTCGCGCACGTCGCCGTTCACGCCCGGGTATTGCAGCAGTACGCCGAATGCGTTGGCGTCGGCGGCTTCAGCGGCCGGGCCGACTTTCACTTCGATGCCGACCGGCGTCGCGCGCGTCTTCACGACCTCGATGGTCTGCGGCAGCACGTCGTCGGCAACGAAGAACACGTTCGACTTCGGTTTGCCGACGCGTTGCAGCAGCGTCATCGCTTCGGCGGCGGCGGTCGCTTCGTCGAGCAGCGATGCGTTCGAGATCGCGAGGCCGGTCAGGTCGGTGACCATCTGCTGGAAGTTCAGGAGCGCTTCCAGACGGCCTTGGGAAATTTCAGGCTGGTACGGCGTGTACGCGGTGTACCAGGCCGGATTTTCGAGCACGTTGCGCAGGATCACCGTCGGCGTATGGGCGTTGTAATAGCCCTGGCCGATGTAGGAGCGGAACACCTGGTTCTTGTCCGCGAGCTCGCGCAAGGCGGCGAGCGCTTCGGCTTCGCTCTTCGGTTGCGCGAAGGGGCCGAGCGGCAGCGTTTCGGTGCGGCGGATCGTCTTCGGGATGACGGCGTCGATCAATGCCGCGCGCGACGCGAAGCCGAGTGCTTCGAGCATCGCTTGCTGGTCGGCCGTATCCGGGCCGATATGCCGTTCGGCGAAGGCGTCGTGCACTTCGAGCGCGGCGAGCGAGAGAGGAGTGCGGTTCATCAGACGATCCGGGTGTTCGAGCTTCATGGGTGTTCCTGGCGGCGCGGCGCGCCGTTGTGCGAGCGCCGCGCCTGACGGTTAAAACAAACGGCGACTCAGGCGCCGATCGACTTCGCGTAAGCCTCGGCGTCGAGCAGGCGGTCGAGCGACGCATCGGCGGCCGGCTTGATCTTGAACAGCCAGCTGTCGTACGGCGTGCTGTTGACGGTTTCGGGCGAGTCCGCGACGGTCGTGTTCGCCTCGATGACTTCGCCCGAGACAGGCGCGTAGATATCGGAGGCGGCCTTCACCGATTCGATCACGGCGACGGTGTCGCCCGCGGTCACGGACTTGCCGAGTTCCTGGACTTCGAAGAAGACGATGTCGCCGAGCGCTTCCTGCGCGTGGTCGGTGATGCCGATCGTCAGCGTGCCGTCCGCTTCGGTGCGGACCCATTCGTGCGATTCGGTGTATTTCAGTTCGGCCGGGATGCTCATTGGATGCTCCTGAACGGTATGTTCGGTAGTGTTTGAATGTAGGGGCGTGCGCCGGCCGCTCAGACCGCCAGCACCTTGCCGTTGCGCACGAACGGCAGTTTTACCACGCTTGCGGGACAGGCTTTGTCGCGAATCTGGACGTGCACGGTGTCGCCCGGCTGCACGCCCTTCGGCACGCGCGCGAAGGCGATCGATTCCTGCATGGTCGGCGAGAACGTGCCGCTGGTGATTTCGCCGTCGCCGTGCGGCGTGACGACTTTCTGATGCGCGCGCAGCACGCCCGCGGCCTTGCCGTTTTCCTTCAGCAGGATCAGGCCGACGAACGCGGCGCGCGAGCCGTCGGCTTCGAGGGTGCTCTTGCCGACGAACTCGCGCGGCGAGGCCAGGTCGACGGTCCATGCGAGGCCGGCGTCGAGCGGCGAGACATTGTCGTCCATGTCCTGGCCATACAGGTTCATGCCGGCTTCGAGGCGCAGCGTATCGCGCGCGCCGAGACCGGCCGGGCGCACGCCGTGAGCCGCGAGCGCATTCCACAGCGCTTCGACGTGGGTAGCCGGCACGATGATCTCGAAGCCGTCTTCACCGGTATAGCCGGTGCGCGCGACGGTCAGCTCGCCGAACGGCGTGCCGTCGACGCGCGCGGCGTTGAACGGCTTCAGCGCTTCAGTCGCGGCGCGCGCGGCCGGCACGGTTTGCCAGGCCTTTTCGCGTGCGTTCGGGCCTTGCACGGCGACGATCGCCAGATCGCGGCGCGGCGTGATGGTGAGACCGAAGCCGCCCGCGTTGAGCTGGCCGAACCAGGCGATGTCTTTGTCGGCGGTGCCGGCGTTGACGACCACGCGGAAGTGGTCTTCGGCGAAGTAATAGACGATCAGATCGTCGATCACGCCGCCGTTCGGATTCAGCATGCAGGAGTAGAGCGCGCGGCCCGGTGTTTGCAGCTTCGCGACGTTGTTCGCGAGCGCGTATTCGAAGAACGCGCGGACGCGCTCGCCGGTGACGTCGACCACGCACATGTGGGACACGTCGAACATGCCGGCGTCGGTGCGCACCGCGCGATGTTCCTCGATCTGCGAGCCGTAGTTGACGGGCATGTCCCAGCCGCCAAAGTCGACCATGCGAGCATTGAGCGCGCGGTGAGCGGCGTGGAGCGGGGTGTGTTTGAGTTCGGTCATGGGGCCTCGGGCATCTCGCGAAACAAAAAAGGCCATGCGGCGCACTGCCTCGCGGCCGTGTGCCTGCGAGCGTGGTTCTGCATGACCCCTCTGTCCTCGATACCTGAGAGATTGCGCCGCCGCGACTGGCTCAATGAGCTCGATCCGTCACGGGTGAAACGCGCGCCCCTTCGGTGGGCAGCCTGCCTGCGGTGCACGAGGTGCGACGCGGATGGCTACTGCCGCTCTCCAGAGTGCGAAAAAGCCGCCGGAAGACGGGTTTTTCGACGCGGTCGGTCCTTTTGCCTGAGAGTTTGCGGGTGTGCCCCTTCGGCGGCGCGGCCTGCGATTTTTCGCCTGCCAGCACGCTCTCCCGACGCGTGCGGCGAATTTACGCGACGGGCCGGGGCTTGTCAAATAAAGGCCCGGGAGCGGTGTAGGGCCGGTTGTGGCTGTTCGGGGGCGTCAAAAAGAAAAGCGCGGACCGTGGTGCCCGCGCTTTTCAGTTGCTTCTCCCGGTGCCATCCGTGACCGCACGATGAGCGGTAGTGGGGGCTCACCTGGTGGCTCGTTTACCGATTCGGTTTGACCACTTGCTCGCTGGCTCACTCGCCGATCGCATGAGCCGCATTGTCCAGTTCCTGATTCAGCACGCGCTGTTCTTCCGCGGACAAACCGCCGCCATGCTGGGCGGCCATGTCATGCGCTTCCTGGCGGATCGTCTCGAGACGGTGATGCAGCGCGGCGCCTTGCGGCGGCGGGTAATAGCCCTGATTCACGCGGTTATCGATACGGTGCGCGAGATTGTCGATGCGGCCGTCGACCTGATGCAGACGCTGGTCCGCGATCTGCTGCGGAGTCGGGCCCGGATGCGGCGCGGGCGGGGGCGTTACCACGCAGGCGGCGACGGAGCCGAGCAGCGCGCATGCAACAAGGGCACGGATGATTCGAGACATGGATTCTCCCGGAGTCGTTGTCGTGTTGGGTTGCTACCTCATTAGCAACGGCTGACGAAGAACGCCCGCTGACTTGGCAGCGGGCGAATTTGTAACGTTATGTTCCTTTCCGGAGCGTCAGGAAAGCCCGCGCCGACAGCCTTCGCGGCGCTAAAGGCGTCCCGTTTTTGGTACACAGATCGTGGTGGCGCGGTGTCGACGCGCAGCGGGGCGGGGTTCAGCGAATCCGCTCGAACGGCAGTCGCACGCCCTGCTCGGAACTGCGCGCGGCCAGGTCGATGATCGTCATCACGTCGACCGCGTCGCGCGTGCTGATCGGAAATGCGACGCGGTTCTGGATCGCGTCGGTCAACGCAATATAGAAGCCTGCGTACTCGCCGTTGCGGGTCGGCAATTCGCACTCGACTTCCTCGTCGCCTTCGAGCACGCGCAGCATGCCGGGGCTGTTGCCGGCGCCGAAGCCTGCGTCGCCGGGGCGCAGGCCCGCTTTCAGCTGATCTTCCTGGGTGTCGAGGCCGTACTTCACGTAGCTGCCGCGCGTGCCGTGGATAGCAAAGCGCCGTCCCGGCAACGCGGTCAACGCGCTTGCGTGCAGCACGACCTCGAACTCGTCGTAGCCGAGCTGGATGTGCACGTAGTCGGGTGCACTTGCGTCGTCGCGATGGGTGCGCACCGTCGCCGATACGGTCTTCGGCGCGCCGAAGAGGGCGAGCGCCTGGTCGATCAGATGCGGACCGAGATCGAACAGCAGACCGCCGCCGCGCGTCACGTCTTCGCGCCAGCGCTGACGCACGCCCGGCCGGAAGCGGTCGAAATGCGATTCGTACTGCGTGACGCGACCCAGTTCCACGCGCGCGAGCAGATCGCGCACGGTCAGAAAATCGCCGTCCCAGCGGCGGTTGTGAAAGGGCGCGAACAGCTTGCCGCGCGCGAGCGCGATATTGGCAAGCGTGTGGGCGTCGGCGGCGCTCAGCGTGACAGGCTTGTCGACGACCACGTGCTTGCCGGCTTCGAGGGTGCGGCGCGCGAGGTCGAAGTGGGTGTCGTTGGGCGTCGCGATCACGACGCAGTCGATGTCGTCGAGCGCGAGCAGCGCGTCGAGATCGGCGACGATTTTCGCGTGCGGATAGTCGGCGTGCGCGCGCTCGGATTGCCCGGTCGCAATCGCGGCGACCCTCGCGCGTCCGCAGTGTTCGATCACCGGTGCGTGAAACGTCGCGCCGGCGAAGCCGTAGCCCATCAATCCAATTTTCAGCGATGCGGACATGCGAGTCTTCCTGGAGGAGCGGCGCGCCGCCTTGCCACCGCGGCGGCGGCGCGCAATCTGCTCATTGTGGCATTTGTGGGCTGGACTGGGGGCTGAGCATGACGGCCGGCCATGCGCGCAGCCCGTCGGGGCGTCCGAACCATCGAGGCATCCAACGAGGGCGTCCATCGCGGTGGCCATCGCGGTGGTCATCGCAGTGGCCATGTTAACATCGCACCTCTCGCGCGCATTGCGCCGCGCAGCATGCCCCGGGCCTTCGGCCGGCGCCACCCGCCGGTCCGACCTCAGCGGCCCTCAACCGTATTACCCATCCACAAACGATGTCCGCAGGCCTGAACTCCGCTCAAAGTGAAGCGGTCCGTTATCTCGACGGTCCCTGTCTCGTGCTCGCCGGCGCCGGCAGCGGCAAGACGCGCGTGATCACGCAGAAAATCGCGCACCTGATCGAAGCGAAGGGCTTCGAGCCACGCCACATCGCCGCCGTCACGTTTACGAACAAGGCCGCGGCGGAGATGCGCGAGCGCGTCGGCAAGCTGCTCGAAGGCAAGACGCTGACCGCACCCGGCAAGGAAGGCCGCAAGGTGCCCGTGAACCAGCTGACGGTGTGTACGTTCCACTCGCTCGGCGTGCAGATTTTGCGTCAGGAGGCGGAGCATGTCGGCCTGAAGCCGCAGTTCTCGATCATGGATTCCGACGACTGCTTCGGCATGATCCAGGAGCAGGTCGGCTCGACGGACAAGGGCTTCATTCGCAAGATCCAGTCGATCATCTCGCTGTGGAAGAATGGCCTGATCATGCCCGAGCAGGCGATCGCGACCGCCTCGACCGAGGACGAGCATCAGGCGGCGATCGTCTATCGCAACTACGTGGCGACGCTGCACGCTTACCAGGCGGTCGATTTCGACGATCTGATCCGCCTGCCCGCCGAACTGTTCGCGAGCAACGAGCAGGTGCGCGACCGCTGGCAGAACAAGCTGCGCTATCTGCTGATCGACGAGTATCAGGACACCAACGCATGCCAGTACGAACTGGTGAAGCTCCTGGCCGGCAAGCGCGCGGCGTTCACGGCGGTCGGCGACGACGATCAGGCGATCTACGGCTGGCGCGGCGCGACCCTCGAAAACCTCGGCCAGCTCGGCAAGGATTTCCCGAACCTGCACCTGATCAAGCTCGAGCAGAATTACCGCTCGACGGTGCGCATCCTGAGCGCCGCGAACAACGTGATCGCGAACAATCCGAAGCTGTTCGAGAAGAAGCTGTGGTCCGAGCACGGCATGGGCGACACGATCACGGTGACGGGCTGCAACGACGAGGAGCACGAGGCGGAGTCCGTCGTGTTTCGGCTGTCCGCGCACAAGTTCGAGCGGCGCGCGAATTTCCGCGACTACGCGATCCTCTATCGCGGCAACTTCCAGGCGCGCATCTTCGAGCAGGTGCTGCGCCGCGAACGGATTCCGTACGTGCTGTCGGGCGGCCAGTCGTTCTTCGATAAGGCCGAGATCAAGGACATCTGCGCGTACCTGCGTCTGATCGCCAACGCGAACGACGATCCCGCGTTCATCCGCGCGATCACGACACCGCGTCGCGGCGTCGGCAATACGACGCTGGAGGCGCTCGGCGCGTTCGCGGGTCAGGCGAAGGTGTCGCTGTTCGAGGCGGTCTACATGGGCGGCATCGAGGCGCGTCTGTCGCCGCGTCAGATCGAGCCGATGCGCGCGTTCTGCGACTTCATGCAGCGCCTGACCGACCGCGCGGAGAAGGACGCGGCGGGCACGCTACTCAATGAGCTGATGGGGGCGATCCACTACGAAGCGTATCTGTACGACGCGTTCGACGAACGCCAGGCGCAGGCGAAGTGGCAGAACGTGCTGGAGTTCATCGAGTGGCTCAAGCGCAAGGGCACGAAGGAAGAGCCGGAGCACGGCAGCGGCAGCGAAGCGACCGGCTACGACACCGCCGACGGCTTCGGCGACACCGGCAAGAACCTGCTCGGGCTGATCCAGACGGTCGCGCTGATGTCGATGCTCGAAGGCCGCGAGGAAGATCCGGATGCGGTGCGGCTGTCGACCGTGCATGCGTCGAAGGGGCTCGAGTATCCGCACGTGTTCCTGGTCGGCGTCGAGGAAGGCATCATGCCGCATCGGGGTGGCGCGGACGACGAGCCGATCGACGACGCGCGCATCGAGGAGGAGCGCCGGCTGATGTACGTCGCGATCACGCGCGCGCAGCGCAGCTTGCATCTGAACTGGTGCAAGAAGCGCAAGCGGGCGCGGGAGACGGTCGTCTGCGAGGCGTCGCGCTTCATCAACGAAATGCTGCTCGACGATGCGCCGCCGCCGACACCGGAAGAAGCGCCGATGTCGCCGAAGGACCGGCTCGCGAGCCTGAAGGCGTTATTGCAGAAGTCGTGAGCGGGCGGGACTGCAAGTGCCCGCCAGTTGCGGTTGCTTGCGATTGCACATAAAAAATCCCTGCATCGCGTTAGCGCATGCAGGGATTTTTCATTTCAGCGACGACCGATGCCGTGTGCTTTACTTCACCGCGCTGACCATATAGTCGACCGCGGCCTTCACGTCCGCATCCGATGCGTTCGAGCCGCCCTTCGGCGGCATCGCGCCCTTGCCGTGCAGCGCGTAGTTGTAGACGGTGTCCATCGGGTCCTTCAGGCGCGGCGCCCATGCTTCCTTGTCGCCGAACTTCGGCGCGTTCAGCACGCCGGCCGCGTGACAGGCCTGGCATACCGACTGATACAGCGCCTTGCCGGCCTGCGAGGCGTCCGCGCTTCGCGCGCCACCTGCTGCCGGGGCGGGAGTCTGCGGCACGCTGGCCATTGCGGCCAGCGCCGCGGCGGCCTGGGCCGCGCCCGCATCCGATGCACCTGCTGCACCGGATGCCGCTGCCGCACCGGATGCCGCGGCCGCGCCCGCCGCCGGCTGCGCCGGCTCGGGGAAGCTCGCGCCCGAATTGTTCGCCATATAGACGACCGCGCGCGCGATCTCGAAGTCACTGTAGTCGTCGGGGCTCGTGCCGCCGCGCGGCGGCATGGCGCCCTTGCCGGACAGGGCGGTGTGCCACAGCGTGTCGAAGCCCTGCGCGATGCGCGGCGCCCAGTCGGCGGTGTTGGTGAATTTCGGCGCGCCTGCGGCACCCGACGCGTGACACGCCGAGCAGACCGCCTTGTAGACTTCCTCGCCCGTCTTGTAGACGCGCGGTGCGTTGGCGTCGCGGATCTCGACTTGGGCGATCGGATGGATGCGGGAGGTGACTTCGGCTTCGGAGAGAGAGTCGGTGCCGGCGCCGGTGCGCGTCGAATTATCGACGTAGACGGCGAGCAGAACGATGATGACGATCGGCACAGCAAACCCGGCGATGACCGCGGCGATAAGCTGTGCTGGGGTTTTGATCGGCGCTCCGTGTGGTGCTTCGCTCATGCTTGTCTCGTCTCCGTGGGTGTGTGAGCGGTACAGCGCGACGGCAACTTCTTGTTCTTTATCAGCCACGGACGATTATAGACGCAAGCTTTCGGCGGCGGCGAGGGGCCAGGACGGTGTTCAGCAGGCGTTTACCCGGATCGGCATGGACGATGGCAGGAGTCGGGGAAGACGCTGGGATGGGCGTCGGAGGCCGTCCTGTGGACGGTTCGGCCGAAACCGGGTATCCTTGCGGTCTCTCGCGTTGGCGTCGCGTCCGTTCTGGTTGGCGCGCTTTCGCGTAGATTCCCCGCAGTTTTGTGGTGAAGCGCCCGTAGCTCAATGGATAGAGTACTGCCCTCCGAAGGCAGGGGTTGCTGGTTCGATCCCAGCCGGGCGCGCCAAAAAGCATATATAAAACAGCAAGTTGGCGAATAGGACAACTTTTCTGTTGCCGTCGTACGGAAAACGTACGGAAATGCGTTCTCGCGCGTTCCTCATCAAAGTTCGACGCCACGGTGCATCTCCGCATCGAATAACGCGTTTTGCAACTGGTTTCAAAATCCACCCCTCTTGTTGCCGCCGTGCGATTTCCCACAATGGAGCCATTCGGACACGGATGAACTCTTATGGAAAACACACAATTCGGACTGCGTCTTTACCGGCTGCCTGATGTCTGCGGGCTTACAGGCCTCCGCAAAAGCTCCATCTACGTCATGATCAAAAGCGGGAGTTTTCCTGCTGCAGTGCGGATCGGTCGCCGGGCGGTTGCATGGCGTCAGGAGGATATTGGTCGCTGGATCGACTCTCGGCTGAGCACCGGGGGCGACTCGCTCTCTCTGTATGAGGTGAGCAAATGATCATCACGCCTCGCTCCATTGCCGATGCTCGGTCAACAATCATCCCGGCGGAATCGCGTGGCGCGTCGGCGAATAGGCTGCTTTCCCCCCAGCATGCAGCCGGATCGACTCGGCAACTGCCTCGTATCATTCCCCGACTCGTGCGGGACCGTGGTCTCAGTCCGCTGGTTTATGGCTACCGATGCGATCCTAATTTTCAACAATGGCGTCGGCGTTGCGCTAAGCGCTACGGGGAATTGATCGAGGGCGTTCGGCAAGAGTCGTTGTGTCTGACGACCGAGCGGCCTAAGCGAGTACTAAGGGAGGCGGTGAAGACCTTTTTGCGGTCACGTTTGGTCCACTTCCATGTTCTCCACGAAACGTGGCTCGGTGGCAAAGGGCCATTCCGATTTCAGACTTTGCCCGAGCGCGAGGCAGCGCTCTACGCACGATGGAGAGATCAGCAGGAGGGGGGCGAAATGCTGCCGTGGTCGCTTGATCCTTCGGTCCCTTGCTTGGAGCCGTTCTATCGCCGAGGCAAGTCAAAAGGCGATGGCCGTTGGCGGACGTTCTACACGTTCGGAATCGTACGTTCCACGCGTCAGCGATTGGTGGATGCGGCACTGGCTGCGGCTTCGTGTCGTATGTATCGCGGACAGGCTTTGTATGGCGGAGGTATGTCGACCGTCGTGGAGACGATCACGCAAATGCTCAAAGACAACCCTCTGCTGACTCACTGCGCGAAGGTCGATATTCGGAACTGCTTTGACAACATACGACTTGACTTGGCGCAGGAGGTGTTGCCACTCACGCCCAAGGTCATTCAACACACTGTAGCAATCGACGTAAAGGAGGCAATCGACCAGAGAGAAAGAGACCACCGAAGATATGAGCATTACCTACGGAGATGTGACGAGTTTTTTGCATCCGGACCCTCGCTGGCTCTGCCACAAGGCGCAGCCTCATCACCGCTTGTCGCTTACTGGCTAATCGAAGCAGGGTTGCCGCCGTTACCGCCTGGCCGCGTGTTTTCTTACGGCGACGACCTGTTTGTGCTGGAGAGTCGCAAGACGATGTGAGTGCACAAGTGTGCCGTTTTCAGCAGTTTTTTGAAAGGCATCCGGCGGGGCCCTTGCAAATCGACTGGGAAGAGCCGCGTGACGTACGAGACGGGATTGAATTCCTCGGGATTGAGTTCAAGCGAATTCAACTGACTACGAGCGAAGCACGCAGCTATCTCGTCAGTGCCCGGCTTCCGCGAGAAGCACGCACTCAGTTTCTCGATAGCGTCCGCTGGCGAGCGGAGCGGGGGCAGGCTTGTGGCGATAGGGCGCTGTCCGACGCGTCGCGCTACGTCAGAAGCTTCTTAGGGAGTCTGTCTACCCATGATCGAGTCGAATTGTTGGTGGCGGCGTGCTCGATAATCGAAGACCTTGGCGTCGACGCAACGCCGATATGGGACCTTGGGGCGGGCTAAAAGCTGGAGCGATGGTCTCACCGCTCACAGTCATCTATGACATCTCAAATGAGCGTTGCCGTCTTTTTTATGCGGATTTTGAAACCGGTTGCATGCTCTTAAGAACACGCATGCAAGCCTAAATTCGTTTACCGATGTGCCTGAGCGGTGGCTGCCTATAGCAAACCTCACAAGACATCGCATGACATGGGATGACAGTTGGGATGTGCGAATGACATAGAGCCCGTCGTGCATCGTTTCCAGTTCGTCACCCTTGTCTTTGATAGGTCGCAGACGGTGTTCCGGTTGCCCCAATGGCACCGGCCCGTCACGCGCCCCTATAACGGGTTTGGCGGCGGCACGCGCATTCGAGGCTGGCGACTGATGCGCTTTTAGCTGCCAGACAATCGTGTGGCTGCGCGCGTAGCGATGTTGTCGGGGAGGTGGATACACAGATTTTGAAACCGGTTGCAAAAATTAGGTATGCGAAATATCTAACATATGTCCCATTGCCATGTCATAGTTGCATCCGGACAAACTAGGAGGGCGCATGGGAACTACCAAAACGGCTCCTACAGATTCGAAGAAGGATCGCTACTGGGGCGAGGAACGCAACGCTCGTCGTCGCCAGCGGTATCAGGACGACCCGACCTATCGGACCGAGGTTTTACAACGCGCGCGACAGACGCAGTTTGAGGCGCGTCGCGTTGCCGGATTCGAGGTGAGTGAGGGCGAGGACTGCCGGCGTAATCTCCCGATGCTTGACGCCTTCGCGAAGACGCGCGACATCGAGCAGAACGGCGTAGCGCGTGGCAGCGCGAAAACGGTCATGCTCGACGAGCTGGCGCAGGCATTAAACCGGGACCTCCAGGTGCTCTACCGGTGGAGGGCTAAGGGGATGCTACCCCGTCCGGCGTTCGAAGCTCGCAACGCTCGCAACCGCTTGCAGGCTGTCTTCACGCTCGATGAAGCCCGTGCGATCGTCACGGTGTTCGGCGAGCACCAGGAGACCAGCCTGTACTTCCGCAGCACGCATGCCGACACGATCCACCGCATCAACCAAGCAGTCGCGCTGGCACGGCAGCCTGGTCTGTGAGACCACCCTGACGGCAGCCTGGTCTGTGAGACCACCCTGACGGCAGCCTGGTCTGTGGGACCATCCTGACGGCCGGCTGGTCCGTGAGACCACCCTGCTGTTAGCTGACACAACGGAGAAGAGCATGATCGACACTCTCAAATTTGCACGGCACATGCAAACCAAGGGCGGCATGACCCAGGAAGCGGCTGAAGCGTTGGCCGAGTGCATCAACGAGGGGACCTCGATCGACCACCTTGCGACGAAGCAGGACTTGACGATTGCCGTGTCCGGCCTGCGCAACCAAATCTGGTCCGCTGCGGTCGCTATCGGGCTCGCCACGGGCATCCTTTTACACATCTGGAAGTGATCCCGAATGAGGAAGGAGATCCGGGGCCGTGTAGATGAAGCGCTGAACGAGCTGGGGCAGTTCCGTACCGAGATGCAGACGGTGTTCCGGTTGCCATAGTGGCGTCGGCCCGTCACGCGCCCATATAAAGACTTCAGTGGGGCCGCCCGCATTCAGGGCTGATGCGCTTTCACCGACAGAGCGGCTGGCTTCGCTATGAAGATGTGTGTTCGGTCATGGATACATTTAAGGCTGTCAGGGTTGGTATGCAATCCTCCTTTGGGGAAGGACGTGGACGTCAAAATGGCCCGCGGGTTCCGCGACATGGGAGTGGGCTGTGTTGGCGTCACCTGCCGAAGTGAATGAACTGCGATAAGGATGTTCAATGGACACGCATGCGTTTGTACTCGCGTTGGAAAGCGAAGGCATGGATGGCGAGCAGGCAGCCGTCATTGCCACTGAGATGTACAGAATCTATGCACACTCGGTGCTGGGCGGAGCTTATAAACCCGTGGACTATGGCGATTATGAGACGCTTCGTGTCAAGGCGAACTTGAGGCGAGCCAAGATAGAGGCGATGAATAACGTGCTTCGCGCGATGAACGCCAATGACGCCGACCAAGAAAAGCACTGGCAAGGTGAAGTGGAGCGGATCGACGCGGAGAGAAGGCAGCGAGGGTTCGTCAAGTAATCGACTCAAGAGGCGATTCCCGTCATCCAATGCACCTGTAGAAGTCTGGACTTGATCGGGCATACGGTGTCTGGTCGTCCGGCCCAGTTCGGCCAGGAGCGGGCGTTCGCGATCGCTCAACGCATGGACGCTGAGGGTCGCCAAACTGCCATTGGGTCAAAACGTAGCTAACGTGCGAGCCGTCTGTTCAGCGTCTTTTGTTCGAGGCGCAACGACAAAATTCGCCCGCCGCTTTGAGTCACGACAACGGTTCCCGAGCTGCCTGGACAGTAGAAAATGCCGCTGCCCATTTCGGCGCATGCGGCAATGACGAGCCGCCAGTTCACACAGCCGGGACGCCTTATGTGCAATGATGGACTCATCACAACAGACCGGCAATGCTGGACCGGATCGCACGGGGAACGAATGCAGTCACGCTGCTTTTCAATCAATACGGATCTCGCCAGCTATCGCGAATACCATCGGGGCGCCGAACCGGACAATCCCTTCGCCTTCTGGCTGCGCGACGGTTATGCCTACCTGACGCCCACTCCTAAGAATGCCGAGAAGCGTGCCAAAACCCTGTCGGGTATGCGGCCGGGTGACGTCGTTTTTGCGTATGAAAGCAAGACGCGCAGAGGTTATATCGCCACCGGCGTCGTGCAAGAGGTGTGGGACCAGAAGCTCCATAACGGTCGCCCGGAACTATTCCGGGACGCAGAAGAAGGGTTTTATAGGATCCGCGTTTCGTGGGACTCGACGTTTAGCTGTTCCTATGCTGATCTGACGCAGGCCGGCCTGAGGCAGTATCTGGACACGCTGGTGCCCGTCAATGACCAACGGGTGGCGCAGCTGCTGCGGTCGCGGCTTGGCCAGAACGCGGGATGGGAAGAACGGGAGATCCACGAACAGAAGCGGGTGGAGGACATCCTCGCCGACGATGCACTGACAGTCACCGAGAAAAAGCAGCTGGTGGACGCTCGCAGGGGACAGGGGCAATTCAGGTGCAACGTGCTGCAGGTCGAGCCACGGTGCAGGCTCACGTTAATTGCGCATCAGGGCATGCTTCGCGCCAGTCACATCAAGCCTTGGCGGCATGCTACGAATCGCGAACGTCTTGACGGCAACAACGGGTTGATGCTTGCCCCGCACGTTGACCACCTGTTCGACGACGGATGGATCACCTTCGACGATTCCGGCAGATTGATCATATCGATCCACTTGCCGCACGATGTGCTGCAAGCGTGGCATCTAACGCGAGACGCGAGCACGGGCGTATTCAACGAAACTCAGATCGGATACCTGCGGCATCACCGGCAGCACGTGTTCCGCAGGTAACGTGTGCGGTGACGTACAAGTGGGGCTTTGACTCCGAAAGGAGCTTAGCTGAGCGTCCGTTCCGTGCCGGGTTTGCGACATTGGCGTGCTTCGCTGAATGTCGCAAACGGGTCGTTTGCTGGTTTGCTGCCCGATTTAGCTACATAGCTTGTCCAAAACCGGTCGTTTTTGGACGGCTCTCTGTGGCCTGTCCAAAAATCTGCTTGACACACTTTCGTACCCTGGTAACGTTTCGTACAGCCTTTTGGAACTGGAGAACAACAATGGGGCGAGTCTTTGCGTACTGCCGTGTGTCAACCGCCGAGCAGACCACAGATAATCAGGTCCACGAGATACGGGCGGCGGGTTTCAACATCGAGCCGCGCCGCGTGATCGCCGAGTGCGTGTCCGGGTCTGTTGCGGCAAACCAGCGCAAGGGCTTTGCGAAGCTGCGCGACCGTCTGGAGGCCGGCGATGTCCTGGTCGTAACGAAACTCGACAGGCTCGGACGTAACGCGATGGACGTTCGCGCTACCGTCGATGAACTCGCGCAGGCCGGTATCCCTGTGCATTGCCTCGCTCTCGGCGGGGCCGACCTGACGAGTGCAGCAGGGAAAATGACCATGTCTGTGCTGTCCGCCGTAGCGGAGTTCGAGCGCGACCTGCTGCTGGAGCGTACCGCCGCCGGCCTTGCCCGCGCGAGAGACGCCGGCAAGGTGCTGGGTCGGCCCCGTGCACTCAGCGGCAAGCAGGAAGAGCTGGCGCGCGAACGGCTCGCGCAGGGGCAGTCCGTCGCGTCGATTGCCCGCGCCCTGAACACGAGCCGGCAGACTGTCATGCGCCTTCGAGCGCGCTCCGAACAGATGGCGTCGTGCTGACGGCGCGTGTAAGCGCCTCTCGACCACCGTTAGTGTTTTCTGGACTCCATCGTACGAAGCACGACATGCAGTCGACTTTAGGGACGTTTCGTTACCCGGTAACGGCCGGCAAGGTCACGTTACCGGGTAACGCCGGAGAGGAGAATCGGGATGGCAAAGACGACTGCAGAGCGACAGGCCGCCTGGCGGGCAAGGCGGGCAACAGCCGGAAACGATGGCAATGGGGAACGGCGGCTTGACATGTGGGTGACCACTGAAGCCGACCTCGCGCTCGCACGGCTGGCACGCCGTTACTCGGTAACGAAGCGGGAGATGCTGGAGCGGCTGGTAGTGCGGGCGGACGGGGCGATCGTGCGCAGGCTTGATCCGGACTCGGCAGAATGGGATGCCTACTTCCGGGTTCCCCGGTAGCTCGTCGGCGTTACCGGGTAACGAGTGACTTCCTTTGTGTGCGGCCGGACTTCCAGCTCGGAGCGTGTGAGCCATGCCGAGCAACGAGACATGCACTCCGCCCCTGTTGTTCAACCGGTGTGAACGGCTGTGAGAAACCGACACTAGACGGCGGCATCGATCAGAGATACCGAATGGTCCAGGTCTGCTGAGCGGTTTGGTAATGGTTTGTGT